>JAEYRW010000148.1 GCA_023435435.1 Bacillota bacterium | reverse complement strand
CCCCCCCCCCCCCCCCCCCCCCCCCGTCTCCCCGTCGTCACTCCTGCCTGCCCTGCGTCTTCGCGCCGCTCTTGGCCTTGTCCTGTGCTTCGGGATCGTTCTGGACGCCGCCGCCGGGCTTCATGTTCTTCTTGTTGATCTCCGCGTTTTTACCACCCTTGGATTTCTTTGCCATGGGATCACCTCGCGGATAGTATGGCCGCCGCGGGATGGATTATACGCAATATTTTGCGTACACGTCGTTCATGAGCCTGTCGAGGGCGCGCACGTCCATTTTCAGGGATTCGGTGAACAGGCGCGCGTCCTGGGCGCGGCTGAAGGTGGTCATGGGAAGCTTTTCGATGGCGCAGAGATGGTACTTGGCGTTGACCGGGTACATCTGCCGCTCGATGAGCGAGCCCATGGTGATTGCCGCCCCGACCATGTCCGCGTTGGGGTGGTCGATGTGGGCGGTGAGCCACACATAGAGCTCCGGGTGGATGTTTGCCATGACGCCGGAGAAGCCCCGGGCGCCCGCGCGCAGGGTCTCGAGCAGCGTGGTGGAATTGGCGTTGTAAAGGCCGAGGTTCGAGCCCTTGATGATTTCGAGCCGCTCCCGGATCATTTGCGCGTCACAGCAGGTGTCCTTGAGGAAATAGAACCTTTCGGACTCCGCCATGTACTTCAGCATGTTCGGGGTCAGGAGCCGCTTGTAGGGCGCGGGGCACTCGTACGCCCCGAGGTTGATCTTCGGATCGAGCCGGCGCATGAGCGTTTCGAGGTTTTTAAGCCATACGTTCTCGTCCTCGTCGGGCTTTGCGAAGTGGTTCGTGATGGTGATGACCGCCTCGACGCCCGTCTCCGCGATGGCGGTGAGCTCCGCCACCTGCGCGTCCATGTCGTCCGACACGTGCCCGGACGCGATGACGGGCACCCGGCCCTTGGCGGCCGCGAGGGTGGTCTTTGTGATGGCGACCCGCTCTTCGAGGCTCAGCTTGTAGATTTCGCTGGACTGACACGCCGCAAAGAGGCCGGAGACGCCGCTCTCAATGTACCAGTCGGTGAGCGCGGAAAGCGCTTCGAGATCCACCTCGCCCTTTTCCGTATACGGGGTCAGCATTACCGGCCAGACGCCGCCCGGATACTTCATGCCTTCACCTCCGCGCCCATTTCGGCGGACTTGTAGATCATGTCCATGAGCTGGGATGAGAGGATGGCGTGGTCGATGTTCCCCTTGGTCTTGACGCCCTTGGGCGCCTTTTCGAGGAAGTCGCGAATCTCCACATCATACATGTTTTCGGTGGTGAAGTCGAACTTCGTCTCCGTGAGCATGCCGTTCTTCGTGGAATACAGCACGAAGTTTCCGCCATACTGGAGCTTGATGCCGCCCTTGTCGCCCAGGAACTCGATGAACATCTGATTTTCAAGAATGTTCTGCGCCCACGCGCCGTTCATGGTGATGGTCGGCCCCGCGGTGCGCACAAAGCCCGTCACGAACTCCTCCACGTCGTAGGTTCCCTCGTAATCCGGCGGGCCCGCCCACATATTGACGAACGTATAGCCCTTCATGGGGTTTCCGAGTTTTCCGTAGGTCGCGGCGGACGCGGTCTTGATTGCGGGCTCGCCCACGCAATAGAAGATGAGATCGATGAAGTGCACGCCCCAGTCGATGAGCGCGCCGCCGCCCGCCAGCGCCTTGGTGGTGAACGCGCCGCCCAGCCCCGGGATGGAGCGTGGGGAGCGGAAGGAGCAGTACACATGGTACACCTCGCCCAGTTCGCCCGCCTGAATGAGCTCCGCGATCTTCATGACGGCGGTATTGAAGCGGTTGCACACGCCGATGTTGAGGATGACGCCGTTCTCGTCGGCGGCCTTCTGCATCCCGGCGGCCAGCTCCGCGTTCACGGCGGCGGGTTTTTCGCAGAGGACGTGCTTTTTCGCCTTCAAAAGGTCGATGGAGATGGGGGCGTGGGTGTAGTTGGGGGTACATACGGAGACGCAGCTGATTTCCGGGTCGTCCACAACCACCCGGTAGTCGGTGATGGCTTCGCCCGCGCCATATTTGTCGCGCAGCGCCTGTGCGCGTTCGGGGATCAGGTCCACGAAATACTTGACCTCGGCGATGTCGCGCACCTTCTCGTAAGCGGGTTCATGTGAGTTATTGGCGATGGTGCCGCAGCCGATGATGGCCACCTTTAATTTTTCCATGAAAATACCTCCGACCATGTGATACCCATATTATACCGCGCGCAATGGGGTCTTGGCAATGAGTTGTGAAGTGTTCATGTTTGTGCTATCATGGTCAAAAAGGCGCAACGCCGGTGGACGCGGAGGCAATTATTATGAGAAGCGACGCAAAGTACTACGAGCCGGACGAGGAAAAGGGCGGCTATCGGTACATTGGAAAATATTACCGGTTCCGCGCGACGGGCGACGGACTGAAGCTGAAAAAGCGCGCCCTGTTTTTTTGCGCGGTCCTCGCCCTCACGGCATTTTTGCTGGCGGGCTTCTCGGACGCGGGGGAGACCCGTGCCTTCTACGTAGGGCTTCCCTATGTAATCGCGCTTCTTCCGGCAGGCTTCTGCCTGGCCGCGGCCTTCGACATCCTGCGCGCCGAGGAATCGATGACCTACCCCCGCTACCGCCGCGGCCCTAAAAGGCTGATTTTTTCCGCGCGCGCGGGGGTGATTCTGACGCTTGTCTCCCTGGCCGGCTGCGGGGTACTCGGGCTGCGCGGCGGCACGGTGGCGCTCTCTTTTCCCCTCGACCTCGTTCTCCAGTTCGCGGCGTTCGGCGCCGTGTGGGCGATCTACGCGCGGGACCCCGCGCGACCGGTGGGCCAATAAACAGGCATTCCCGGATTGAACCGCCCATAGCGTAAAAACAGCATCGTTATAGCGTAAAATTTAAAATGGTATTGACACCTTGCGCAAATGAAAGCTATAATTTAAGAAGTTATGGAGTCGAACGATCTTCAGCTCCGTATCAATATGTTAGGAGGATTCACGCATGAAGAAGTCTCTGGTTGCGCTCATGCTGGTTGTTGCGATGCTTTCCGGCCTCGCGATTCCGGCCATGGCGGATGAAGCGACGTCCACGCCCCTTGTCGTGGCGTACAATCCCTTCAGCGAGAAGTTCAGCCCGTTCTTCGCCGATACCGGCTACGACATGGATGTCGTTGGCATGACGCAAATCAGCCTCATGACCACCGACCGCATGGGCGGCATCATCTACAACGCAATTGAGGGCGAAACCGTTCCCTATAACGGCACCGATTACACATACACCGGTCCCGCCGACCTTTCCGTCAAGTACGACAAGGATGCCGACACCACCACCTATACCGCCAGGATCAGGGACGACCTGACCTTCTCGGACGGCGTGCCGGTGACGGCGGACGACATCATTTTTTCCTATTACGTTTACCTCGACACAGCCTATATGGGTTCCACGACCCTGAATTCCTATGATATTCAGGGCCTCAAGGACTATCGCACCCAGACCACCAGCGACGTGTACGACAAGTATGCGGATCTCGCCCAGCAGATTTATGCCGCGGGCGCGGATCACGTGTGGGCGGATACCGACGCGTGGACCCAGGAGATGCAGGAGAATTACTGGACTGCCATGGAGTCCACCTGGACGGACGACGTGCAGGCCATCGTCTCCTACGTCATGGCCAACTATCTTGATTATGCCGAATCGTATTTCCCGGCCTTCACCGCCGATGAGATCAGCGCCAACGAGGGTCTCCAGATCGCCTTCGGCATGGTCATGTGGGGCTTCGGCTCCCTGGACGACGCGGGCGTCCTGACCGGTTCCGTGAGCGGCAACACCTGGGACCTCAAGGCGGGTGTGTATCCCACCATCGACGATTACTACGCCGAGACTTTTGATGCCTACGAGGGCGATCCCGACGCGTACTGGGCCACCGAGGCGGCCGACGACACCGACGTGCACGGCACCGTGGACGAAGGCTTCATCGCGCTGTGGGGCCCCCAGGACGCCGGCATGGCGGGCGGCGTGAAGTCCATTTCGGGCATCACCAAGCTCGACGACTACACGGTTCAGGTCGTGACCAACGGCTACGAAGCCCCCGCCGTGTACTCCATCCTCGGCATCCAGATCGCGCCGCTTCATTACTACGGCGACGTGAGCCTCTACGACTATGAAAACGGCATGTACGGTTTCACGCGCGGGGATCTTTCCATCGTTGCGGAGAAGACCGCCAACCCCGTCGGCGCCGGCCCCTACAAGTTCGTGAAGTATGAAAACCGCGTGGTGTACTTCGAGGCGAACGAAGCCTACTTCAAGGGCGCGCCCAAAATTGAATACATCCAGTTCAAGGAAACCGCCGCCGCGGAGGTCGCCGCGGGCGTGGCCACCGGCACCGTCGACGCGGGCGAGCTCACCGGCTCCCGGACCCGCTTTGAGGAGATCGCCAGCTACAACACCGATACGGGCGACGTTTCGGGCGCTGTGATCACCACCTCGAAGGTTGACAACCTTGGCTACGGCTACATCGGCATGAATTCCGAGACCATGAACGTGGCCGGGGAAGCCTCCAGCGACCAGTCCAAGGACCTTCGCAAGGGCTTTGCGACCATCATCTCCGTCTACCGCGACGTGGCCATCGATTCCTACTACGGTGAGGCCGCTTCGGTCATCAACTACCCCATCTCCAACACCTCCTGGGCGGCGCCCCAGCCCACCGACGAGGACTATAAGGTCGCCTTCTCCACGGACGTGGACGGCAACCCCATCTACACCTCCGAGATGACCCAGGACGAGAAGTACGCAGCCGCGCTTACGGCCGCCGTCGGCTATTTCAAGGCCGCGGGTTACACCTTTGACGAGACCACCGGCATGTTCACCGCTGCTCCCGACGGCGCGAAGCTGAGCTATGAGTGCTACATCGCGGGCGACGGAACCGGCGACCATCCGTCCTTCGGCATCCTGACCGAAGCGTCCGCCGCGCTTGCCACCATCGGCATCGAGCTCAAGATCAACGACCTGGCGGACGCCAACGTCATGTGGGATTCCCTCGACGCGGGCACCCAGGAGATGTGGTGCGCCGCGTGGGGCGCCACCATCGATCCCGACATGTACCAGGTCTACTATTCCACCAACGCCCCGGGCATGGGCGGCTCCGATTCCAACCATTACCACATCGCGGACGCGGACCTCGACCAGGCCATCATGGACGCCCGCACCAGCGACGACCAGACCTACCGCAAGGCCGAGTACAAGATCGCTCTCGACATCATCGTCGACTGGGCTGTGGAGATTCCGATCTACCAGCGCCAGAACTGCGTCATCTTCTCCACCGAGCGCATCAACCTCGCAACCCTGACCCCGGACATCACCACCTTCTGGGGCTGGATGAGCGAGATCGAGAAGCTTGAAATGAACTGACGATCGGTCTGGGAAAACGGAGGGGCGGCGCAAACGCGCGCCGTCCTTCCCATTTTCGGCAGGTCCATCCACCGTTGGAAAGAGGGTTCGCATGACTAAATTCCTCGCAAGAAGGCTCGTACTCGCCGTATTCATCGTCATCTTCGGCGCGCTGATCGTGTACGCGGTCGTTCGTGCGCTGCCGTCCAGCTACGTCGAGACCATCGCGCGCCAGCGCTCCCAGAAGCCCGGCGCCATGAGCTATTCCGAGACCGTGGCGCAGCTCAATGCCGTCTACGGCCTCAATCTCAAGATCCTCCCCGGCTTCTGGAAGTGGCTCCAGAACGCGGCGGGGGGCAATTTCGGCAACTCCTGGCTCTACAACATTTCTGTCGTTCAGAAATTCAGCAACGTGATCTGGTATTCCGTGGCGCTCAACATCATCACATTCATCTTTGAAGTGGTCACGTGCATTCCATTGGGCATTCTGGCGGCCAGGAAGCAGTACAGCAAGACCGACTACGCGGTGACGGTCTTCGCGCTGATGGGGCTTTCGCTGCCCACATTCTTCCTCGCCACCATTCTGAAATATGTGTTTTCCATTAACCTCGGCTGGTTCGACCTCTACGGCATCGTGGGCAGGTACTATGAGCAGCTTGACACGTTCGGGAAAATTCTCGACATGGGTAAGCATCTGGTGCTGCCGATTCTGACGCTTGCGATGCTGTCGGTGGGCGGACTGATGCGCTATACGCGCACCAACATGCTGGAGGTGCTCTCTGCGGACTACATCCGCACGGCCCGGGCCAAAGGCCTGTCCGAGCGCGTGGTCATCAACAAGCACGCCTTCCGCAACACCCTCATTCCGCTGGTTACCTACATGAGCTACCTTCTGCCGTCCATGTTCGCCGGGTCGATGATCACGGAAACCCTTTTCCAGATTCCCGGCATCGGCTACATCTCCTACGGCGCGATGATCGTGGGCGACATTCCGTTCACCATGTTCTACTCCGTGTTTTTGATCTTGCTCACCCAGGCGAGTCTCATGGTGGCGGACGTCATGTACGCGGCGGTGGACCCGCGCGTGCGCATCAATTAGGGGGGAGGAAAAGGCATGGAAAGCGATCGCAATTTGCAGGCCACGGGGAAAGATTCCCTGTCCGACGAGCAGCGCGTTAAGGTACTTTCGCCCTCGATGCTGGTGTTCAAGCGCTTCGTGCGCAACAAGCTGGCCATCACGGGGCTCATCATACTGGTGGTCATGTTCTCCTTTTCCTTCATCGGCGGCATCGTGTCCCCGTACAGCCAGTCGCAGGTGTTCAAAAAGTACGAGTATACGTCCAAGGAGTTCGCGGGCGCGACGGTCAACCGCGAGATTCGCTATGTCGCTGCGCCGGATTCGAGCTTTGGAAGCGGCGCGTACGCGTCCCTCATCAAGGCGGTCAACAGCGCAAGTCCGGTGTTCTCCTCCGGCGGCGTCGACTACACCGTGGAGCCGCTCGGAAACAATCAGGCTTATCAGGTGATGGAGCTTACGGAAATCGCCTCCGTTACCGGCAAGAAGAACCTATATAAATTTACCCAGACGGGCGACGTCGCGTTGACGGATGGGATCGAAGACGCGTTCCTGGCCGCCATGCAGGCGGGCGAAAGCTCCTTTGAGGCGGACGGCGTGCGCTATCAGATCGTCCAGAAGGACAAACTGACGACCTCCATCTGCGTCAACCGGGCGGCGGCGGTGGCCTCGATCAACATTTTCGACGCCTTTAACGCCGCGGACGAGCCGGCAATCGATTCGTACGCGTTTCACGCGGCGGCGGAGCGCGCCATCGCGGAGGGGGCAACCTCCTTTGAGGTGGAGGGCGTCGTCTACACGCTCGAAAGCGACGGGGATTCCACCCTCGTTTACAAGGACGGCGCCGCGTTTGCCGGGGTCTCCGATCTCATCGTCAACGCCATCTCGCCGGACGTGTTCATTACCGTATCCTTCAAGGAGGCGTTCCAGAAGGCCATCGACGACGGCGCGGGCGAATTTACCATGACGGACGAGGCGGGCAATGAGACGCGGTATACCTTCGCCCTCGTGGCCGCGCAGTACACCATTTCCACGGAAACCCTCACACTCCTCAACGACACCTACGCGTCTCCGTCCGGCGATCACATCCTCGGCACGGACAACAACGGCATGGACGTTCTGACGCGGCTCATGTACGGCGGTCGCGTGTCGCTGCTGGTGGGCTTCGTGGTGGTGTTTATCGAGATGTTCATCGGCATCATTTTCGGCGGCGTCTCCGGCTACTTTGGAAGCTGGGTCGACACGCTGCTCATGCGCTTTGTGGATCTGTTCAACTGCATCCCGTTCTGGCCCATCATGATCATCGCGGGCTCGGTGATGGACACGCTGGACATCGACTCGTACACGCGCATCTTCCTGCTCATGTTCATCATGGGCCTTCAGGGCTGGACGGGCATTGCCCGCGTGGTGCGCGGCCAGATTCTCTCCCTGCGCGAGCAGGACTTCATGGTGGCCACGGAGGCGACGGGCATCCGCGTCTCGCGGCGCATCTTCCGCCACCTGGTGCCCAATGTCATGCCCCTTCTCATCGTGCAGGCGACGATGAGCCTGGGCGGCATCATCATCACCGAGGCGACGCTCTCCTTTCTGGGGCTTGGCATCAAGTACCCCCTGGCGTCCTGGGGCAGCATCATCAACGCCGCCACGGACATTTACGTCATGAAGGCCTACTGGTTTATCTGGATTCCGGCGGGCATCCTCATACTGCTCACGGTCCTCGGCTTCAACTTTGTGGGCGACGGCCTGCGCGATGCCTTCGACCCGAAGATGAAAAGGTAGGTGACGAGCATGTTCGGCAGGAAGAAATCCGCGGCCAAAAAGGCCAATTACATCTCCGCGAAGGAATCCCACCGGATTTCCCGGGAGAACCGGCGCATTACGAACGAAATTGAAAAGCGGCGCAACCGCAAGCACGTGCCGGTCGCTGAATACGAGACCAAGATGCGCGACCCCAAAAACATCGTCGAATTCGACGATCTGCACACATACTTTTTCACGGACATCGGCACCGTAAAGGCGGTGGGCGGGGTCTCCTTCGACATCCCCATGGGCAAGACTGTGGGCGTGGTGGGGGAGTCCGGCTGCGGCAAGTCCGTCACCAGTCTCTCGCTCATGCAGCTTGTGCAGCGTCCCCAGGGCCAGATTGTGAAGGGCGCCATACGCCTCAACATGGGGGACCGCGCGGTGGACATCGCCAAAATGCCCACCCAGGCCATGGAAAAGGTGCGCGGCAACATCGTCTCCATGATCTTTCAGGAGCCCATGACCAGCCTCAACCCGGTGTTCCGCATCGGCGCGCAGGTGGACGAGGTCATAAAGCTTCATAACCCCGACATGTCCGACCAGGACGTGGAGGCGCGCACCGTCGAGGCGCTCGAAATGGTGGGCATCGCAAACGCCCAGGGCGTCTACCTGATGTACCCCCACGAGCTTTCGGGCGGCATGCGCCAGCGGGTCATGATCGCCATGGCGCTCGCGTGCAGTCCCCGGCTCATCATCGCGGACGAGCCCACCACCGCCCTGGACGTAACCATCCAGGCGCAGATCCTGGACCTGCTTCGCAACCTGAAGGACAGGATCAATTCGTCCATCATGCTCATCACCCACGATCTGGGCGTCATCGCGGAGATGGCGGACTACGTCGTGGTCATGTATGCGGGCAGGATTGTGGAAAAGGGCACCGCCGAGGAGGTCTTCCTCCACCCGGCGCACCCCTATACCGTGGGGCTCATGGCCTCCAAGCCCGTGGTCGGCAAGGACGTGGACCGGCTGTATTCGATTCCCGGCGCCGTGCCCAATCCCGTCAACATGCCAGATTTCTGCTACTTCAAGGATCGCTGCGAGCAGTGCTGCGAACTGTGCGACGGCAAATATCCGTCCGAGGTGCATCTCTCGGACACGCACGTGGTTTCGTGCTATCTGTACAGCGGGGAGGCGGACAAATGAGCGCGGCAAACATCCTTGAGGTCAGGAACCTCAAGAAATATTTTCCCATCAAATCCGGCCTGTTCGGACAGGTGACGGGCTACGTCAAGGCCGTCGACGGCGTGAGCTTCCAGATCAAGCCCGGCCAGACCATGGGTCTTGTGGGCGAATCCGGCTGCGGAAAGACCACCGTGGGGAAGACCATTCTCCGGCTCAACGACATCACCTCCGGCGAAGTGGTCTTCGACGGAAAGACCATCAACCACCTCTCCAAAAGCCAGATGCGCGCCCTGCGGCCGCAGATGCAGATTATCTTTCAGGACCCCTACTCCAGCCTCTCGCCCCGGCTGCCGGTGGGCGAGATCATTTCGGAAGCCGTGCGCGAACACAAAATCGTTCCGGAAAATCAGCTGAACGACTATATTTCCGAGACCATGCGCGCCTGCGGCCTGCAGGAGTACCACAAGGACCGCTATCCCCATGAATTTTCCGGCGGCCAGCGCCAGCGCATCTGCATCGCCCGCGCCCTGGCGCTCAAACCCCGGTTCATCGTGTGCGACGAGCCGGTTTCGGCGCTGGACGTGTCCATACAGGCGCAGATCATCAACCTTCTGCGGGATTTGCAGCTTGAATTCGGCATGGCGTACCTGTTCATTTCTCACGACCTCTCGGTGGTGGAGCACATCTCGGATGCGGTGGGCGTCATGTATCTGGGCACAATGGTGGAGTACGCGCCCAAGCGCGAGCTGTTCAACCGCCCGCTTCATCCCTATACCCAGGCGCTCTTCAGCGCCATTCCCATGCCCGATCCCACGGTGCGCATGGACCGGGTGATTTTGCAGGGCTCCATTCCCTCGCCGGCGAACCCGCCCGCGGGCTGCAAGTTCCATACGCGCTGCCCCAAGGTCATGGACGTCTGTAAAAAAGTCGTGCCCAAGGAATATGACTTCGAAGGGCACAAGGTGGTCTGCCACCTCTACGACAAGTAATGGCGAAGAAGGTTTATGCCGACGACGACGGGCGCGTCATCGCGCCCATGAATGTCGAGGGTATGCCCTGGTACCAGGATCATGCGCCGGACGCGTCTCCGCGTCCCCAGGTGGAGCAGCTTACCCGGCGGCAGACGGCGCGGGTCGTCTGGAACGCGACCCTGGCGGGGCTCGCGGTGGCGCTGACCTTTTCGGCGGCGCTCATCGGTCTGGTGCTGCTCCTTCTCTGGGCCTGGCGATGACGGCGGAAGGGGGTGTGGTGCAGGCCACACTCCTTTTGTGACTTTGTGCCGGACTTTGTGATTGTATTTTGTTATAGTGAATTTGTGAAACCCTTTTCCGGACGCGCGCGTCTTATAAAAAAGGGGATGAAACGGAGGCGCATATGCGTAGACTCATCGGTCCCGGTCTTATGATTCTGGGAATCGTGGGAATTGGCGTCGGGCTTATCTTGGGACAGAACGACGGCGTATTCCGCAAGGCGATGCTCATTTGCTTCGAGTGCATCGGCATTGGCTAAGCGGCGGACGCGGAAAATTGTGCAGGTCATTTCCGCGGTCCTGTACAACGCGAACATCGGCGGATTCGCGTCGGGCACCCTTTACCGCGGCGCGACCAAAAACGTGTGCGTGCCGGGGCTCAACTGCTATTCCTGTCCGGGGGCGGTGGCGGCGTGTCCGCTGGGCTCGCTGCAGGTGGCGCTGGGCACGTTTCCGAAGGCGTTTCCTCTGTATGTCGTGGGATTTTTGCTTCTCTTCGGCGCGCTGTTCGGCCGCCTGATTTGCTCCTTTGCCTGTCCGTTCGGGCTGATTCAGGAGCTTTTGTACAAGATTCCCACGAAAAAGCACAAAAAGAACCGGTTTACCCGGGTGCTGGCGGGCCTCAAATACGTGATCCTCGGGGTGTTTGTCATCGCGCTGCCGCTCTATTATCTCGTCAAGAACGGCGTCGTCTCGCCCGCGTTCTGCAAGTTCGTGTGTCCCGTGGGCATCTTTGAGGGTGCGTTCCCTCTCATGATTGCCGACCATTCCCTGTTTGAAATGACGGGTCTTCTGTTTATCTTGAAGGTAATCGCACTTGCGGCGGTTGTGGTTTCCGCCGTGTTCGTGTATCGGTCGTTCTGCCGCTTCCTCTGTCCCCTGGGCGCCATTTATTCCTTCTTCAACCGCGTGGCGGTCTTTGGAATCCGCGTCGACGAGAAGAAGTGCACCCACTGCAACGCGTGCGTGCGGGCGTGCAAAATGGATGTGAGGGAAGTCAACGACCGGGAATGCATCCGCTGCGGCGAATGCCGCGAAGTCTGTCCCACCGGCGCGCTGGACAGCCGCCTCCCCGACTTGAAAGGAATGAGAAAATGACAAAGAAGTTGCTTGCGGTCATCGGCGTGCTGGTTCTTGCGCTCGCGGTTGTGCTGATCTTTGTGTACACCAGAAACAACGCGGACGCGGTCAGCGCCGCCGCCACGGTCCAGCCCCCGCAGGAAGTGACCACGGAGCCCACCGCCGAGCCGACCACGGAACCCACGGCGGAGCCTACCGCCGAGCCGACTGCGGAACCCACAGCCGAACAAACGGCGGAACCCACAGCGGAGCCCACGACTGAGCCTACGGCGGCGCCCGCCGCCCAGACCACGGATGAAGCGACGGCCGCGTCCGCGGAGCTGGACCCTGTGGACGATTTTACGGTAACGCTGGCGACGGGGGAGACGTTCACCCTTTCCAACTATCGGGGCAAGGTCGTCGTGGTTGACCTTTGGGCGACCTGGTGCCCGCCCTGCGTGGCCAGCATGCCCAGCCTCCAGAAGCTTTCGGAGGAATTCGCCGGGCAGGTTGTGATTCTGGGCGTCAACTGCGGCGACTCGGCCGACACGGTGAAGAGCTTTATCGAAAAGAACGGCTACACCTTCCCCATCGCCGTGGATGAGAAGATGGACATCATTTACAACCACTTTCCCACCTCCGGCATCCCCTACACGGTGTTCATCGACGCCAACGGAGAGCTGTTCACCACCCATTTGGGCGGCGGCGACGGCGTGTACGACGAACTCAAGGAGACCATTGAGTCCGTACTCGAAAAGACGCCTGTTGCCACCGATTGAGGTTTATGCTATAATTAAATAGGCGGCTAATAAAAGGCATCTCCCATTGGCCGGAGATGCCTTTCTATATTGTTCTATGGGGGATGCGAATGGGCCGGATTTTTGTGCGGGACAAATCCTTTTATCGCGCGGTTTTGCTGCTGGCGCTGCCGGTGGTTGCGCAGAACATGATCAACATCGGCGTCAACATCATGGACACCTGGATGCTCGGAAGCTACGGCGAGATTCAGCTTTCGGGTTCGTCCCTCGCCAATGATTTCATCAACATCTTTCAGATTCTTTGCATGGGCATGGGCGGCGGCGCGGCGGTTCTGACGGCGCAGTACTGGGGCAGGAAGGACGTCGGCTCCCTCAAGCGGGCGCTGGCGATCATGCTCCGGCTGGCGCTGGGCATCGCGCTGGTGTTCACCCTTGTCACGGCGGCGTTTCCTGTGTGGATCATGGAACGGTATACCAACGCGGCGGACGTCGTGGAAAAGGGCAGGATTTACTTCCTCGTGAGCCTGCCGACCTACCTGCTTATGGGAATTTCCCTCACGCTCACGCTGATCCTGCGCTCGGTGCGCAATGTCGTCGTGCCGCTGGCCACCTCCATCGTCTGTTTTTTTGTCAACATCTTTTTCAACTGGGTGTTCATCTTCGGGAACCTCGGCGCGCCGGAATTGCAGATCGCCGGGGCTGCGCTGGGCACGGTGATCGCCCGCGCGGTGGAAACCGCCGTCATCGCGGTCTATGTATTCGGCCACGAAAAGAAAATCGGCTTCCGCGTGCGCGATCTGTTTCGTCCCTGCCGCGACCTCATCCGTCCCTACATGCGCTATTCCGTCCCTGTTTTGCTCTCCGATTCCATGCTCGCGTTCGGAAACACCGCAGTTTCCATGATTATCGGCCACATCAGTCCCTATTTTGTGGCCGCCAACGCCATCATTGCCCCAATCGTGCGGCTCTCAACGGTGTTCACGCAGGGGCTGGGTCAGGCGTCCAGCGTCATGACGGGCAACGCCCTGGGCGCGGGCAGGCGGGAGGCCGCCTATCGCCAGGGCGTCACATTTTTTGCATTGAGCGTACTGATCGGGCTGTTTGCCGCCGTCGTGATCCTCCTGTTCAGCCCATTTATGATCCGGCACTACAACATCACCGAGGAGACGGCGGAGATTGCGCGCCATCTCATGTTCGCGGTCTCCATCATGGTGGTGTTCCAGTCCACCCAATCTGTGCTCACCAAGGGCGTGCTGCGCGGCGGCGGGGATACGATGTTCCTCCTGGTAGCCGATGTGGCCTTCCTCTGGATCGCCTCGGTGCCCCTGGGCGCACTTGCGGGCCTTATATGGCACCTGGAGCCTTTTTACATCTATACATTTTTAAAGATTGATTGGGCCATTAAGACGTTCATATGCGCATACAGACTGAAGTCTCAAAAATGGATTCGCATCGTTTGAGGAAAAGATCAAAGTCTGTTTTATGTCCGTTCGCCCAGAATAAATCGCGCGGCCATTGATTTCCCGCGCAAAGTGTCGAGGCGAAGCGACAAAAACAGACTTTTGCTATAAATTGGTGCCCGGTCAAATGACGTAGGGCAGGTCGATGTTCACCACCGCGAAGTAGTGGCCGTCGAGCCCTTCGACGATGGCGCTGATTTTTTCTTTTGCCTTTTCGGCGCTTGTGCCTGCGTCGGGCGGTAGAACCGCGTCGAAGATCACGTTTGTGTGGGTGGGGCCGGTGACCATCCGGAAGTCGTGGATGGTAAGCTGTTCCCCAAACTGCGCGCGCAGCGCGGCGAGCACCTTGTCGCGGGCCGCGGCCACGAGCGCGTCGTCGGTGGCCACGGGGTCCATATGAATGACCGCGTGGCAGTTGAGCTCCGTGGCGAGCCTGCGTTCAATGAGGTCGATGACATCGTGGGTCTCCATGATGTCCCCGCTGGCGGGCACCTCCGCATGCAGCGAGATCATCCGCCTGCCCGCGCCGTAGTCGTGCACCACCAAATCGTGCATGCCTGTGACAATGTCATAGGAGCGGACCATCTCGGATATTTTTTTCACCAGTTCCGGGTCGGGGGGATTTCCCAGCAGAGGCGAGATGGTGTCCCGCGCCGCCGAAATGCCCGCCCAAAGGATGAACAGCGCCACCGCCGTACCCGCCCAGCCGTCGATGGAAAGGCCGGCAAACCGCGCCGCGAGGGCCGAGAGAAGAACCACGGACGTGGCCACGGAATCGGAAAGCGAATCGATGGCGGTGGCGCGCATGGCGACGGAGCTGATTTTTTTTGCGAACATCCGGTTGTAGGACGCCATGTAAAGTTTCACGAGGATGGATGCCCCGAGAATCGCGACGGAAAGCCAGCTGAATTCCACCGCGCCGGGGTGGAAGATTCTGCCCACAGATTCTTTCAGGAGACTCAGTCCCATCATGATGATGGCGATTGACACGATGAGCCCCGCGATGTACTCAAACCGTCCGTGGCCGAACCGATGCTCCAGGTCCGGCTTCTTCCCCGCAAACCGGAACCCGAGCAGCGTGATGAGCGAGCTGCCGGCGTCGGAGAGGTTGTTGAACGCGTCCGCGGTGATGGCGATGGAGCCGGAAATCAGGCCAGCCGCGTATTTCGCGAAAAACAACAGGATATTCAGCGCGATCCCCACGCCGCCCGCGAGCATGCCGTACTTTTCGCGCACCTGCGGGTCGCCCGGGTCGCCGCCTTTGATGAAATACCGTACGAGCAGTCGAATCACCCAATCACCCCCTCTATCATTTTATCACGTCCCGCAATGAAAAACGCTTGCGAATATTGGGTGTATATTGTAAAATAATACGAGACCCGGCTACCGGGACGACAGGAGGTAATTCACCCATGGAAAAGGTACGCATTGGCATCATCGGCTGCGGCGGAATCGCCAACGGCAAGCATATGCCGGCCCTCAAGAAGCTCAAGGACGTCGAAATGGTCGCGTTCTGTGACATCATTGAGGAGAAGGCCGTCAAGGCCGCCAAGGAGTACGGCGTCGAAGGCGCGAAGGTCTTCACCGATTACAAGGAGCTGCTCAAACTCGATCTGGACGTCGTGCATGTCCTGACGCCCAACAAGCAGCATTCCTTCATCACGGTGGACGCGCTGGAGGCAGGCAAGCACGTCATGTGCGAAAAGCCCATGGCCATCAACACCAAGGAAGCCCAGAAGATGCTCGACGCCGCGAAAAAGACCGGCAAGAAGCTCACCATCGGCTATCAGAACCGCTTCCGTCCCGAGTGCCTGTACCTCAAAAAGTGCGTCGAGGCCGGCGATCTGGGCGAGGTTTACTACGCCCGCGCCCAGGCCATCCGCCGCCGCGCCGTGCCCACCTGGGGCGTGTTCCTCGACGAGGAAAACCAGGGCGGCGGGCCGCTGATCGACATCGGCACCCACGCGCTCGACCTCACCCTCTGGGAGATGGATAACTACGAGCCCGCCATGGTCGTCGGTTCCGTGTTCCGCAAGCTCGCGGACACCGAGAACGCCGCCAACGCGTGGGGATCGTGGGATCCCAAGAAGTTCACCGTCGAGGACTCCGCCTTCGGCTTCATCAAGATGAAGAACGGCGCGACCATCGTGCTTGAGAGTTCCTGGGCACTCAACACCCTGCTCGTGGATGAGGCAAAGACCATCCTCTGCGGCGACAAGGCCGGCGCGGACATGCTCGGCACCGAGGATTGCCCGCTGCGCATCAACGGCGAGCGCTTCTCCAAGCTCTACACCACCGAGCCCTCCCTCAAGGCGGGCAGCGCGGCCTTCTTCGAGGGCCTTTCCGGCGGCAACCCCGCGGACCTCGAGGCCCGCGCGTGGATCGATCATGTGAAGGACGACAAGAAGCCCCTCACCACCAAGCCCGAGCAGGCCATCGTCGTCACCAAGATTCTCGAGGCCATCTACGAGTCCAACAGGACCGGCAAGCCCGTCTTCTTCGACTAAGGCAAGACCGCCCAAATTCTACGCGTGCGTGCGGCTGGATTTCCGCCATCTCGCACCCGCAGAATTCTTGACGCAGGCGGAAGGTCCGTCCCCGGCCGCTGCGCCGTCGAATTCTGGATGCACAATCTGAGGGGGCGGCACTGCCGCCGAAAATTCATCTCGCCGGCACGCGCAACCTCTGTGCGGTGTTGTCCTAAGTAAAGTGCGGAGGAAACGGCCGGGGGCGCTGCTCCCGGACCCCCGCCAAAGGGACACGGCTCCTTTGGAATCCCGTTTAGCAAAAAACAGCACATTGTCCGTCGGCGGGGGGGGGGGTGGCACCCCCCCCCCCCCGCATTTTGGCGGGGG
>JAEYRW010000124.1 GCA_023435435.1 Bacillota bacterium | reverse complement strand
CCCCCGGCCTGTGTCACTCCTCCGGCGTCACCCGCGCGAATGTCATGAACTCGCCCAGCTGCCGGGAATAGGGCTTCATGACGAAGGAATAGGAGACCTCCCCGTTCAGGTAGAGCTTGTACTGCTCCTGCGGCTCGGGACCGCAGATGTTGGAGCCGAGACCGCACTGGCGGTAGTCGATGGAGAGGGTCACCTCGTCCTCGGTTTCCAGCTCGTTGGTGTGCTTGGCTTCGTCGAGGGCCTTGTCGGCGTAGTTGTGGGCGGTGAAGCTGAAGCCTTCGCCGTAAGATTTTTCGGCGATGAACATCAGCCCGTTCCCGAGGATGTCGGTGACCGCCAGCGCCCGCACGTCTGCGCGCGCGCCGTTCTCCTGGGGCCGCACGTAGGGCTCGTGCAGGTCCTCGACGAGGGCGGAATACAAGCCGACATTGGCCGACCACTTCATGTCCGGATAATTCTCATGGGGGCCGCGGCCAAACCAGAGCACGCGGTCGAACCGCTCGGGCAAGGTCATCTGAACGCCCAGCTTGGGAAGCCAGGTCAGCTCCCGCAAGGGAATGAACTGCACGTCCAGCCGCACGTCGCCGGAGCCGAAGACGGTGTAGGTGAACACCGTGCGGATCACGGGCGAAACCGTGTAGGCGCCGTGCACGGACTGCACAACCACCTTTACCACCGCGCGGTCAACCTGCTCGCAGGCAAACTCTTCCACGCGCGCCTGGAGATCCTCAAGGCCCAGCTTGTGCCACTTTTCCTTCTGATGCACATCATTGTCGATGGGCGCGCGCCAGGCGTTGAAGCGCGGCGCGGACCCGATCAGGGGAACGCCCGCCTTTTCCCAGCTCACCAGCTCGCCCGTCACCGGGTCAAACACGACGGAAAAATCCTCGCCGTAGATCGCCGCGGCGCCGTCCTCCGCGTCGAGCAGCAGCTCCGGCATCTCGTCGGGCGAAACCGTGTAGACCGCCGGCTCCACGTTCAGCCGAATCTGCTCCACCGTCACAATGTGCCCGCGCTCGGCCCACTTGGTCTCAAACGCCTCGGCAACGGTGATTTCGAGAAAACATTCGCCGTCCTCGGGCAGTTCGAAGGGCAGCTCGACGGCCTTTTCGCCGTAGGGCGCGATGCCGGTAAGGTCGAGCCTGCCGCGGGCGATCTGCTCGCCCTCGCGCTTCAGGGCCCACACGCCGTCCAGGTCATCCAGCGTCTGGAAGGCGAAAAGATTTTTCACTGTGAGCGTCTTTCCGGAGAGCGAAAACTTCACGGGCTCGTAGGCCTTTTTCATTTCGATGAGGCCCGTGTGCGGCGTGCGGTCGGGATAGTTGAGCGCGTCAACGCAGAAGTTGGCGTCGTTGGGTTCGTCGCCGAAATCGCCGCCGTAGGCGTAATACTCCTGTCCGTCTTCGTCCACGCACAGCATGCCGTGATCGACCCACTCCCACACACAGCCGCCGATGAGCCGCCTGTGGGCGTAGATGGTCTCCCAGTACTCGCGCAGGGAACCGGGCCCGAGGCCCATGGCGTGGGCATACTCGCACATGAAGTAAGGCTTGGGATTGTCGGATTCGCCCTCCGCCGTCAGCGTCTCCATGGTGGGATACATAACGGAGGAGATGTCGGTGGTGAGAAGCTCCTTGTCGCGCTCGTAGTGAATGGGGCGCGTGTCGTCCATCTCGAGGATGCGGTCCTTCATGGCCTGATGGTTCTTGCCGTAGCCGGACTCGTTGCCCAGGGACCAGATGATGATGGATGCGTGATTGAGGTCGCGGGCCACCATGCGCTCCGCGCGGTCAACGTAGGCAAGCGTCCAGTCGTCGCTGTCGGAAAGCATGTGCCAGGTGTTGTTCTTGTCGTCGTACGCCTGTCCCGCCAGCACGCCGGGCACCACCATGCCGTGGCACTCGAGGTCGGCCTCGTCGATGACGTAGAGGCCGTACTCGTCGCACAGCTTCAGCCAGCGCGGGTCGTTGGGATAGTGGGAGGTGCGCACGGTGTTGACGTTATACTGCTTCATGAGTTCGATGTCCTTGATCAGGGACTCCATGGGCGTCACGTGACCCAGCTCCGAATGGGTATCGTGGCGGTTCACGCCCCGCAGCTTCACGGAAACGCCGTTGACGAAGAGCTGCTGATCCCGGATTTCCACCTTTTTAAAGCCCACGTCGACCCGCTGAACGACCTCGCCGTCGTCGGAGTGGAGCGAAACCAGAAGCGTGTACAGATTCGGCGTCTCGGCCGTCCAGCGGTCGCAGTTCGCCACTTCGAGCTTTACATGAACCACCGTCGGGCCGTCCGCCGCGAGCACGAGCTCGATTTCCTTTTCACCGATGACCGCGCCCTTTTCAAGGAGCTTCATGGTCAGGTTTGCCGCGCGGTCGTCGCCGGAGAAGTTGACCAGCTCCACGTCCGCCTCGAGCACGCCGTCCTTGTAGTCGTTGACCAGGTCCGCGCGGGTCACGACGTCGCGCACCGTGGTCTCGGGAAGGCCCAGCAGGTACACGTCGCGGAAGATGCCCGAAAGCCGCCAGAAATCCTGGTCCTCGAGGTAAGTGCCGTCCGACCACTTGCGCACCTCAACAACCACAAGGTTGTCACCGGGGGTCACAAGCTCGGTGATGTCAAACTCGGCGGGCATGTGGGGCACCTTGGAGAAGCCCGCCATTTCGCCGTTGACATACACGTAATAGCAGCTGTTCACGCCGTCAAAGTTGATGAGAACCCGGCTGTCCTCCCAGTCCTCGGGCATGGTGAACGCGCGGCGATAGACGCCCACGGGATTTTTGTCCGGCACAAAGGGCGGATCGCAGGGAATGGGATAATTGACGTTGGTGTAATGCGGGATGTCGTAGCTGTGCATCTGCCAGTTGGAGGGCACGTCCAGCTCGTCGAAGTCGCCGTCGTATTCCGGCTGCTCGAAGCCCGCGGGCAGCACGCCGTCCTCGAAGTACTTGAATTCCCATGTCCCGTTCAAAAGCCTGTAATAGGGGGAAAGCCCGCGGTCGTCCGCCAGCGCGGAGCCCTCGCACGCGAAGGGAACCAACGTTGCGCGGGGATCCTCACGATTGATGTGCATGACCTGGGGATTCATCCAGTCCGGAAGTCTCATGGTTTAACCCTCCCTGATGTCCGTCGTTCTGTATTTGTGCGGCCCTTCCGCCTCGATGTTCAGTTTTCCGTTTCTAAAATCCGCGCGCACCGTGAGCGCGGGGTTTCCGAATCTGTCGGGGACCACCGCCGAGACGGGCGTTGTCACGTTGTATGCCCGAATCTCGACGCCTTCCGCGTAATCGTAATCGGCGGTGTCGTCCCGGGCACCCATGGGAAGGAGCGAATTTTCACGCACCCACAGAGGCAGCGACAGAAAGTCGTATGTTTCGCGCATCCACCTGCCGCCCGCCACCATCCGGCCGTCCAGAAGGTGCGTCCACTTCCCCGCCGGCAGGTAGTAGTCCGCCCGTCCGTCCGCCCGGAACACCGGCGCGACCAGGAGCGACGGCCCCAGCATGTACTGAAGGTCGAGGCTGTCGCACGCCGGATCGTCCGGGAACTCCATGTACATGGGCCGGAGCATGGGGATGCCCTCCGCGTGGGCCGTTACCGCCAGGCCGTAGAGGTAGGGCATGAGCCGCATCTTGAGCCGGACGAACTTTTTGAGCACCTCCACCGATTCCTCGCCGAACAGCCACGGCACCCGGTAACTTTGGGAACCGTGCAGCCGCGAATGGGAGGAAAGGAGACCGAACTGGCACCACCTTTTGTACACGTCGGCTGGCGCAGTGGACTCAAAGCCCGAAATGTCGTGACTCCAGAAACCGAAGCCGCAGCTGGCCAGCGAGAGCCCCGCGCGCAGCGTCTCCGCCATGGAGACGTAACTGGCGAAGTTGTCTCCGCCCCAGTGCACCGGGAACGCCTGTCCGCCCGCCGTGGCGCTGCGCGCGAACACAACCGCGTCCCCTTCCCCCCGCTCCTCGACGAGCAGCGAGAACACCGCTTCATTGTAGAGCTGGGTGTAGTAGTTGTGCATCTTCACCGGGTCGGAACCGTCGAAGTATTTGACGCCCTGGACAGGAATGCGCTCGCCAAAGTCGGTCTTGAAGCAGTCGACGCCCATTTTGAGCAATTTCCGCAGACATTCCCGGTACCATGCGCGCGCGGCGGGGTTTGTGAAGTCCACGACGCCCATCCCCGCCTGCCAGAGGTCGGACTGCCAAACGCTCCCGTCTTCCCTTTGGAGAAGGAAACCGTTTTCCATGCCCTCGTCGAAGAGGGGCGAGGCCTGGGCGATGTAGGGATTGATCCACACGCAAATTTTGAGGCCCTTTTCGTGGTAGCGCCGGAGCATACCCGCCGGATCGGGGAACATCTCCCGGTCCCAGGTAAAATCACACCAGTTGAACCCGCGCATCCAGAAGCAGTCGAAGTGGAACACGTTCAGGGGAATGCCCCTTTCGAACATGCCGTCGATGAAGGAGGACGCGGTCTTTTCATCGTAGTTCGTGGTGAACGAGGTCGAAAGCCACAGCCCGAACGACCAAGCGGGCGGCAGCGCCGGGCGGCCCGCGAGGGCCGTATAGCGCCGCAAAACGTCCTTGGGCGTGGGGCCGGCGATGACGTAATAGGTGATGGACTCACCCTCCACGGAGAAGCCCACGCGCTCCACCTGCTCTGACGCCACCTCAAACGACACGTCCGACGCGCTGTCCACGAACACGCCGTAGCCCCGGTTTGTCATGTAGAAGGGTACGTTCTTATAGGAGAGCTCCGAGCAGCTTCCGCCGTCGCCGTTCCACATGTCCACGACCTGTCCGTTTTTGACAAACGCCGTGAACCGCTCGCCCAATCCGTATACGCACTCGCCCACGGAGAGCTCGAGCTGCTCGGCCATGTATTTCTTGCCGGTGTCCCGGTCGGTCATGTGGCCGGTCATGCGAAACCCGTCCCGGGTGAGCGGTCCCTGCGCCCCGACAAACGAGACGCCCCAGCCGTTGGCGGCGCGGGAAACCTGCGCCCGGAGCGTGCCCGCGTCCACCGTGGCAACGGCGTCCTCGATGGCGATCTTTGCCCCGCCGTCCGCGCGGTTGAGCGCGAAGTGCGGGCCTTTGTCCGGCGTGCCCCTATGGTGGGCGATTTCCACCCCGATGATGCCCTCGGCGGGCGAAAACAGCCGCGCGAACAGAAGCGGCGACTGGGTGTCCCCCCGGCCCGCGATGTGGCGCGAGGCGAGCAGGAGCCGCAATTCCCCGTTCTCCGCCTCCGCGCGGCAGACCTCCACCGCATAGAGCGGTTCGATGTTTGGCTTCACCATCCAGTGCCCGAGCTTAAACTTCATCTCCATCCCCCCCTTGCCCGGATCAGTATACCAAACGGCACCATATTTGACAAGAATAAACGCGGAGGGAGGAACGCCGGAAAGCGCCGCCCCCCGGGCCTCCCGCCAAAGGGCTGTCAGCCCTTAGGAATCCCACACCGGGGAATGATTGCGCCGATGTCCCGGGGGCACAGACCCCGGGACATCGAGATTAACAATAGTATCCGCCGTACCCGACGCCCCGGCAGCAGTTGCACAGGAGATTGCAGAAGCAAATCCAGACGCAGGGGTTGGAGCAGTAGTTGAGGGGGATGCCGCCGAAGCCCTGTCCCCGCTGGCGGTAATTGGTGGAGCGTCCGTCCATGCGCGAGATGAGCGATTGGTACTCGAAGTTGTCGGGCTCCATGGCGGCCGCCTGTTTGGCGTATGTCATGGCGGCGTTGCGGTTCCCCAGGCCAATGTTCGCCCGCGCGTTCAAATAGAACCACTCGGCGCTGCGCTCGGTCATCCGCTCGAGGACGTTCAGCGCTTCCCGGTAGTGACCGGTATTAATGTAGTTGCGCGCCGCGCGCAATTCCGGCGAGGACTCGCGGTATGCGTTCTGGTACCCACCGAAGCCGCCAAAGCCGCCGAAGCCAAAATCCTCGAAGCCGCCGAAGCCACCGCCGCCGCTCTGCCCCTGGCGCTGGTAGCCGCCGTAGTCGGACTGGGATGAATTCTGACCCGTATAGGTTCCGCCGGATCTCTTGATCTTCATCGCCTCGGCGTACGCCTCGTTGATCTCCTTCATCTTCGCTTCGGAGCTGGCGGAGCCCTGGTTCACGTCGGGATGATGCTTCTTGGCGAGCTTGCGGTACGCCGACTTGATCTCATCCTCGGACGCGGACTGCGAAACCCCCAATACGCTGAACGGGTCGCTGTTCATTGCTTCTTTTCCTTTTCCTTCCTGCCTTGAAGATACGCGTACTTCGTCCAGACGCCCGAGTAAAGGATGTTGCGGATGAGCCCCGCGTCGCGCAGCATGGGCAGCATCTCAAACACTTCCGTACACTCCGCGATGTGCATGGTGAGGATGTCCTGGCACCGATCCTCGAAATCCGGCATGTCCCGATAGGGCTTGAGCGGATTGTAGCTGCCGCTTTTCACATCCTTGGGAAGGTCGTCGTAGGCGTCCATGACATAGATGAACCGGCCCAGCGCCGCGCCCAGAACCGAGAGGCTTTGCGCCCACTCGTCGTCCCGGTACCGGAAGATATCGCCGATGAGCTCCCCCACAATATTTGTGGGCGCGTCGATGTCTCCGTCCGGTTCCCGGCTCTCGATGGCGGAGAGCGCCGCGATCTTTTCGCGCATGAACCGGTCCTTTTCGGGATAGCGCTTTTTCACGTGCTCGTACCCGATCCGGACGAGCTGCGCCTCGCCCAGCGAGAACACCTTCTTTTCGTCCCGCCAGTTGTCCATGAGGAGCTGGTAGGCGAGCATCACGTTCATGTCCGCCGCGTACGCCGTGGCCTCGGTCAGCACGTAATCGTGCTTTTTGAACGGATGGTTGAGGCATATCTCGCGGCCGGACGTCTCCTCCTGCTCGTAGAGGGAGTTGAGGACCACCGACAGAAACGTCATGTCGTTGGAAAGCGTGAGCGCGCCGGTGAGCCCGTGGCGCTTCCGAAGCGCCTTGCACAGTCCGCAATAGTACGCGCGGAAGCGCGCCTCGTCCGCGGGCGAGAGCGCGTCGCGGTTCACCGTCACATAGCCGAACATGCGCGCCTCCGATTTCTATAGGATATCATTCCCATGTTATTTTGTAAAGCTGGCATCCTGGGTGCCGTCGCCCTTGTCCACATAACTCAAAAGTTCTTCGAGCTTGTCACACTCGGTCTTGATGCGCGCGGGGTCCGTGCCGTCCAGGTGCTTCTTCAAATCCTTCACGGGCTTTTCGAGCCTGTCGGCGTCGGATTTCGAAAGCTTCTTCATGGCGCCCTCCGCCCGGAAGATGAGCTGTTCCGCCCGGTCCTTGAGTGCCGCGTCCGCCTTGCGCTTTTTGTCCTCGAGGACGTACACCTGCGCGTCGCGCCTGGCCTTTTCGATGTCCTCTTCCGACATGTTGGACGTGTTGGTGATGACGATCTGCTGGCTTCGGCCCGTGGCCAGATCCTTGGCGGAGACGTTCACGATGCCGTTTGTGTCGATGTTGAAGGAGACCTCGATCTGGGGAATGCCGCGCAGCGCGCGCTTGATGCCCTCCAGCCGGAATTTGCCCAGCGTGCGGTTCTGGCTCGCCATGCCGCTTTCGCCCTGCAGGACGTGAATTTCCACCGAAGTCTGGAAATTGGCGGCGGTGGTGAAGACCTGGCTCCGCTGCGCCGGAAGCGTCGTGTTGCGCTCGATGAGTCGGGAAGCCACGTTCCCCACCGTCTCGATGCCCAGGCTCATGGGCGTCACGTCCAGAAGCAGGAGCGACTTTACCTCGCCCACCATGACGCCGCCCTGAATGGCCGCGCCCAGGGCCACGCACTCATCCGGGTTGACGCCCTTGTGGGGCTCCATGCCGGTAAACTTCCGTACCGCCTGCTGAACCGCCGGGATGCGCGAGGAACCGCCCACCAGAAGTACCTTTGCGATGTCGCCGGTTTTGAGCCCCGAGTCGCTGAGCGCCTGCTGGGTCGGGCCCATGGTGGCGTCCACCAGATGGAGCGTCAGCTCGTCGAACTTTGCGCGGGTGAGGCTGATTTCCATGTGCTTGGGGCCGTCCTTGGTTACCGTCAGAAACGGCAGGTTGACCGTCGTTTCGTAGAGGCTTGAAAGCTCGATCTTGGCCTTTTCCGCGGCTTCGCGCACGCGCTCCAGCGCCACGGGGTCCTGGGACAGGTCGATTTTGTTGGCCTTTTTGAATTCCGCGAGCAGGTGATCCGTGACGCACTTGTCGAAATCGTCGCCGCCCAGGCGGTTGTTGCCCGCCGTGGCCAGCACCTCGATGACGTCGTGGCTGATTTCGAGGATGGACACGTCGAAGGTGCCGCCGCCCAGATCATAGACCATGATCTTCTGGGCGTCCTCCTTGTCGATGCCGTAGGCAAGCGCCGCGGCCGTCGGCTCGTTGATGATTCTTTTTACACTGAGCCCCGCGATGGCGCCCGCGTCCTTGGTTGCCTGGCGCTGGGCGTCCGTAAAGTAGGCGGGGACGGTGATGACCGCGTCGGTGACCGCCTCGCCCAGGTACGCCTCGGCGTCCGTTTTCAGCTTTTGCAGGATCATGGCGGAGATTTCCTGGGGCGTGTACGTCTTTCCGTCGATCTTCACCCGGTAGTCCGAGCCCATTTCCCTCTTAATGGAAGAAACGGTGCGCGCGGAATTTGTGATGGCCTGCCTTTTCGCCACCTGGCCCACCATGCGCTCCCCGGATTTGGAGAACGCCACCACAGAAGGCGTGGTTCTGCCCCCGTCGGAGGAAACGATGACCACGGGGTCGCCCGCTTCTATATAAGCCACGCACGAATTGGTCGTGCCCAGATCGATGCCGATGGTTCTTGCCATTTTGATTACCTCCCCTTGCATGGTTCCACATTAGCGCATGTTTATAAACTGAATATGAAAAATCGGCCGAGTTCACAATTTGTTTACCGCATATGGTATGATGGGGCAAACAAACGGGACGTATGCGCGCACTTATGAGGCGGGACGGTGATGAAGATGGACGACGCAAGGCGCATCTACGCGTTCGCCTACGCAAAGACGAACGACGCGCGGGAAGCGGAGGACCTTTCCCAGGAGATTCTGCTCGCGCTCCTTTCCTCGGGCATCGGGCGTGCGGAGAACCGGACGGCCTATCTCTACGGCGTCTGCCGCCACGTGTGGGCGCGCTATCTTGCGCGGAACAAGCCCCATTGGGAGGCGACGCGGTACGAGTCCGCGCTGGATTTTCTCTCGGATGGGAAGGACGTTTCCGAGAGGATCGAAAAAAGCGCCGAGTACGAGCGACTGCGCAGGGAGATTGCCCGGCTGGGCAAGACGCGCCGGGAGGTTCTCGTCATGCGGTACTTCGAGGGAAAGCCGGACGCCGAAATCGCGAAGGCGCTTTGCGTCAGTCCCGCCACCGTCCGCTGGCACCTTTTGAAGGCGAGGGACGAATTGAAAGGGAGGCTTCAGATGGAGACGAGGAACGGCATGCGCGCACCCATTCGGATGGAAGTCGGGCATTCGGGCAACGCGGTCGACCCGACGCTGTGCGGACTCAAGGATGATCTTCTGACACAGAACATCGCGTGGACGTGCTACGGCCCGCCCAAGCGCGCGGCGGAGATCGCGCGGGAACTGGACGTGCCGGCGGTGTACGTCGAAAACAAGCTGGAAGCGCTCGCGGGCATGGAGTACGTAAAGAGGGCCGGCGACCGGTACCAGACGAACTTCTTTATCCATACGCCGGAATACATCCTCGCGCGCGCACGGTTCAATTACGAAAATTCCGGCCCGTTGGCGGATATATTTTTCGAAGCGGCATGGGCGCTTTTACCGGAAGTCCGCAAGGTCGGCTTCATCGGAAGTGATTTACCGGCCGAGGAACTCATCTGGCATGTGCTTCCCGAGTTCATCATGCGCGCGTATCATAAGATCAACGACCGGTACCACGACGAGCTGCGCCTGCATCACGCAAAACCCATGCGTCCGGACGGCACGCGCCACTGGGTCTGGGCGCGGCTGGAACCCTTGCCCAGAACCGGGGACGCCGAATTTGACGAATATCTGTCGAATGGCAGTGTGTTTAACATCAAGAGCAACGAAATCGAGGGCACCGAATCCATGCAGTACGACTTTCGGCCCCTCAACGCGTGGCGGGCGTTCGGCGCATCCGGAACACTCGCCGTCCGCCGCGTCGCGGACGTCATGCGCGGAAAAATTCCGGACGAAAAGGACCGCGAAGCCATCGCGACGCTCACGCGGGACGGTTACGTGATTGACACAAAGTTGAAGATTCCCTACATGACAAAGGCCGAAAGGCGAACATACAATGAGACGCTCGACAGCGCCATCCCGCGCCTCGACATGGACGCGATCCTCACACCGTTCGTCGGATATGCGCGCGAAATGGACAAGCTGATCCCGTCCTTCCTCGATTCCAACGAGCGGGCACACCGCCTGACCAGCTACGACTCCTTCGGGACGCCCGTGTATCTGCTTCTCAAGGCCGGAAAGCTCGTCCTCCCAGAGACGAACATTGCGCGAAGACTGTCAACTGTTGTTTGGGAAAACAATGAGATAAGTTTACAATAAATTCATGTAAAAAAATGCTTGACAAACGGAGGGAGGTGTGGTATCCTTTAACCAGACAAAGGAAATGTCTAGAGACTGAACCCGGAATGGCGCGGGGAATACGACAAAGAAAGCGAGCTGAACCCAAGCGGTATCCGAGACAACCGGCAGACGGCAAGCCGAAAAGGAAGCCGATCGAGGGCACGTCAAGGAGCGCAAGGTCAGGGCATGAACCCAGCGGTTCCGGAGAAAGTAATCAAATTGAAAGGGGGCGATACCATTGGACATAACAGTCACGGAAACCCGATCGGTTTGCTTCGCCCTTCATGATAGATAGGCTTAGCATCAGACGGTTGAATGACTGATCGACGCGCCGCGAACTCCGCTGGTGGAACAGGGGACAAAAGGTGCGGCACGCGGTGCATGTGAAACCGAACCCGACCCAGATTGGATGATTCTTCGCGTAATCCGGGCGGGGCAAGCCGATCACCCCGGAAAATTCAATAGGCATTCAGGCGGTCGTCTAAAAAGGACGACCGCTTTTCCGCGCCGCATCACAGAGCCAACTTCTCACCGGCAATCATATGTCCTCTCTCAGGAAGGCTCCCATGAGCCGTGCGCACAGTGCCGCAAGAGCGGACCGATCCGCGCAAAGGGTTCCCTTTATGCGCTCCACCGTCTGATATGCCAGCGCGCACTGTTCCTCCGTAATCTCACCCTCCGCCAACGCCGCATCAAGTTCGTTCAGATCGTCGACATGAACCGGACCATCCGGCGCAAAGATCACATCTGCGTACAGATCGTCATACCACGCGACCCCATCTTCCGCAAACCCAATCCCAGCAGTGACATCAACATACCACGCACGGATATTTCCCGCCGCATCCATCATGGCGGTGACAAGGTAGTTCTCACCGTCGGGAGCGAACTGGAGCCACTTCATACCGTCCTCTGTGATTGCCGTCGGTACCCCATTCAAATTCCAAATGCTCGGCTCAGTCACTCTATCGATGTGCAGCAACGCGGCGACACCACAGAAATCCGCCAAACGGACGGTCTTCTGGAGATATCTCTTTTCGACGATCCTGCGCCAGATATCCCTATCAAATCGCTTCCGTTTCAATGCTCGTTCCTCCTCGTCATCACGCAAAACGCCATTCCAGATCGTCTGTGCGCGATCTCTTCTTTCATTGCAAACCCGGCCTTTTCATACGCCCGGATGGCCCGCACGTTGAATGCCGCCACCGTGAGCCGGAAACCGGCAGCGCCAAAACGCGTCCGCGCGAAGGCCAGCCCTTCCCCGACAAACGCCGCGCCGCCGCCTTTTCCGCACAGGTCGGGCCGCATGCCCAATCCCACGTCGAGAAGGTCGGCGGCGTAGGCGTCCCCTTCCGTTGGGATGCGCGCGGACCCGCCGTAACAGAAGTAGCCGGTCAACTCGCCCGCTTCATCCAAGCGCGCGAAGTACGAGCCGTTCAGCAATTCCCGCAGCGTTTCCGCGCCCTTGGAGAAGCTGTAAAACGCATATTCGCCGGGATAGGTCCACTCGGCGATCCGTTCGGCGTATGCCGCCGTCATTTCACAAATCATCGCGGCAAAATCCCGAATATGCTCGAAAGGAGCACCGCCACGCCGATGCTCGCCAGCGTTCCGACGATGTAAACCTCGGCAAAATCCGCTTCCTCAAATTTTTTGAATCGGGCGACCGACTTGGCGGCGATCATGAACCCGATGGCGGCGTACTGACCCGAGAGCCCAAGGGTGAAGATGATGAGCCGCTCGAAGATCCCGATGATCTGACCCGCACCGTCAGAGACCTCCTCCCCCTCCCCGCCGCGCAGGCGCTCGAGCACAAGCCGGACAAAGAGCGCCGTGGGCCGGGTAAGCGTCAGGTACCCAAAGGCGACGAACAGCGCGCGCACGCCAATTCTTACGCCCAGCCATTCGCCCAAAAGGGCAAACCCGCGGGCCTGGGGCGCGAGCCTGGCCATGAAGTACAAAATGAGCGCGTGGGCGATCTCGTGAAAGAGCAGGCCCTTGAGCGCCGCGCCCCTTCCCCGGGCAACGTACCCGCTCAGGGACAGAATCAGAACCCGCCCGCAAAACAGCAGAAGCGCGATGAGAAGGGCCACGAACGAGGGATGCAGAAGCAGCGCGACGACGAGCATCACCACGCCGTAGATCATCCCGTCCTTGATGATGTCCACCCGCGCGCCGCCAAAGCCCGCGGCGGTTTCCCTGCGGGGCTGGGAAAGCTCATAGATCTCATGCGCGATAAGAAAGGTAAGAAAGGACATTCGTTTCACCTCCCGTAATCTGTCAGGTAGCGAATGCATGTATGGTAAGCTTCTGCAATGAATTCCGCGTTTGATTTTTTGAGCATTGCGTAGACGTTCTGCGCCGTCGTTCCGAAAAGATGATGGAAATACTGAACCGTGAAATTCTTGAGGTCCTTTTCGTCGCCCGCCGTCAAATCCGGCGGAAGGACGTCCTCGCCAAACAGGAAACGCACCGCGGCCATCATTTCCGCGTCGAGCCTCGACAGCGAAGCGATGACGAGAAATGCCACGTACAGGTTTTGCTTTTCGGTATTGTTCCCACGGATCATCTGAACCGATGAAAGAAGGCAGTTGATCAGCGCGTCGACATTGCTTCCGGCGTGAACGACGAGCTCCCGCGCTTGCTTTTTCGACTGCCCGAGGGCATTCACCGCATCGTGATACGCCGGACCGTCGCTGGCGTTGGTGCCCTCCTCGTCCAGCACGTAAATTTCCCCCATGCCGATTCCGCAATGCATCTCGTAGGGATGCATGAGAAAGACGACCAGCAGGCAAATGCGCAGCGCGAGGGCGGCGTCATCCGTATGGCCCTGCAGACTGTCGCCGGAGGAAAATTCCAGACGCGCCGTCCCCGCAAGAAACCTGTTGACCGCGTTCTTTGCTCGCTTCAACCGCGCCTGACTTTCCCGGCGCGCGTCCCCGTCCATTTTCTTCGAGTCCTTCAGATCGATCATCAGCACAAAGTAGGCCACGCCCATCACCTCGCGACCATCATACCACAACGCAGGCCATCATTCAATCGAGTTCGATTTAATTATATAAATTCAATCAATTTCGATTGTTTTCCTTGCTTCCTCGACGTCCCGCTTCATCTGTGCGACGAGCGCGTCCAGCGTCTCAAATTTAAACTCCGGGCGCAGGTAGCGCAGGTATTCCAGCTCCACCGCCTGGCCGTAGATGTCTCGGTCAAAATCGAGGATAAATGCCTCGATGGTGGCCTTTCCCTCGGGGAGGGTGGGATGCATGCCCTGACTGACCACGCACAGAAGCGGTCTTTCTTCCCCCGGAATCGAAATGCGGGCGACGTACACCCCGTTTTCGGGCAACGCGCAGGGACGGTCTGGTTCGACGTTCGCGGTGGGAAAGCCGAGCCTTCGGCCAATGCGCTTTCCGCCCGCGACGGTGCCGGTCAGTTTAAAATTCACGGCGTCCTTAACTCCTGTAAATGGATTTCTGAAATTAAGCTCATTATAATCTGAATGGACAGCGAAGTCAACTTTGAAACGGTATACTGGCTCTACAATCAAATAGAGACAGTTCGCGGCCCTCCTGTCTGACGAAAAACAAAACCAGGTGCGCGTGAAAACGCGCGTAAGTTTGTTTTGGGTGTCGCGCTGTCCGGATGGAGGCGCGATATGCGTTTTGGTGTCAGGTTTCTCACAAAGGCGGCGGTCATCGCGGCGCTGTACGCGGCGCTCACCCTTGCCTTTCAGCCCATCAGCTTCGGCCAGGTACAGTTCCGCGTGGCGGAGGCGCTGACGGCGCTGCCCCTTCTCATGCCCGAGGCGGTGCCGGGGCTGTTTGTCGGCTGTCTCATCGCGAACCTGCTGGGCGGGGGTGTGCTGCTCGACGTGGTGCTCGGCTCCCTCGCGACGCTGGTGGCGGCGCTTTTGACCCGCAAGCTGCGCGGAAAACCCCTGGCGGCGCTCTCGATGCCCGTGGTCTGGAACGGGCTCGTCGTGGGACCTGTGGTGTACTTTTTCTATGTCATGGGCGAGGGGACGTTCTCAATGGGCGTTCTGGCGCTGACCTGTCTTTCGGTGGCTTTCGGCGAGGCGGTGGTTGTCTACGTGCTGGGATTTGGGCTGTTTCAGGCGCTCAAGAGGACGGGGATTGCCAAGAGGCTGTGAAGCGTTGCCTTTACAGACGGCAGGGAATCTGGTACAATTTAGGCGGTGATAAACGGGAATTTATCAGGCGATTTCAAACTGCGGTTTATATATTATATCATTTTTCCCTTGACTCTGCCGTTGGGGAAGCGTGTAAACTGGCTTTATTCCCACGGCGAGGAGGTTCTTTATGAACGATCTTATTAAAATAAAAGATATGTCCAGCAAGTACGACATATCCGCCCGAACCTTGCGTTACTATGAGGATATGGGACTTATCACAAGCACCAGAAGCGACGATTACGCATACAGGTTGTATGATGGTACTGCCGTACAACGGTTGGAACAGATCTTAATCCTTCGTAAATTGAACATCAGCATTAAGGATATCCAACACATTTTTAACACGCCAGGTTCTACTGTCGTTTTAGAAGTGCTCGGAAAAAAAGTCGATGCCATCGACGAAGAAGTATCTCTCTTACACGAACTCAAAGAGATCGTTTTGGATTTCATCCGTCAAATCAAGCAATCCGATTTCGGTAAGGAATCCGATGTCAAGCTGCTTTATGAAAAGGCGAAAGAGATAGAAACACAGCTTGTCAATGTGGACTATGATGGAAATGCGGCGAATGTAAATCGGTTAATGGATGTCGCGGAAAAATTATCACTGACCCCTGAAATCGTAAAAAAACACTCGTACTTTTACTTGATATTCAATTTGGGAAGCAAAGAAGCTGTTCTTGAAGCCTGCGAGTTGTACTGCGAAGCGTTCGGAGCGGAAAAAACATCCGAAGATACGATACCAGATTTACCGGGGTGGATTGGTATAAATATAAACATATTTGGCTTGGGAATATTCATGCAATCGAACGACAAACCTGCAGAGGGCAACAGTTGTTGCTGTATACGTTTTTCAACAGAGGAAGAGCTTCGAAAAGCATATGATGCGTTAACACAAGAAGGAACAGATTACTCGCTTCACACGGATTGGCACTGGACATCACTTTCAGCGTTGGTAAGGGATAAATTCAATAACGGCTGGCTCTTTTGTGTTTGATGAAGATGATAATCAGCGACCGAAACGATACTTCTATACAAGTTGTCAAATTTCAATACATCGATATCCAGCAAGCGCCCGCCGGAAGGCGGGCGCTTGACATGCGCAGCATAAAATAAAATCCCTAAATCCGCGCCGGCGAAACCCACGCCCGGCGGCCCATCCCGTCGATCACCTCGCACCGGACCCAGCGCTCCCCCTTTTCAGGGCCGAGACGGTATTCTCCCTCCGTCATTCCTTCGCCGTTGAGGCAGCGCCCGGGCGACCACGGGAGGTTCGAGTAAAACGCGATGCGGCTGACGGGCGAGCATTCCACGCGGTAGATGCCCGCGCCTTCGTCCAGTTCGGCGCGTTTAATTTCCGGGCCTTGGGAGGCGTAGTATTCCCCGCGCTTGAGCGCGCCGATGATGGCCTCCGCCGTCAGTTCCTCCGCGCATACCATGGTAAAGCCCGAACCGGGCTCCCCGGCATAGTGATGGGTATCATCCCCCGCCGCGAAGCCAAACAGCCGCCCGTGGTTGGCGCAAATGTCGAGCTGGGTGCCGGAGTGCGCCCTGTCGTTCCCCCACGGGAAGCCGGAGACCGCGTTGAACACCTCCGCGCCGCAGACGTCGCCCAGCTTCAGCATGACCTCCATGGTGTTCATGGACCACGCGGGATGCGCGAGGATGGCCGCGCCGCCGGCATCGTTGATGCGGGCGATGGCTTCGTCAGGGTCGTCTCCGCGCGCGACGCCGGGTTCTGCGCCGTCCGGGAACACGGCCACAATGTGCAGCGCCTGGCCCGGGACGTCGAAATCGTACTCCGTGCCGCGCAGCACGAGCATGTCGCCCGTCCGCGATTCCTTGTTCAGTTTCCAATGGTCTGTGACGGCGAGGAAATCATACCCGAGGGTTTGATAGACGGAGAGGCATTCATCGTAGCTCTTTTTGCCGTCGCTGACGGTGGTATGTACGTGCATGTTGCCCTTGTAGTATTTCTTTGCCGAATCAACGAGAATCACGATTTTTTCTTTCCTCCATACGGGTAAGTATTTCGCGCAGGCGCGGCCTGTTGTAGCGCTGGATGATGACGAATGAGAGGTTCCCCACGCCGTAGGCGGTGCCCAGTGCCACGCCCAGCGCCCCGCCGGAGGCGCACGCGATCATGGGCGACACGACGGCGATGAGCCCCCAGTGCACCACTTCCGCGACGCACGTTTCCTTGATGAGCCGTGCCATGGCCTCCGGCGTCCTTGCGAGGGCGGCCTTCTTTTTGACCATGAAGGGCACGAACCGGCTCATGTCCGGCACCCAGTCCTTCCAGTCGTGCACGCGCACGCTGTTATAGATTTTGCCCTTCTTTTCCCAGCCGAAATCGCGATAGGGAAAGGCGTCGAAGTCGAACCATCTGCGCGGCAGAGACTGGCCGATGGCGAAGGAAATGAACCCGCCCACAGTGGCGATCAAGACGGCGTCCAGAAAAACGCCGGGAAAACCGCGTATGAGCCGTTTGAACATAGATAGGCACCCCCCATTGCGTCCGTAGATCTCATTATAACATGAATGGCGCTTCCTTGCATTGCTTTTCCGTCGGGAACGCGATAAAATATCCCCGGAGCTTACGAAGGAGGAACCGAGAAATGAAATTGTGTGTGCAGACCGGGTCGATCCTTGAAAAATACGGGATCGACGAAGGCTTCCGGATGATCCGCGCGGCGGGCTTCGACGGCGTGGACTTCAACATCGACCAGACACTTCCCGGCGACGTGATCCGGACGGGCGGCACCGTCCCGCTCTACGACGCGGGCGAGGAGGCGCTCATTGAGGCCATGCGGCCCTACAAGGAGGCCGCGGAACGCCACGGCGTCGAGATTTTGCAGATGCACGCGCCGTTCCCGAGCCTGGTCAAAAATGAGGCGGGCAGCGCCTACGTCCTTAAGGCCATCAAGGCATGCATCCGCGCGGCGGCGTTTTTCTCCTGCAAATACCTGATCGTGCATCCGTTCTTCTTCGGCTACGACGACAGGCTTTCCCCCGCGGACGAATGGAACGCCAACATCGAAGGGTATTCCGCGCTCATCCCCGCCGCGAAACACTACGGCGTCACCGTCTGCCTCGAGAACATGTTCACCGGCCACGGCGGGAAAATCTATGCGGCCTGCTGCGCAGACATGGCTGAGGCTGACCGCTACATCGACCGCCTCAACGAAATCGCCGGCGAAAAAGTCTTCGCCTTCTGCCTCGACACCGGCCACGCGCTCCTCGTTGGGAAGGACATTTATCAGGCGATTCTCGACCTCGGCCCCCGACTCGAAACCCTCCACGTCCACGACAACAACGGCATCTCTGACCAGCACCTCTTCCCCTACATGGGCGTCCTCGACTGGGACCGCTTCACGCGCGGCCTGCGCGACGCGGGCTACAAAGGCGCGCTCTCCTTTGAAACCTTCAACGCCATGAACGTCATCGACGACGATCTCGCCGCCGAGGCGCTCACGTTCCTGGGGGCGGTCGGGCGGCTCTTTGCAAAAAAGATTGAAGGGTGACGGCGAGGGCGCTGCCCTCGAGCTCCCGCCAAAGGGCCACCGGCCCTTTGGAATCCCATACTGGAGAAGGTAAAATAATCATTTTTCCGTCGGATCGCCCGGGGGCCCAGCCCCGGGCGATCCGGATGTGTGTCAAGTGTTTTAACTTGACGCGGCTATCTGGCGCGTGATATACTGTGTAAAGCTGATTTGCTTGACGGAGGGGTTTCCATGGACGAGCTTGCGAAAAAGATCCGGCTCGCCCGGCTCCTTGATTTTTACGGGCCGCTTTTGACGGCGCACAGGCGGGAGCTTCTGCGCATGTACTGTGAAGAGGATTTGTCACTGGCGGAAATCGCCCAGGCCATGGGCGAGGCCGGAAAGCCGCTCACCCGGCAGGGTGTGTACGACGCAGTTGCCAAGGCGGAAAAAAAACTTGCGGAATTTGAAGGGCAGCTGGGACTCATGGACCGGTACGACCGGCTCACCCGGGAGGCGGATTTCTGCCTCGGGTTGCTGGAGGCGGGCGATGTCCCGGCGGCGAAAGAGGCGCTCAGGCGCATGAAAGAGATCGAGAGGTGAAACCATGGCCTTTGAGGGATTAACCGACAAGCTGCAAAACGCGTTTAAAAAATTCTCCGGCAAGGGCAAGCTCACGGAGGCCGACGTCAAAGAGGCGCTCAAGGAAGTGCGCCTGGCGCTCCTCGAGGCGGACGTCAACTACAAGGTCGTCAAGGATTTTGTCAAGACCGTCACCGAGCGCGCGGTGGGCGGGGATATCCTCACCTCCCTGACCCCCGGCCAGCAGGTCGTCAAAATCGTCAACGAAGAACTGACAAACCTCATGGGCGGGGCCAACGCCCGGCTCACCCATTCCTCGAACCCGCCCACCGTCTACATGCTCTGCGGCCTGCAGGGCGCGGGCAAGACCACCATGGCGGCCAAGCTCGGCACGCTCATCAAAAAGGACAGCAAAAAGCCCATGCTGGTGGCGTGCGACGTATACCGTCCCGCGGCCATCAAGCAGCTTCAAGTGGTGGGTCAGCAGGCGGGCGTCGAGGTGTTCGAGCGCGGACAGGGAAACCCCGTCGAGATTGCCAGACAGGCCGTCGAGCACGCGCGGTACTACGGTTTTGATCCCGTCATCGTCGATACCGCGGGGCGATTGCACATCGACGAGACGCTGATGCAGGAACTCCGGGACATCAAGTCCGCCGTGCGTCCGCAGGAAATTCTGCTCGTCGTCGACGCCATGACCGGTCAGGATGCGGTGACGGTGGCCGATACCTTCAACAAGGAACTGGGCGTGGACGGCGTGATCCTCACCAAGCTCGACGGCGATACCCGCGGCGGCGCGGCCATCTCGGTGCGCGCGGTGACGGGCAAGCCCATCAAGTTCGCGGGCATCGGCGAGAAGCTCAACGGCATCGAGCCCTTCCACCCGGATCGCATGGCTTCGCGCATACTGGGGATGGGCGACGTGATGAGCCTCATCGAAAAGGCCCAGGAAAATTTCGACGAGGACGCCGCCCAGGACCTGACGCGCAAGATGCGCACAAACTCCTTCACCCTTGAGGATTACCTCGACCAGATGAAGCAGCTGAACAAGATGGGCTCCATCCGGGACGTGCTCAAGATGATCCCGGGCGTGTCCGGCAAGATCAAGGACGAGGACATCGACGAGGACAAGATCACCAAGGCGCAGAAGAAGAACGAGGCCATCATCCTCTCCATGACGCGCATGGAGCGCAGGAACCCCGACATTCTCAACGCCAGCCGCAAGCGCCGCGTGGCCAAGGGAAGCGGCACCACGGTTCAGGAGATCAATCTGCTTCTCAAGCAGTTCGACCAGGCGCGCGACATGATGAAGCAGTTCATGGGCGCGGGCAAGCGCGGCAAGATGCGCATGCCGTTCGGGAAATTTCGATAATTCCGGGAACACCCCGCAATTATATACACACATTCAGGAGGAATTCCAAATGGTCAAGATTCGTCTCAAGAGAATGGGCATGAAAAAGGTTCCCTTCTACCGCCTCGTGGTCACCGACAGCCGCAACGCGCGCGACGGTCGGTTCATCGAGGAGATCGGCTACTACAACCCCCTCACGGAGCCGGTCGATCTGAAGATCGACGACGAGCGCGCCAAGTATTGGCTTTCCAACGGCGCGCAGCCGACGGATACCGTGCGGGGCCTTCTTAAGAAGGGCGGCGTCCTGTAAATGGTGGAGCTCGTCAAGTTCATCGCCAAGTCGCTGGTTGAAAAGCCCGATGCCGTGGATGTCCGCGAAGTGGAGGAAGCGGACAAGATCACCATCGAGCTGCGCGTCGACCCGGACGACATGGGCAAGGTAATCGGCCGCCAGGGGCGCATCGCGAAGGCCATCCGTACGGTGGTCAAGGCTGCGTCCGCCAGAAGCGAAAAGCCGGTCTTTGTGGAGATCGTTTAATCTTACCCCAATTGCCCGGCGCGCCATGTGCCGGGTTTTTTTACGAGGTATCGCATGAAATTCGTCACCTTCAACATCCGCTACGACACAACCCACGACGGGATCAACGCATTCCCCCACCGGGTGGGCGCGATCCTTCAGAAAATTGAATCGGAGCGCCCGGACGTCATCTGCTTTCAGGAATGCCGTCCACACGTGTTCGACTTTATGAAACGGCACCTGATCGACTACGAGCTCACGGGCTGCGGGCGCGGCGCAAACTACGACGACGAGCACAATCCGGTGGCCATTCTGCGGGACAGGTTCGAGCTCATCGGCCTGGAAACCGAGTGGCTCTCCCCCACCCCGGACGTGCCCGGTTCCCGGTACGAGGAGCAGTCCGACTGTCCGCGCATCGTGACCCGCGCAACGGTTCTGCCCCTTCACACGGCGAAGCCATTCTACGTGTTCAATACCCACCTCGACCACATGTCGGAGGACGCACGGGTGCTGGGCGCGGGCCGCGTCATTTCCCTCATGCGCGAAAGGCTCGCCCGGCGCGAGATGCCTTTGGTCCTCGCGGGCGACTTCAACGCCTATCCCGACGCCAAGGCCGTGCGCGCGTTCCTTGCGGACGATGTCTTGAAGCTCACGGACCACACGGACGGTCTTGCCAACAGCTACCACAACTACGGAAAATCCGATGAACCGCGCATCGACTACATCATGAGCCGCGGCTTCCGGGCGGTTTCCCCGCTGGGCGTCTGGCGCGACGAGCGCGACGGCATCTATCTGTCCGACCACTGCCCGCTGTCCATCGAACTGGAAATGGAGTAAGACATGAAGCCTGAATACCTCATGATCGGCGAGATCACAAAGCCCCAGGGCGTGCGCGGTGAGCTGAAGGTGCGCCCCCTCACCCACGACCCATACCGCTTCGAGGGCATGACGGAGGCGTACGTGAAGCGCGGGGACGCCTACGAACGCGTGCGGCTGGCGGTCAATCGCGTCACGGGGGACGCGGCGTTCATCAGTCTCGAGGGCGTCGAAGACCGCGAACAGGCGGAAAAAATGCGCGGCACGTTCCTCTACGTCGACCGCGCGCACGCCATCGAGCTGACCGAGGACGAGACTTTTCTCTGCGACCTTGTGGGGCTCAGGGGCGTGGACGACGAGGGCCGCGAAATCGGCGTGCTCGCGGACGTGCTCCAGCCGGGCGGCAATGATGTGTACATCTTCAAAGGGCCCCGGGGCGACGTGCTCGTGCCGGCACTCAAGTCCGTGGTCAAAAGGGTGGATCTCGAGGCGGGGATCATGACGCTGATTGCGGCGCGCATGGCCGAGGTGGCGGTGTACGAAGATGAGGATTAAGGTCTTCACCATCTTCCCGGACATGCTCCGGCCGATGCTGGCGGAATCGATTTTGGGCCGGGCCACGGAGGCGGGGCACATCGAGGTCGAACTCATCGACATCCGGCCCTATGCCGAGAACAAGCACAAGAACACCGACGATTATCCCTTCGGCGGCGGCGCGGGCATGGTCATGCTCGCCCAGCCCATCGTTTCCGCGTTCGAGGCAAACACGGCGCCGGACTTCTCCGGGCGGCGCATCTACATGTCCCCCCGCGGGCGCAGGCTCGACCAGAAAATCGTCGAGGAGCTTTCCCGGTGCGACGAGCTGATGCTTTTGTGCGGCCACTACGAGGGCGTGGACCAGCGGGCGCTGGATCTGTGCATCGACGAGGAACTCTCCATCGGCGACTATGTGCTCACCGGCGGGGAACTTGCGGCACTGGTTCTCATCGACGCGGTCTCCCGGCTCATCCCGGGCGTGCTTGGCGCGGCGGAATCGAGCGAGGACGAGAGCTTTACCACGGGCCTGCTGGAATATCCCCAGTACACCCGTCCCCGGGAATTCCGCGGGTGCGAGGCGCCGGAAGTCCTGCTCTCCGGTCACCACGCCAACATCCTCAAATGGCAGCGGGAGCAGGCCCTGGCCGTAACGCTCAAAAACCGCCCCGATCTTCTCGAGACGGCGGCGCTGACGAAAACGGACAGGGCGCATCTGGAAAAGCTGCGCGGGGAAACGGCTTCCGGGGGCGAGCCGCCGCGGGAGGCTGACTGATCCGAAACCCGTTTCATAAAATTATCTGCCGCGCGGGACGAACCCGCGCGGCAGAATTTCATATGTTGTTTCCCTTATTCCAACGGCCTCCTGCCCCAGGAGAACACGCGGTTGTAGTAACCGGACGAGAGGCTCGAGACGCAGACCTGCTTGCCGTTGCTGGTACCGGACGAGGCGTGAATGAAGTAGCCGTCGCCCAGATAGATGCCGACGTGGTCGACGAGGTCCGAGTCGGAAATGGTATCGAAGCAAACGATGTCGCCGCGCTTCAGGCTGGAAATGGACTCGATCTTCGTGCCGGAGGCGGACTGGTAACCCTGGGCGTACGCGGAACGGCCGAGGGAAATGTTCACCTTCTTGAACGCGTAGGTCGTCAGGCCCGAACAGTCATAGGAATTGGGGCCGGCGGTACCGTATATGTAGGGCTTGCCGAGCTGTTCCTGCGCGACGTAGATCACGTATTCAATCTTCTCGCTGTTCGAGGCGTTGCTCCCGATGCTCGACGTGGTGGAAGCCAGCGCCTTGGGCATTGTGGTAACGCCGCTGGAGGAACTGCCGCTGCTGCCGGAACTCGAGCTCGTGTAGTCGGCGGCGTTGGTGCCCGAGGGCAGCGTCGCGGCGCCGTTCTTGTAAAGGGCGCGCAGCGTCTTGGCGTCCGCGGTCCCGTCGGCGGTCAGGCTTGCCTGCGCTTGGAACAGCTTCACCGCCGAGCTGGTCACCGTCCCGTAATCGCCGTCGATGCTCGAGGTCTTGGAGAGGTAACCCAGGTAATATAGCCGCGTCTGGAGCCGCTCGACGTTGGCGCCCGTGCTGCCGGAAGTGATCCCGGCGGCGATCATGTCGCATTCAGGGGCATAGCCGCCATAGAGGATGCGCAGAAGCGTCGTATCCGCCGTGCCCGTCTGCGTGTTGCCCAAGGCCGCCTGGAAGCGCTTGACCGCCGCGGCGGTGAGCGTCGAGTAACTTCCGCCAGGCGTTCCGTCGAAATAGCCCAGCGTTTCAAGCGCGGCCTGCAGCTTCAGAACGTCCGAGCCGCTCGAACCGGAGGAAAGCGCCGAATAATTTGCGCTGCTCAGATATTTGATCTCCACGAAGACGCGCGCGTCGCCGATTCCCACGTAGGCCCAGTTAGAGTTGTACGCGTAGACATTGACCTCGGTTCCCAGCGTAAGCGCGTATTTGACGCTCAGATCGTCCGGGTCCGGGTAAGCGGTGGTACTATCCATGATGACGGTGGCTGTAAACTGAATGTCCGGGTACTTGGCGCGATATTTGTCGGCGCTCGATACCGTGGGCGCGGGCGTCGGCGTCGCAGTCGCCGCGGCGCTCACTTTTTCAAGCGCGGAGGTGGCGCAATAGCCGAAATAGCCGTTCTTTTCAATATAGGCCCACTTGCTGGTATAATCAACCACATTGACCTCGGTTCCCTGTTTGAGCTTTCCGAGGACCGTCGACGAGGTGCTCGCGGAAGCGTACACCGTCACGGAATCGGCCGTGACGACGGCCGGGATATAGTCGTCGGGATTGACCGTCGCGGTGGGCGCGGGCGTCGCCGTGGGGGTCGGCGTCGCGGTAGGCTCCACCGTCCCGATGGCGCTTGCGGCCGTGAGACCGGCGCGCTTGCAGTAGCCGTAGTAGCCGTCCTTGGTGATATAGGCCCATGTGTCGTTCCAGACGAGGGCTGTGACCTCCGTCCCGTACTTGAGCGTGCCCATCACCTCGCCCGAGGTGCTCGCGGATTTATAGACGGTGAGCGTGTCGCTGGTCACGATGGCCGCCACCTCCGAAAACGCGGGCGTTGCGGTGGCGGTTGCGATAGCCGTGGGCGTCGCGGTCGGTTCGGGCGTCGCCGTGTCCTCGGCAAGGGTCAGGTAGCCCTTGTACATGAACGCGCCGTAGCCGTTTTTCTCGATGAGCGCCCAGTTGCCGGACACGGCAAGCAGGTTGACCACCGTCCCCTTCTCAACGGCGACGGATTTCGACGAGGTGTCTGTCTTTGCATAGGCACGCGCGCCCGTGGTATTGACATACGCCGCGTAAGCGATGTCCTCCACGGCCGTGAGGTTGTCATAGTCGCAATAGATGGTCTTGTCTTTGTAGGTGATCTGAGCGACGCCGTCCGACACCTCGTTGACAACCACCACCGTGCCCTTGGGAAGCGCAACCGTCGTCCCCGTAAGGGACGATGTGGCGTACACGTTCATGCTCTTGGCCGTTACCACCGCGGAAAAATCCTCCGCAAGAGAAACCGCCGGGAACACGCCGAGGAGCAGCAGGGCGGCAACGAAAGTCGAGATGAGCCTTGTGTATCGCTTCGATCGTATCATGTACGTATCTCCTTCGCCATATAGCGTGGTCGGATCGACGTATCGATCGCGTATAATTGTTAAAATACGACACTTGTGGCAGTTTTCCTTTGAATCGTCATGTTAAATATATATGTCGGAAATACGGTAGCAATAAATTCGTAATAAGTGTTGACTTTCCTGATACTATATGTTGATATAATAGCCCGAGCATGCTACAACATGTAGGAGCAAATTGCAGGGAGTGTTGAAGTGATGACCCACAGGGAACGAGTACGCGCGATTCTTCATTACGAAAAGTACGACGCGATGCCGGTGGTGGCGTTTGGCTACTGGGTTGAGACGCTGGACAAGTGGCTGGCCGAGGGCTACATTACCCCCGAGGAGTGCGAAGGATACAAGCGGTATGGCGACAATTCGGAAGCCGACTTTTCCATCATGAACAAGCTCGGCTTCGACTTTAACTGGAACGCCGTCTTTGGCGGCAGGAACTTCATGTATCCCCGTTTCGAGGAAGAGATCATCGAGAAAAAGAAGGACGGCTCGATCATCAAGCGGGACGGCGAGGGCCTTCTGGTCATGGTGAAGCCCGGCATCGTGTCCATTCCCGCCGAGATCGGTACCTCCATGACGGGCCGCGAGGCGTGGGAGGAGCTCTACAAGCACCGCTTCGTCTATTCGGAAGACCGCGTGAACCAGGAAAGCATCGACCGGGCGCTGGCCCATGACGGCGCGCGCGAGCTGCCGCTGGCGCTCCACTGCGGGAGCCTCTACGGCAACATCCGCAATATGATGGGCGTGGAAGGCCTCTCCTATCTCTACGCCGACGACGAGGATCTGTACGTCGAAATCGTCGACACGGTGGGCAGCCTTGTTTTCAAGGTGGCCGAGCGCATCGCCGCCTCGGGCATCAAGTTTGAGTACGCGCACTTCTGGGAGGACATCTGCTTCAATTCCGGCCCGCTGGTTCATCCGGATGTCTTCAATGAATATGTCGGCCCCCATTATAAGAAAATTACCGAAATGCTAAAAATCCACGGCATCGACCGCGTCTCCGTCGACTGCGACGGCAAGATCGACAAACTCGTTCCCGTGTGGCTTGAGAACGGCGTCAATACCATGTTCCCCATTGAGGTCGGCACCTGGCACGCCAGCATCGAACCCTGGCGCGCGCAGTACGGCAAAGCCATCTTCGGCGTCGGCGGCATGGACAAGCGCGTCTTCGCCCACGACAGGGCCGCCGTGGACGCCGAAATCGAACGCCTCAAAAAACTCGTCGACCTCGGCGGCTATATCCCCTGCCCCGACCACCGCATCGCCCCCGATGCCAAGTTCGAGCTCGTGCAGTACTACTGCGAGCAATTCCGCAAGGCGATCCGGTAGGCGCGGGAGGGAACGCCGGGGCTCCGCCTCAGGCCCCAGCGGCGCGCTGCTTGAATCAAGACGCAAGCAGCGCGGTCGTAAAGCGACTTGGCTTGTCAAAGGCAAGCCAACCTCAAAGGGACATTGTCCCTTTGGCATCCAGGACTGGGTGGAAAACTATGTTTGTCCGTCGGCGGCGCGGGGGCCCAA
>JAEYRW010000113.1 GCA_023435435.1 Bacillota bacterium | reverse complement strand
CCCCCCCCCCCCCCCCCCCCCCCCGTTCTTCCGTTTCCCGGCGTTCTTCCGTTATTCCTCGGCCCAGCCCTCGGCCCTTGCCACGGCGCGTTTCCAGTCGCGGAGCAGGCGTTCGCGCTGGGCACCGTCCATATGGGGGGTAAAGGCGCGGCTGACGGTTTGAATTTTAGCCATATCGGCGTCCGACCAGAGGCCGACGGCGCGTCCCGCGAGCATGGCGGCCCCCAGGGCGGTGGACTCGATGACGGAGGGGCGGATGACCTCCGCGCCGAGGATGTCGGACTGGAACTGCATGAGAAAGTCGTTGGCGCTGGCCCCGCCGTCCACGCGCAGAAGGGGCATGGAGATGCCGCTGTCGCGCTGCATGGCACCGATGACGTCCGCGGACTGATAGGCGATGGCCTCGAGCGCCGCGCGGACGACGTGGGCGCGGCCCGCGCCGCGGGTGAGGCCCACGATGAGCCCCCGGGCGTACATGTCCCAGGTGGGCGCGCCAAGGCCCGTAAAGGCCGGAACGAAGTAGACGCCCGCGTTGTCGGGCACGGAGGCGGCGAGCTCGGCGGTTTCGCCGGCGGTCTTGATCAGCTGCATCTCGTCGCGCAGCCACTTGACCACCGCGCCCGCCACGAACACGCTGCCCTCGAGGGCGTAGGTGACCTTCCCGTCGAGGCACCAGCCGACGGTGGTGAGGAGCCGGCCGGGGGAACGCACGGGGGTTTTGCCGGTGTTCATGAGCACGAAGCAGCCCGTGCCGTACGTGTTTTTGCACATGCCGGGGGTGAAGCAGCCCTGGCCGAAGAGGGCGGCGTGCTGGTCGCCCGCCAGCGCCGCCACGGGAATCTCGTGCCCGAGAATGGATTTGTCGAGGGTGCCGACGATGCCGGAGGAATCCACGACCTCGGGCAGAAGGGACGCGGGAACGTCCATCATCTTAAGCAGCTCCGGGTCCCACTTCTTTTCGAAGATGTTGAAAAGCATGGTGCGGGAGGCGTTGGTCATGTCCGTCACGTGCCGCTTTTCCTTGGTGAGCATGTAGGTGAGATAGCTGTCGACGGTGCCGAAGCACAGCTCGCCCCTTTCGGCGCGCGCCCGCGCGCCCGCCACGTTTTCCAGCAGCCATTCCAGCTTGGTTCCTGAAAAGTACGCGTCCGGGATGAGCCCCGTGCGGTTCGTGATTATGCTGCCCAGCCCGTCGCGCTTCAACCGCTCGACAATGGGCGCGGTACGCCGGCACTGCCACACGATGGCGTTGAAGAGCGTCTCGCCGGTTTTGCGATCCCATAGAAGGGTCGTCTCGCGCTGGTTCGTGATTCCCACCGCCTCGATGCGCTTCACGTCGATGCCCGACAGCTCCACCGCCAGACGCGCGGCCGCGACCTGGCTTTCGAGGATTGCCCTGGGATCGTGCTCCACCCAGCCGGGCTTGGGGTAAATCTGCGCAAACTCGATGCCCTGCGCGGCCACCGTCCTTCCCGTCTGGTCGAAGATCACCGCCCGGGAGCTGGTCGTGCCCTGATCGAGCGCCATTACATATTTCATCGGCATTTCCTCCATCTCATTCAAACGAAACCGCGATAATCTTCTCGCCACGCGTGCCCACGACGAGCGTGTTCCCATAGACGGCGGGCGAGCCTTCAACGTTTGCCTTCATGTCGATGTCGCAGACGACCTCGCCCGTCAGCCCATCGACGAGCCGCATCTGTCCGGACGCGCTCGCCACAACCACATACCCCCGCCCGGTGTCCGCGTAGACGCACACGGGGGAGGACCAGCCGTAGCTCTTGAGCGGACGCCGCCAGGCGACCGTGCCCGTTTCCTTGTCGATGCACAGAAGCGCCCCGCCGTCTTGGGTGCGCGCCACCTGTATGTACAGATACTTTTCAAGGCTTCCCGTGCCCAGCGCGGGGGTCGCGAAAGCGCCGCCGTTGGCGTCGTCCTTCTGAACCACCTTCTCGGTGGCGGCCCAGAGCTGTCTGCCGGTAAGGGCGTCGATTTTGCGGATGACGCAGTCGCCGGCCGCGCCGCGCAGGTCGAGCTCGTTGGCGGTGTAGAGCGCCACGACCCCGCCGCCTTCCGGCTCGAGGACGATGGTGGAATCCGTGTCGTCGAGCGCGTCGAACGCCCATAAAAGAGTCATCGCGTTGACGTCCACGCATTGGATCAGCCCGGAATTGTCCGCAAAATAGGCGTAATGGTTGTAGACCGCCACGGAATTTTCCGTGCCCGGACGCGTGGAGACATTCGACGTATAGACGTATTTTACAACCTTGGGATCCACCGAGACCGTTCCGGCCGCGGGATCGTATTGCGTGTTCAGCTTTACGGTGTAGAAGATGCCGTTTTCCCCCGGCTGGAGCATTGTGTCTGTGACCCCGTCGATCAGGGGCGAGGCGTCGAAGGCGTACCAGTGGCGCAGCGCGTCCTTGTCGCGGCCGTCGAGGAAGAAGAGCACCGAGCCGTCGATGAGGCTGAAAATCCGGGTTCCGATGGGGACGGATTTTCCGTGCACCTCCGGGATGCCCTGGCCGCAATAGAGAAGGGGATAGCCGCGCGGATCAACGGACAGGCTGCCTTTGATGGGCGCGCCCACATCAATGGGGTCGCGCGTGGCGCTGCCGTCGTCCAGATCGAAAAAATAGATGTGCCCGTCGAGGGTGGCGTAAATGACCTCGACGAGATCCTGCTTCGCCTTCTTTTCCGGATAGAGATTCATGACCTCCTTCGTTTCGTCGGGCCAGCGGACGATGGCGCATTGGCCCGTCCAGCCCACGCCCGACCAGTCGTCCAGGCCGCCGATGGACTTTGCCCACTTGTAGGTCATCTGTGCGGGTTCCGCGCCGATGGTGCCCCAGGAGGCCCGGTCGCGGTAGTTGCTGCCCCGGAACGTCGTGATTCCCGGGAGGGACGTGAAATCATCCGGCGATCCAAATGAAATGGGTGCCGCGCGCCGGTAGGTTTCGACCTTTTCACCGTCCTCGTCGATGACCGTCGTCCGGACGCCCAACTTCGCGTCGTCGGATCGCGCGCCCTCCACGACGTCCGCTTCGTTGACGGTTCGGGTCCAGGGGACGACCGTCGCGTCGGGCTCGACGGTGGGCATGGACTCTTCGCTCCGCGCGGGCAGCGCCAGCGCGAAAAGAAGGGCAGCCAGGAAGAGGATTCCGCGCTTCATCATCGCCATAAGGAAGCGGCTCACTTTCATATGCGTCTTTCAAGAGAAGAAGGGACGACCAAAATGATCGTCCCTTGCGCGGTTCCACGCCCGTATTTTTACCCCACTGTGCTCGCGTCCGTCGCGTCGGGCGACGCGGATTCGTCGGGCGAGGTGGTGTTGAGGTCGAGCGTGTCGCCTGTGCCTTCGGCGTCCGTGTCATCCTCGCCGGCCGGCAGAATCTTATTGATGACGGGCAGCTTTTCCTGCAGCCAGCCATAGGCGCCTACGCCGCCGGGCACGGCCTGATCGGCGAAGTACAGTCCAAACAGCGCCACGGCGAGCACGAGCACGACCGCAATGAGCACCTTGAAAAAGCCCAGCACATAGTGCCCGAACGAGGGCGCGTAGTCGTCGTCATCGTAATCGTCGTCTTCGTCATACCGGCGGCCGCGGCGGGGCTCGTCGTCGTAATCGTCGTAATCGTCGTCACGGCGTCCGCGCTTGCGGGGCTTGGGCTCGTCGTCATAATCGTCGAAGTCGTCGTCGCGGCGTCCGCGCTTGCGGGATTTGGGCTCCTCGTCGTCATAATCGTCGAAGTCGTCGTCGCGGCGTCCACGCTTGCGGGATTTGGACTCGTCGTCATAATCGTCGAAGTCGTCGTCATGGCGTCCGCGCTTGCGGGATTTGGGCTCCTCTTCGTCGTAATCGTCGAAGTCGTCGTCGCGGCGTGCGCGCTTGCGGGATTTGGGCGCCTCGGCATCCTCGTCCGCCTCGTCGCGCCTTGCGGCCTTGCGCGGCGGATCGTTCTTCTCAAACAGAGAGGCGACGGGCTCGGGGTCCGGCTCGGGGGTACCCAAGGCCTGCGGGCGGGAGACGGGCTTATATTCGCGGGTGGGCTCGTCGATGGTCGCCTTCGTCGCTTCAGGTTCCGCCGCCTGCTTCAGCGCCTCCTGACGCTCCCGAAGCAGCCGACGCTCGCGGCGGGATAGTGTGCCGTCGTCAAGGCCGTCGGCCATGAGATCGGTCAAGTTGTCCTGATTGTTTTCCTGCTCGCCCATCGGATCTTGTTCCTCCTCGCTCGCGCCATGTTCCCGGGGTCTCGTGAACAGGCTGTCATCATATTCTTGTTCCTCGACGACAACGTCAATTTCCGGTTCGTCGAAATGGGATTCATCCTCGTCGTCAGGCTCGTCGATCCGGTCCTCCCGCACGACGAAAAGGCTCAGAAACCGCCTGAAGCCGCTTTCGCGCGGCGCCTCGTCTTCTTCGTCTTCCGCGTTGGGCCCTTCGTATTCGTCCTCGTCCATGATCCGGGGAACGGGAATTTCCTCGGCCTCCGGAAGGCTTTCCTCCTCGGGGACATCCAAAGCCACCGGCGCCACCGATGCTGCCGCTTCCTTTTCCTTCGCGGGCACGTCCGCCGCGGGCATCGCGTCTTCTACGGGTTCCTCGGCATCTTCGTCGAAGCGCCCGTCCCCGAAGGGTTCCTCCGACTCGTCCGCCTCCTGCGCATGCCGCTTCAAAAAGCGGAACGGCGCGCGCTTTTCCTCGTGCGGCTCCTCGTCGCCGTAATCGTCGTCGGCGTCGTCAAGCCCTTCGTCGTCCGGCGTGCCGCGGCGCGCCGCAAACCGATCCCGAAGCTTGTTGAACGTCAGGATAAACGAATGGAACGGGTTGGAACCGGAATCGTCCGTCTCGTCGTCGTCCGGGTATTCTTGCTCGTCCGCGGCAAAGGCGACGTGCGTGTCCTCGGGCGCGTCTTCCGCGGGGAAGCTTTTCTCACGGATGCTTTCGGCCGGAGCGGCCGGGCGCACAAAGGGTGCGTCTTCCGGCGGGGGAGGCAGCGGGGTCGCCCCGTCGTCTTCCTGCTCGCGTCCCGCGTTCTTTTTATATTCCTGATGCTTCCGGCGCAGCGCGTAATAATCGACGCCACTGCCGTTCCCATTGTTTGCCATGTGGTGACCGCCTCTCGAAGCTATCGAACGTACGTCAAGTAAGCCGAATGCAGATACTCAATCAGCATTATTATACCGACGCATTCGTCCGAACGCAAGCGTATTCACCCATATGTCCTATTTTTGTCCGCATTTTCAACATATTTTAAGAAGCATTGTGCGCGCCTCGTCCATTTCCACCACCAGAAGGCCGTCCTTTTCGAGTCGCTTCATCATGTCCGAGAACCGCTTGAACCCGATGGCGCGCTCGTCGAAGTCGGGATAATCCGACTGAATGGTCGCCTTGAGGATCGACGGATTCACGCGGTCGAAGCCGTCGCTCTTGAACCGCTCGAGCGCCGCCTTGAAGGCGGGGATCCAGTTGTTCTTGTCGAGGGTCTGGGCGTCGTTGTCGGGATTGGTGAGCGCGAGCATGAGGGAGGAATCCTCCGTCCAGACCTTCAGCCGGTTCGACTTGGCCGCCAGCTGCGCCATGAGCTTTCCGAACGTCGCGCAGCCGTAGGTGCGCTCGTCAAAATCGGGCTTGAGACGGGTCAGCGTGTCCTTGAGCTCGCTTGCGTAGATTTTTTCGCCGTCCTGATCCTGGAGGATCGTTTCCACCGTGCTCACCAGCTCCGTCATGTCCCCGTCCGCCACGCGCTCGTCCTTGGATTTGGTCTTGGGCGGCTGCTTGGCGGCCATGGACTCGAGGAACACGAACTCGTTGCAGGCGTTGATGAAGATGCCGCTGGCGACCTCGGAACGTGAGATGCCCAGAACGAATTTCCCCATGCTCTTGAGCTTTCCCACCAGGGGCTGATAGTCGCTGTCGCCGGAAACGATGCAGAAGCTGTCGATGAGGGGGTTGACGTACGCCACCTCGAGGGCGTCGATGACGAGCTGGATGTCGAGGTTGTTTTTCTGGTTCTTGCCGTAGCGCAGCGACGGCACCACGTTGAATGTGTTCGAAAGAAGGACCTGTTTGAGATCCGAGTACCGGTCCTCGTATCCGTAGACCTTCCCCAGCAATATGTCGCCCCGGATCTTGACCTTCTCTATGATATACCGCAGTATGGATTCCTTCGCGCCCGCGTTTTCGAGATCCACGAACACGGCAAAATTGGATTTTCCCACGATGATTCTCCTCAATCTCATTTGATATGAATATTTTACCCGCTTATGCGCCGCGTGTCAACCGAGATGAAAATACATTGACGATTTGGCCCGGGGGATTGACACTTTTGTTCGATACATGTAATATGATGTAATAGGTTTTACCGCCCATTTCCGGGCCGTCAACCGGCGCGTCCACCGGCACGGGCGCGCGTGCAATTTACTTATGGAGGTAGAGAAATGTGAAACGGTCGAGTCACGACCACAGCCGGGGCCCGGCTGTGCTCCGGTTCTTCATCTGCCTTTTGATCGTCATCATCCTCGTGTTGGTGGCCGTGTTCCTGCTCTCCCGCGGGAAGAATCTGGAAGGACGGCCCTACGTTGCCACGGGGACCGGGGAGCCGCCCACGCCGCCTCCCGCGACGGCTGAGGCGACCCTTGAGCCCACCGACGCGGTCACGGTCACCGCCGAACCAACCGTCGAGCCGACCCCCTCGCCGTCGCCCACGCCCACCGTGATGCCCACGCCCACTCCGACAGTCATCCCGGATTCGATGATTTCCGGCATCTACAAGGACGCCAAGCTGCCCGACGCCTCTACCGACGGTGAAATCGGCATCTCGAGCTGCTACGTCTCCGCACTCAACGACTATCACGTCATGGAGCTGACCGGCTGGGGATACGCGAACCTTGATTACTTCGACGGAGAGACCTGCGGCACCTACCTCGTGGTCACCCAGATGACGACGGGCAATTTTGCGGCCTACTTTGCCAACAACGGCGATGGAATTTCCGGCGTCGACCATGTGGATGCGGTGTGCAAGAACCCTTCCGTGTGTGACTGGCGCGCCTACATTGACGTTTCCAAGTACGATCCCGGCAATTATTCCCTGGGGCTTGTGCTCGTTTACAAGAACGGCACCAAGGACGAATACAGGTACTACAAGTTCGGCGATCTTCAGTCCTTCACCGTCAACGACGGCGAGATCATCACCCCGGTAACGGTCACCGACCTGAGCCAAAATTGAACCGCTCCCGGGGCGAAAGCCCCGGGATTTCGAATGCCCGGCGGCATGGCCTTTGCCGTCGGCTTTGTCGCACGGCGGGAATTCGCAAAAAGGGGAAAAGAGCGAAATGATGCGGATCGAGGGAAACAGGCTTGTTCTTTCCATGGGCTGGGAGAAAGTCTGGATCGAGCCCTGGGGGGAGAACGCGCTGCGCGTGCGCGCCACGCGGGCGGCCGAGATGCCCCTGCGCGACTGGGCGCTTCTGCCCGCCGGGGAAAGCGGGCGCATCGACGTGCACGAAGACCGCGCGCTGGTCAAAAACGGGCGCATCGAGGCCCGGGTGACGGCGGCGGGAAAAATTACCTTTTATAATGACCGGGGCGAGCTGCTGCTCGAGGAGTATGTGCGCAACCGCAAGAACGTCACGAAGGAATTCGCGTCCGCCCTCTGCATCGACGCCCGCGAAATGAAACCCATTCTGGGCGGCGACTACGCCCTTGCCATGCGCTTTGAATCGGACCCGTCCGAGCGCGTGTACGGCATGGGCCAATACCAGCAGCCGTTTCTGAACCTCAAGGGAACGACCCTTGAGCTCGCCCAGCGCAACTCCCAGGCATCGGTGCCATTCATGATTTCCGACAAGGGCTACGGCTTTTTCTGGCACAACCCCGGCGTGGGAAGCGTCAGCTTTTCGAAAAACATCACCGTGTGGAGCGCCCAGACCACGGACATTTTGGACTATTGGATTACGGCGGGCGATACCCCGGCGCAGATCGAAAGGCAGTACGCGAAGGTTACCGGTACGGCGCCCATGATGCCCGAATTCGCCATGGGGTTCTGGCAGTGCAAGCTGCGCTACCAGACCCAGGAGGAGCTTCTGGAGGTGGCCCGCGAATATCACAGGCGCGGGATTCCCGTTTCGGTGATTGTCGTGGATTTTTTTCACTGGACGGATCAGGGCGACTGGAAATTCGACCCGAAATTCTGGCCCGATCCCGACGCGATGATCCGGGAACTCGACGATATGGGCATGAAGCTCATGGTCTCCGTGTGGCCCACGGTCTCCGCGACCAGCGAAAATTACCGGGAGATGGAGGCGCGCGGCCTCCTCATTTCCGTCGACCGGGGCGTTCCCACCGTCATGACGTTTCAGGGAAACGTCAACCATTTCGACGCCACCAATCCAGAGGCCCGCGCCTACGTATGGGAAAAGGTGAAAAAGAATTACTACGACAGGGGCGTGCGCGTGTTCTGGCTGGATGAGGCGGAGCCGGAGTATTCCTATTACGATTTCGACCTCTACCGCTATCACATGGGCCCCAATCTCAAAATCGGCAACATCTATCCGCAGCTTTTTGCGAAGGGCTTTTACGACGGCATGACGGCGGCGGGGCAGGGCAACGTTCTGAACCTCCTGCGCTGCGCGTGGGCGGGGAGCCAGCGCTACGGCGCGCTCGTGTGGTCGGGGGACATCCATTCCTCGTTTCAATCCATGAAAAACCAGTTCTGCGCGGGGCTCAACATGGCGCTCGCGGGCATCCCCTGGTGGACGACGGACATCGGCGGCTTCCACGGCGGAAACCCGTCCGACCCGGCGTTCCGGGAGGTGTTTCTGCGCTGGTTCGCCTGGGCGACCTACTGCCCGGTGATGCGTCTGCATGGCGACCGGGAACCCCACACGCCGCCCCTTACCCCCGGCGTTCCCGGCGGCGGCCAGCTGGGGTCCGGCGGACCCAACGAGCTGTGGAGTTACGGAGAGGAAAATTATCCCATCCTCAAAAAGTACGTCGAGATGCGCGAAGCGCTGCGGCCCTACATCCGGGAACAGATGGAAAAAGCCCACACGGACGGCACGCCCGTCATGCGCCCGCTGTTCTACGACTTTCCCGAGGACCGGGAGGCGTGGAACGTTGAGGATCAGTACATGTTCGGCGATCAATACCTCGTCGCCCCCGTGATGGAGCCTGCCGTCACCTCCCGCAGGGTCTACCTTCCGGCGCCCGGCCCCTGGCGCGAGCTTTCCACCGGCGCGCTCCACGCGGGCGGCGGCTGCGTGAGCGCCCGGGCGACCATTGACGTGATCCCGGTGTTTGTCAGGGAGTAGTACATACGACGAGGAGAATGAACATGGTTTTTGCTTCCCCGATCTTCCTGTTCGCCTTCTTTCCCGCGGCGCTTCTGATCTGCTGGCTCGCGGGGCTCACGAAAAAGCCCGACGTGCGCAACGGGGCGCTGTTTGCGTTCAGCCTGCTGTTCTACGCGTGGGGCGAGCCGCTCTACGTCCTCGTCATGCTCGCTTCCATTGTCGTCAATTACCTTCTGGGGCTGCGCGTGCGGGAGAAAAAAACGTTGTTTGTCCTCTCCATCGTCTTTAACCTGGGGCTTCTGGGCGCGTTCAAGTACCTCGACATGCTCATTTCCACCGCCAACTGGGCGTTCAGGGCGAACCTCCCGCTGGCGGATATCGCGCTGCCCATCGGCATCTCGTTTTATACCTTTCAGATCATGTCCTATGTCATCGACGTCCGGCGCGGGAACGTGGCCATCCAGAAGAACCCGCTGCGCTTTGCCACCTACGTGGTGATGTTTCCCCAGCTCATCGCCGGGCCTATCGTGCGCTACGTGGACATCGAGACGGGTCTGGGCAAAATCGGCGTGTCCATGGACGAGGCCGCCGCGGGCGTGCGCAGGTTCTGCGTGGGTCTGGCCAAGAAGGCGCTCATCGCCAACGCCGCCGCCAAGATCGCCGACGCCGCGTTCGCCGCGCCGTGGGGCATCTCCTTCGATGCCGCGTGGCTGGGCGCCATCGCCTACGCCGTTCAGATTTACTTCGACTTCTCGGGCTACTCCGACATGGCCATCGGCATGGGCAAAATGTTGGGCTTTCACTTCCTTGAAAACTTCGATCATCCCTATGTCTCCCGCTCCATCCGCGAGTTCTGGCGGCGCTGGCACATTTCCCTTTCCACGTGGTTCCGGGACTACCTCTACATCCCCATGGGCGGCAGCCGCAAGGGGAGCGTCCGCACGCTTCTCAACCTGGTGATTGTTTTCGCCCTCTGCGGGCTCTGGCACGGCGCCAAGTGGAGTTTCGTGGTCTGGGGCCTCTGGCACGGACTGTTTCTCTGCTTCGAGCGCATTCCATTCGTGAAAAAGGCGCTTGATGGGCTGCCCCGCGCCATTGGAACGATTTACGCGCTCCTGGTGGTGCTCGTGGGCTGGGTGCTGTTCCGGGCGGACAGCCTGAGCACCGCGCTCGGTTATCTGAACGCCATGTTCACGCTGAAATTCGGCGTCGGCGCGGACGCGCTGTCCATTCTGGACGCGCGCGCGGGAATTCTTCTGCTGGTGGGGCTGGTCTTCTGCGTCAAGTGGCCGAAGCCGCGCGCCAACGCCTTCACCCAGGCGCTGGGGACGGCTGCGGCGCTGGCGCTTTTGGTGCTCTCCGCGCTCACCCTTGCGGGCGGCACCTACAACCCGTTCATCTACTTCCGGTTTTAGGAGGGCGCGGACATGAAGAATTTTCTGAATTTCATCACGGTCGCGCTGTTCCTGCTGATTTGCGCGTTCCCGATCTACGGTCTTCTGTTCCCCGGCGCGAACGACGACGCGGGGGAAAACCGTACCCTCGCCGCGTGGCCCGGCTCGTTTGATCCCTCGGGCATCGAGGATTGGTTCAACGACCACTTCGCCTTCCGCGGCGCGATGACTTCCCTCTATAACCGGCTGAACGCCTCCACCGGCGCGGAAATCATCAACAATGTCGCCATCGGTCAGGACGGCTGGCTGTTCTACACCAATGACGGCTCGCTGGAGGACATGAAGCGCGAGATTCACTTTACCGACGAGGAACTCGCCGGCATCTGCGAAACCCAGCAGGGGGTAAAGGACTACCTCGAAGCCCAGGGCATCGCCTACTACCTCATGATTTGCCCGGACAAGCACACGGTGTATCCCGAGTACCTGCCCGAGAGCCTGCAGGGCTACACCGGTCAGTCCCGCTTCGACGGACTGCTGGCCGCGCTCACCGCGCGGACGGACGTGCCGGTCATCGATACCCGCCAGGCGGTTATCGATGAGAAGGCCAACCACACGGTGTTTTTCAAGACCGACACCCACTGGAACGAGTACGGCGCGTTCGCGGGCTATACCCAGCTCATCGAGCGCGTCGCCGAGGACTACCCCAACGTGAGGATCGTCACCCGTGACGACTGCACGGTGACGGAAAATCCCGACTGGCAGGAGGGCGACATGGCGGGGTTCATCGGCCAGGAGGACGCCCTCAAGGATACAGAGGTGACCTTCACCGTCAACGGTTCGAATCTCGTCCTGCGAAAGACCAAGTACCCCGAGGTCAACGACGACCCTGAGCGGCAGATTATCCAGCTCGTCAACCCCGATCATCCGGAACTGCCCTCCGCGGTGATATTCCGGGATTCCTTCTGCCGCATGCTCTATCCCATGCTCGCGGACAGCTTCTCCAAGGTCACCTTCATCTGGACCGGCGATGTGCTCGACTATGTGATACAGGGCGAACGGCCTGACATTATCATCATGGAGCATGTCGAGCGTTATTCCAGTCAGTTGGAGAAAGGCGTGCTGGGACAGGAGGACAAGCTTGTCGACTACGAATCCGGCGACGCGCCGCTGCCCGAGCACATGGGGCTCATCCGCGCGAACATCGACAGCTGCGACGTCTCCCGCCAGTTCGGCATCGTGCAGGGCTGGGCGTTTATTCCCACCCGGGATGCCCTGCAGGGCGAGAAGCACATCGCCCTCAAGTGCGGAGAAGACGTGGTCTACTGTCCCACCTCCACATCCGCCCGCCCCGACGTCACCGCCTATTACGCATCGTCCCTGCCTGACCTGAATCTCGACGCTTCGGGCTTTACAGCCTATTTTGACCAGTCCGCCCTCCACGCGGGCACATGGGATATGGTCGTCGTCATCGACGACGGCGCGGGCAGCGCCGGATGGGTGGAGTTGGGCAAGAAAATCACCGTCGAGTGAAGCCCCCGAAGACCCGGGAAAGCACCGCGCGGGCCATTCTACCAGTTGCCCTCGAAGCTGGCCTGTTCGCATACGAAATCGAAGAGCGTCTCCTGTCCGGCCGTTAAGCGGTAGCGCACCGGGCAGGAGGCGCTTTCGTGAATCGTGCGCGTCATGCCGCCCATCCAAGGCGCGAGAAGTCCGCGCGATTTTTGTGCGTCCGCCTCAGCCAGGAGGGTCAGCTTTCCCTGCCGGACGAGCAGGAAATCGTTTCCGGCCTCGAGCACCCGCGCCCCCCGGTAGGTGGCGATTCGCGTCTCGCGGCCGTCTCGGTACACAAAGCCCACGCAGCCGACGAAGGAAAATCCGTGGAAGGGCACGTCCGCCACGGAGAGCATGAGGCTGTTTTCCGCCCAGTCGGCGTGCGTCCAGACGTAGCGGCGGGGAAAGGAGACGCCCCGGTCGCCCTCGATGTATCCCGCGCCGTTTTGAAACGTGTACCGCTTCCCGTTGACTTCAATCACCCCGTCCACATTGTGCCGCATGCTCGCCACGGCGTGCCGGCATTCCATGCCCGGCGCGAACCGGAAGGGACCCATGATGTCGCCCCTGGGCGGGACGGTGGGCCCGAAGGACAGAAAACCCCCGGCGCGCAGGCCGTCCGCCCGCACGTCGAGGGAGATGCCGCGTTCCGAGAAGGAATTGCCCGCCAAACGGATGCGGGGTCCGTCCATCTGAATTGCGGAAGCGGGAAAAAAGGAGCGCCACGCGCCCGCGTCCGAGATGATCTGCAGGGAGGCGGACGCCGCGCCGGACGGGTCGGCATGGCGCGCCGCGATGAGCGCGACGGTGCCGTCCGCGCCGTGCTGCTTGTAATACCAGCCTTCAAAACGTGCATGCCACATGGTTCAATGATTCCCGGATTGCCGGTCCTTCACGCCTGCAGGAGGGCTTCGATTTGTTTTTCGATGGTCTCGGGCGCGGTGGTGGGCGCGAACCGCGCGACGACGTTCCCGTGCCGGTCGACCAGGAATTTCGTGAAATTCCACTTGATCGCGCCCCCCAGCACGCCCGTCTTCTGTGCTTTGAGCCATGCGAAGAGCGGGGATTCCTTGGCGCCGTTGACGTCGATCTTCGCAAACTGCTCGAATGTGATGCCAAACCGGCCCGTGCAGAACGCGTGGATTTCCTCGGCCGTGCCGGGCGCCTGCCCGGCGAATTGGTTGCACGGAAAATCGAGAATTCGGAATCCGCGGGCGCGGAATTTTTCATAGAGGTCCTGAAGGCCTGCGTATTGCGGCGTGAAGCCGCATTCGGTGGCCGTGTTCACAATCAGAAGCACCTGATCTTTATAATCTGCGAGGCTCTTTTGTCCGCCATCGCGCGTATTGACTGTAATTTCATAAAGTGACATAACGATTCCTCCCGTCGTATGCAAATGTCCTACGAGATCAGTATACACCGGCTTGTAACCTCTAAAACAAAAAAACGGGGCTTTCGCCCCGCAATCGGATAATCCTAACCCAGCGCTACGTCCAGGATCATCATGATGAGAAATCCCGCCATGACGCCCAACGTCCCCGTGTTGGAATGCTCGCCCAGATGCGCCTCCGGGATGAGCTCCTCGACCACCACGTACATCATCGCGCCCGCGGCGAACGACAGAAGCCACGGCATGAGGGGCCGGATCGACCCGGCCACCAGCACCACGAGGATGCCGAAAATCGGCTCCACAATGCCGGACAGGCTCCCCCGCACGAAAGCCCTCCTCGCGGACAGGCCCTCCTGCCGCAGGGGCAGCGCCACCGCCGCACCCTCGGGGAAGTTCTGGATGCCGATGCCCAGCGCCAATGCCAGCGCGCCGGAAATGGCCGCCGGGTCTCCGCCCTGCTGCGCGGCCAGCGCAAACGAAAGGCCCACCGCCATGCCTTCGGGGATGTTATGGAGCGTCACCGCCAACACCAGGAGCGTGGTGCGCCGCCAGGACGAGCTCAGGCCTTCCGCCTTTTCCGCGCCCATGTGGAGGTGGGGGAGCAGCGCGTCCATGAGCATCAGAAACGCGATGCCCAGAATGAAGCCGCCTGACGCCGGAATCCAGCCCATGTCGCCCGCTTCCTCGATGGCGGGAATCAGAAGGCTCCAGACGGAGGCCGCGATCATCACGCCCGCCGCGAAGCCCAAAAAAATGCGCTGCACGCTGTGATTGATTTCCTTGCGGAAAAAGAACACCATAGCCGCGCCGAGCGTGGTCATGAGAAATGTAAAGCCCGTGCCCGCGGCTGCCCAGAGGACAGTCATGGATCAATCGCTCCCTTCGACGTATTCTGTGATCCGCGCCCATGTTTCCTCGTGGATGGGCACGCCCTCGCGCAGGTTCCGTTCGCGGATCGCTTTCGTGTTCTGCCCGGGATAGCGCACGGGGAAATCCGGATCGACGGGCGTCGAGCGCAGCAGGCTGTCGATGGCCGTGTCAAGAATCTCGTCGGCGCGCGCAGGGTCCACCGCCGCGCGGAAGTTGATGGCGATGAACATCTGCGTAATGCCGTGCTCGGTGGACGAATCCGCCGCCACCATGGCCGTCGTGCGTCCCAGGGCCGTCGCAGCGGCGATCATGTCCAGAGCCAGGGAGAGCGCGGAGCCCTTCCAGTACCCGATGGGCAGCGGCCTTTTGGATTTCTGAATGGCCTCCGGGTCGGTGGTGAGGTTCCCGCCTTCGTCGAATCCGCCGGGCATGGGAAGCTGTTCACGGCTCAGTTTCGCGATTTCCAGCTTCCCGAACGCGAACTGCGTCATCGCCAGGTCGATGACCACGCTGCCCTTTTCGCGGGGAATGGCCATGACGATGGGGTTGTTGCCGAGCTTCGGGTCGACGGCGCCCCACGCCGGCATGTTGTTGATGGTGTTGGACCACAGAATGCCGATGACGCCCGCGTCGGCGGCCTGCCAGCCGTAGCGGCCGGGGCGCAGCCAGTGGTTTGTGTTCCGCACCGCCACACAGGCGATGCCGTGGGTCTTCGACAGCGCGACCGCGCGCGCCATGGCGTCCTCGGCGTTGATGGGGCCGATGCCGAAGTGGGCGTCGCGCACCTCGATGCCGCCGAAGGCAGAGACGGTTTCGGTCTTCGCGGAGATGTCCACGGTTCCGTTTTCAATCTCGGCCAAAAACCGCATGTAGCGGTTTACGCCGTGGGAATAAACGCCCTCTGCGGAATTGCCCGCGAACACCTCCGCGAGCCGGAACCGCCTCTCGTCCCGGATGCCCGCGCGGAAAAGACCGCGCGCGAGTGTCTCAATCAGCGCGTCGTAAGGGATTTTCAGCATTTTACTCCTCCAGCGGGTCGGCGACGGGGGTGTTCTTGTCGGTGAGCCGTTGGGGCTTTACGTCCTTTTTACAGTTCGGACAGGCGTACTTCGCGCCGTCGATGGCGCCCGACGCCAGAAACACCTTTCCGCACTGGGGGCACAGAACGGGCATGCGCACCATCTTCGGCGCGGCATCCGAGTTGTTTTTGATGAGCCTGAGCGGCTCCTCCTCCTCGAAATCGTCGAATGCCTCGTCGAAATCCGCGCCGTCCTCGTCGTCGTGCATGCCCTCGAGCTCGCTCAGATCGTCGTCGATGCTTTCGACGTAATCGTTCAACTCGCCAAGCATGTCGTCCAGCGCTTCCGTGCGGTCCGAAAGCTCGCTCAACAGCGAGACGATGCCGCCCAGGAGCTGATCCTTGGGGTCGCTCTCATCCAGCTTCATCGCCGAGACGAGACCCTCCAGATACCCGGCCTTTTTGCGAATCGATTCCATAAAAGCACCTCCTTATTCGACCGCCCTCGCCCTTGGCGAACGCGGCTCTCGGGCTGCGGAGCGCCGCCCGTCTTATCTATTATAAACATAAAAGGGCGATTCCTAGTAGTCCGCGAAGCCTAATTCCCGCGATATGGCTGGATCTTTTTTCGTCTGGCTATGTCGCGCTCCGCTTGACGTAGCGCTGCTACGTCTGCGCTTCGGCTCCGCGCCAAACGAAAAAATCTCTGCGCCCTATCATTGGTCCTTAGACTTCGCGGACTACTAGCCCTCTTATGTCCATTGTCGGGATTTACGCGCGGCCAAGATACTCGCCGCCCTCGCGGGTGTCAATCTTCAAGAGGTCATCCTCGTTGATGAACAGGGGCACCTGAATGGTCAGCCCGGTTTCCAGGGTCGCAGGCTTGGTGGTGTTGGTGGCGGTATCACCCTTGAAGCCCGGCTCGGTGGAAACCACCCGCAGTTCCACGAAGTTCGGCGCCTCGACGGAGAAGGGCGCGCCCTTGAAGAAGCGGACGGTGACGTTCGTATTCTCCTTGACGAACTTTATGGTTTCTTCGACCTGCTCATGCGTGAGCGCGAGCTGCTCGAACGTCTCCGTGTCCATGAAGTAGTACATATCGTCCGCGGAGTAAAGATACTGCATCTCCTTGGTTTCGATGTGCGCGCGCGCCATCTTGTCCGTGGGGTTGAAGGTGCGCTCGATGACCGCTCCTGTCACGATGTTCTTGAGTTTGGTGCGCACGAACGCCGCGCCCTTGCCGGGCTTGACGTGCAAAAAGGACACGACGGTCCAAATGCCGTTGTCCATTTCGATCGTGACGCCGTTTCTAAAATCGCTCGCGTTAATCATGGGTAACCCTCCTAAATGTTCCTCTATAGCTCAATCAACCGCTTCGGCGCGTCGATGGGATCGACAAAGCCGTCCTGCGTGATCAAAACCATGTCCTCGATGCGGCAGCCGCCCAGCCCCGGAAGATAGAGCCCCGGTTCGACGGTCAATACGTGTCCCGGTTCGAGCACCGTCTCGGAGCCCTTGGAGAACCGCGGATTTTCGTGGATGAAAAGACCCACGCCGTGGCCCAGCCCGTGGCCGAATCGGCCGGGATACTTGGAATCCAGAAAATCTCTGGCGATTTTGTCGATGTCGCCGCAAACCCTGCCGGGCGCGATGGCGTCAAGGCACATCAACTGCGCGTCGAGCACCGCCTGATAAATCTTTTTCAGCTCGCCCTCGATCTTGCCGAATCCTATCGTGCGCGTCATGTCGGAAAGATATCCGTCCGTGGTCGCGCCGAAATCGAGCGTCAGAAGTTCGCCCGTCCGCACCCTGTGGCCCGAGGGCACCGCGTGGGGCAGCGAACCGTTTACGCCCGCGCACGCGATGGTGTCAAACGCGTTTTTCTCGGAGCCGAGCTTCAGCATTTCGTAGTCGAGGCCGATCTGGATTTCCTTCTCGGTCATTCCGACCTTGACCCATTGAAGCAGATTCTCGAACGCCTTGCAGGCGATGCGCGCGGATTCCCGGATGGCGGAAAGCTCCTTTTCGTCCTTGATTTCGCGCAGCTTCTCCACGACGCCGGTCATGCTCGAAAGCGTTTTTCCCGCAAGCGCCTTTTCAAGCGCCACGAAGGAATCGTGGGTCACGTAATCCGTCTCCGTGACGGCCGCGGACAGCGCGAATTCTTCCATCAGCTCCGCGCACGCCGCGGGGCCCGTCCGCCGGGCGGTGGTCATCTCGACGCGCCAGCCGGGCGCCTGCCGCTCCGCCATTTCGGTATAGCGGAAATCTGTGACGATGACCCGCGCCTTTGCGCAGACAAAAAGACAGCCCTCGCCCGTATAGCCCGACAGCCAGCGCATGTTCTCCGGCCGGAGGACGATGGCGGCCTCGGCGTTTTTGCCGGACAAAAGATTCGTCAGCTTTTCATATCTTTCCAAAACGGATGCCTCCACGCGTACATACCCGTTTATTTTATCATACGGGCACAAAAAAAACCAGTCCCCGCGCCCGTGACGGGGGCGGAGAAGGCAAATTTTACGACAAAATAATCACGGATTGGAGGATGATTTCAGCGAAAGGGCGTAAATTGCCCGCGCGGCGTTCGCGACGTGTGCCTCCGGGCAGGTGATTGAGACGCTGCCGCTCCTCGCCGAGACCGTGGAACCCGCGGGCAGAATCCCCGCCAGAGCCCCCGCCGTCAGTTCCCCCGCGCTCACGAGGGTCAGCCGGCATGTGCCCGCCGCCCGGGGCGAGGCGGCGAGAAACGGCCCGTCCCAGCGCGCGCCGCGGGAAATGCGCGTGCCCGGCGCGTCCGGGCGGAACGTGTTTTTGACGGATATGGGCACGTTCGCCCGCTCGACGGGCGCGACGCAGTCGTGGTGCAAGACCCCCGCACCCAGCCGGGAAAAGACGCGCGCCTGCTGATAGCTCAGAAAGGGGATGGCGGCCGCGTCCGGCACGAGCCGGGGATCGGCCGCGCGGAAGCCGTCCACGTCCGTCCAGTTTTCATAGAGCGCCGCGTTGAGCGCCGCTGCGATGTGCGCGCCGGTGATGTCCGAACCGCCCCGGGGGAACGTTACCACGCGCCCGGACCGGTCCGCGCCGTAGAAGCCCGGGATCACCGCGCCGCCGGCGGGCAGCGCGCGGATGCGCGCGTAACTCTTTTCGACGTTTAAAATCCCGTCCTCGAACAGGAACAGCTCTGCCGCGTCCACGAAGGGCAGACCCAGGTAATCGGCCAGCGCCTTGGCGCACAGCCACTCGCCCCGGCTCGCGGACATGTCCCGGCTGGTGGCGGCCGCTTCGTCGAGGGTGGCGAGCTCGGTTTCATAGGAGCGCAGCGCGAGCCCGTCCGCGATGGCGCGAAACACGTCCCGCGCGCCCTCCAGGGCGTCGAGGCGCTCCGCGCCCTCCGCGGCGTAGGCGGCGATGAGCCGGTCGGTTACCTTGACGTCCTCGTCAAACCGCTTGCCCGGCGCGGAGGCCACGACGTAACGCCTGCGCCCGTCCCGGCGGACGATCTCCGCCACGCGCGCAAAGCGCCGCGCGTCGGCCAGGGAAGTGCCTCCGAATTTGCATACGATGGGCCTCACGCGCATACGCATCTCCTTCTTGCGCCGCGCATGCATCGCGCAATGGCGCCGGATCATGCTGTATCGTATGCCGCGGGGTCGATTCCGTGCGGCGGCCCGCCTTGCCTCCCCGGGCCTCTACAAAAGGTTGCGAACGCTGGCACATTGGGTGTTGGGATGCTATAATCTGGTCATGGAAGGGGGCGTGCCGATGAAATCCGAATGCAGGCGCCAGTTCACCCGGGGGAACCACCTGAATTTCGCCATGACGGTGTTTTCACTGGTGCTCGCAAGCGCCCTCAATATCTCGGTGGCGTTCATCATGAAGACGCTCATCGAGGCGATGGAGGGGCGGAACTGGGGCGGCATGCGCAACGGCCTTTTCCTCACGCTCTCCGCCGTCGTTTTGTTTCTGGCGTTCAGCCTCATTCAAAAGACGTTCAAGAACCGCTTCATGAAAAGGGCGCTCACCCAGTACAAGCAGCACGTGTTCGAGCGCGTCCTGTCCAAATCCATCGGGGATTTCGGCGCGGCCTCGTCCGGCAGGCTCATTTCCGCGTTTTCAAACGACCTTTCCTCCATCGAGACAAACTATCTCGGCGGCGGGGTCGAGCTGATTTTCCAGATCATCCAGTTCGCGGCCGCCGTGGGCGCGATGCTGTTTTTGAATCCCATCATGACGGGCTCCGTGATTGTGGTGACGCTGGTGCCCGCCGTCCTCACCATGCGCTACGGCAGCCGCCTCACCCGGCGCGAGCGGGAGACATCCGACCGCAACGAGGGCTTCGTCGACCAGGTCAAGGATCTGCTCAACGGCTTCGTGGTCATCAAGTCCTTCAAGGCCGAGCGCGAGGTGATGGACCTCTTTATGAAAAAGAACCTCGACCTCGAGGACACCAAGCGCCGCCGCCGGGAGACCAACGATACCCTGAACGTGGTCTCGACATTCGCCGCGACCCTTGTGCTGGTGGTGATCTTCGTTCTGGGCGCGTTCTTCGTCATGAGGGACGTCATGACCATCGGCGCGGTGCTCGCCTTCGTGCAGCTTTCCAACTACATCCTTGCGCCCATCCAGCGCATCGTGCCGCTCAAGAGCAACTTTACCGCCGCCGGGAAGCTCATTGATAAGCTGGAGGACGTCATCGAAAACAGCGCGAACCCCGGCGAAAGGAGCATCGTTCCGGGCTTTTCCGACGCCATCCGGTTCCGGGATGTGAGCTTCGGGTACGAACCGGGTCTGAACGCCCTGAACGGTGTGTCCGTGGCGTTTGAAAAGGGCAAGAGCTACGCCATCGTGGGCGCGTCCGGCTCCGGCAAGTCCACCATGCTCAAGCTCCTTTTGGGCTATTATCCAAACTACGAGGGTTCCCTCACCATTGACGGCGTGGAGATGAAGAGCGCCGACCTCGACAGCCTGTTCGACGTCGAATCCGTCATCCAGCAGAGCGTTTTCCTCTTTGACGAGAGCATCCTGCACAACATCACCCTCTTCAAGGAATTCCCCGCGGAGAAGGTGGACGCGGCTGTCCGGCGGGCGGGGCTTTCGGCGCTCATCGGACAGAAGGGCGCGGATTACGCCTGCGGCGAGGGCGGACAGAATCTCTCCGGCGGCGAGAAGCAGAGGGTGTCCATCGCGCGCTGCCTGGTGCGCGAGACGCCAATTTTGCTCATGGACGAGGCCACAGCCGCCCTCGACAACCAAACCGCCGAATCGGTGACCAGCGCCATCCTCGAAATCGACGGGCTCACGCGCATCATCGTTACCCACAAGCTGGACGGAAGGCTCATGGCGCGCTACGATGCCATCGTGGTCATGCACAACGGCGCCATCGCCGAGACCGGCAGCTTCGACGACCTGATGGGGCGGAAGGGCTACTTCTACTCCCTCTACAACGTATCGCAATGAATTACATGTACGCGAACCGCCCCTCCTACGAGGACTTCGCGCCGGGCCGCGCATTGTATCACGCGCCGGGCATGACCAACTTCCCCGCGCGCGTTGCCGAGGAACTGATGGGCCGCTGTCTTGATTTGCTCGGCCGCCGGGAAAATGTCGTTCTTTACGATCCCCTCTGCGGCGCGGGTTCGCTGCTCGCGGTGGCGGCGTTTACCAGCGCGGCCTCCCTCGCGCGCGTCCGGGGCACGGATGCCGACCCGTCCGCCGTTCTTCTGGCGCAAAGAAACCTCGCCCTGCTCGTCCCCGCGGGCCTCGAAGCCCGCGCCCGGGAGCTTGCCGGGATGGGGGAGCGCTTTGAGCGTCCCTCCTACGCGGAGGCGGCCCGGAGCGCGCAGAATCTCGCGCGCCTCCTGCCGGAGAAAGGCGTTGCCGCGGAGGCGTTTGCCGCCGATGCCTTTCATCTTTCCGCGGACGGCTTCCGGGCTGACGTCATCCTCACCGATTTTCCCTACGGCAGCATGAAGGCCTGGACAACCGGCGACGCGGGGGCGTTTCTTTCCGCCATGGGGGAAAGGCTGCGCCCCGGCGGCATCGTCTGCGCGGTGATGGACAAGAGTCAGAAATGCGGGGAGGACGGCTTTGCCCGCCTTGAACGGCAGAAGATCGGGAAGCGCAAATTTGAGATTTATCGGAGGGACGACTGATGTTTCCGTTGAGATTGTTCGGCTGGATGACCTTCATTCGGTGACCGCGTGAACAGGCGAAAATTGAAAAGGATGCTCGCGCGGCGCTATGGAATCCCCCCTGATCCGGATTACTTCCACGGCGACATGGAATACATTCGGGCCTATTCTGATTACCGGAAACGGGCGGGGCGGGATGCGTTTTGGGTCGACGACATCACGTGGAACGACCTGGGTCTCGACGGTGTGTTCAAGAGGATCAACCCCGGTTTGACCACATCCGGGGAGCAGTATCTTTACCACATGCTTCGCGCGCCCGCCGTCGAGGAAGGGGAGTACCGCGGCCGGGAATCCCTCATTGCGTTGATGGGAGAGGATGCCGACCTGCGGCTCAAGCTGCAAATGATCCTCGCGCGGCTGGGATGCACCCGGCGCGCGGACATCTGCGAGGCGTTCCATCCTTCCGTTCACGGACGGGGCTGGCTCGCCATCTATCTGCTGCTTCTTCTGTGCGTGCCTGCGGGAATCGTCCTGGCCGCGCTTTTGCCGCGGGTGGGGGTGACTTTGCTGCTATGCGCCTTCCTTGTCAATTCCACCGTGCACGAATTCCGGGTCAGGCGCACGCAGCGCGACTTCGATACGGTGAACTACACGGTGGACATGGTGTTCGCGCTGAACCGCGTGCGCAAGTTGAAGGACGCGCGGATGGACGCGCTGTTGGCCCCTGCCTACCTCAGCTTGCGCCGCCTGCGCGCCGTGATCCGCACGGGAGGAGTTTCCCGGATTGGCTATGACCCGTTCGGCGATTCGGTCACGACGGTCCTTCTTCTCGATCTTATCGCCTACGAGTTTTTAAAAAACAAGCTCGGCATCTGTTACGAGGATGTGTTCGCAATCCATGAGCATCTCGGCAAAATCGACGCCGCCATTGCCGTTGCTTCTTATGGCGCGGGCCTGAAATCCGGCTGTTCGCCACAAATCGAGTTTGGGGCCATATCCCCCTATCTGAACGCGTGCGGATTAGTTCATCCGCTCATGGACAGGCCGGTCCCCAACGATCTCTCGACTGAAAAACCCATGCTCATCACGGGTTCCAACGCCTCGGGAAAATCCACATACCTCAAGGCCGCCGCGTTGTGCGTCCTCATGGCGCAGAGTCTCTGCGTCTGTCCGGCGGAGCATTTCCGTGCCAGCGCGTTCCGGATCTATTCCTCCATGGCGCTTTCGGACAATCTTCCCGCGGGCGAAAGTTATTATGTCGTGGAAACAAAATCCCTCAAACGCATTCTTGACGCGGCGGCCGGGCCGTGGCACGTGTTTTGCACAATCGACGAGGTGTTGCGCGGCACCAACACGGTGGAGCGCATCGCCGCGTCCAGCGCGCTTCTGGACGCGCTCGCAGACCGGGGCGCGCTTTGCGTCGCCGCCACCCACGACGTCGAGCTTTGCAGGCTGCTGGAAGGCAAATACCGCATGTTCCACTTCGAGGAGACGGCGACGGACAGCGGTATGCTGTTTGACTACAGGTTGAAGGATGACCCCGCGCAGTCGCGCAACGCCATCAGGCTTCTGAAAATTTTGGGGTTTGACGAACCGATCGTTGAACGCGCACACGCGCGGGCCGACCGATATCTGGAGGAGGGCATCTGGCGCTGACCCCCGCCTTGACGCGCGCCGCGCCTACCCTTATAATGGGCAAAAACGGGAGGCAGGCATGCGCGTGACGGACGAGGGGGAAATACTCTGGAGCGGGCGGCTCGAAAAGACGCTTCTGAAAAGACTGTACGAAGCGGACGCGGCCGGTCTCCCCGACGAAGGGCTGCTGGACGAGGCGGGCTGGGCGCTTTACGCGCGCTGCGCGGATATTCTGTACATATTTGATTTCCTGAACGGCGCGTTCCGCTGTCCCCGCTGTGAGGCGGCGGCGGGGCGCGGTCCGGAGATGACCGTCGCGGGGGAGGGGCGCGCGTGCCCCGCCTGCGGCTTTTCCATGCCCGAGGGCGCAATGCGGGAGAGCTTCCGCAAAAAGCAGCTCAACCCCGGCGGCGCGGTGCCCGCGTTCGAAAAGTACGAGGCGGACTGGAAAAAAGCGTCCACCGCCCGGCAAAAAATGCTGGCAATCGACGCCGTGATCCATTCGTTTCATTATTCTTTGAAGGCCATGCCCGGCATGCCCACCCGCGCGGCGGGGGTCAACCTCATCGAGGGACGGCTCGGCGACGTGGAGCAGTTCCTGGACGCCCTTTCCGCAGACGGCGGATTCAAAGCGGAGCTCGCCCGCAGCCACGGCCTTTGGAAAAATCAGCCCTCGTAGATCCGCGATTCCTCGCCCCAGGGGTGATAGCCCTGCCCGATGTAGGTAAATCCGTACTTCTCATAGTACCCGATGTGATCCGTACACAGATAAACATGGGGAAACCCCGCCGCCCGCGCGTCTGCCCGGGCCCGCTCGATGAGGAGGCGTCCCAGCCCCCGCCCGCGCATGTCCGGCTCGACATACAGCGCGCACAGCCACGGCCACAGATCCTGCCTGCTGATGAAATCGTTGGCGATGAGCCCGGCGCAGCCCGCGATCCGCGTCCCGTCCGCAAGGGCGTACCATTGGGGCAGTTTTCCCCCCGCGTGCGCGAAACAGTCGTCGTACATTCGCGCGGAGGCGGGATTCGCCCACTTTTCCTTTATGTAATCGGCGATCCGCGTCCGCGCCGCGGGATTTTCCCGGATGGAGAGGATCGTCACTTTACGTATCCCAGTCTGCGACAGGCGTATACGTACAGAAGCAGTGCGCTCGAGTACCATTCGGAGCTTTTCGACATTTCGCCCGTGATCGGGTCAAGCTCCTGCGAGAAGTTCATTTCGCTGCGGGTGATGGCCTCCACCCAGCGGGAAAGCAGCGCGTCGTAATCCGCGGCGTAGCCGTAAAAGTCCATCCAGCGCGCGCACCGGAGCGCCGTCAGCGCCTGGGAATAGTAGCCCCAGCTGTTGCCGTCCCGGTCCTTTTTGCTTTCGGGGTCGGAAATCGCCATGGAGGGGAAGGGATAGGGCGTCCAGAATTCTTCGGGGTTCTTCATGTGGCGGGCGTAGACGGCGTCCGCCTCTTTTTTGTCGAGCACGCGCTCCTGAAACACGTTGGAGATGGCGATGGACAGGAATTTCCGCTTTTTGCCCTGCCTGTCCGCGTCGTAGAAGAACAGGTCGTCCGGATCGTACAGAAGCGCAAACATCCGTTTCTTGACGTCCGCCGCCCTTTCGCGCCATTCCCGCGCCTCGTGGACGCGGCCCAGTTCCTCCGCCATTTCGGCAAGCGCCATCCGGTCGCCGTAGAACACCGCGTTCATATCCGGCGCGAGCATCGGCACCGCGTCCGAATCTACCGGCAGAATACCGTCCACGTCGGGGCACTTGTTCGGAATGTCGGAAAGCCGCGCGGAGTTGTCGTGTCCCGTGTCGTACAGGCAGAAAAGCTCAATGAGCCCCTTGTCCAGCGACATCCGGTTCTTTTCCAGCCAAGAATCCCACGCCTTCAGTCCCTTGTAGGCTTCCTTGAGATACTCCCTGTCATTCAGGATTCGGAACGCCTCGAGGCAAAGCGCCCCGAACGAAACGCATTCCTGAATCTGGCTGTAGCCGACGGCCGATCCGTACCGTCCCGCCGCCACCGACGAATCGATGACGTTGAACGGCATGCGTCCGCCGGGCTTTTGGTTGCGCAGAAAAAGGAGCGTCTGGTTGCGCGCCACCTCGCCGCCCGCCGGATTGAGATTCGCGTACATGACCGCGTCGTAGACGTGCTCCATCCACACGCCCGGATACGCCGTGGAGATGAGGAAAACCGGCCCCGCCTGCCCGGGAAAGGATTTGATGTGAACGTTTTCGATGCGCGAAAGCGCCGCCTCATACTTCTTCTTGATGTCCATCTTCTCGCCTCCCGCGACAGTATAGTCCCAAAGCGCGCTTCCCGCAAGAGACGGCGCGATTTTTCGAGAATACCGCAAGATGCTCCCTTTTATTTCGTCAAATCTTTGCTAAACTGGTGGCGAGGTGATTGGGATGAATCCGAAAGAAATACTGTTTGCCACGCTGCGGCATGAAGAAACGGAAGTAACCCCCTGGGTGCCCTTCGCGGGCGTGCACGCCGGGAAGCTGGTGGGGCACGACGCCACGGAGGTGCTCACCGACCCCGACAAGCTCTTTGAATCGCTTCTGGCGGTGAACCGCCTGTACAAGCCTTTCGGCCAACCCATTGTGTTCGATTTGCAGATCGAGGCGGAGTGCCTGGGCTGCGATCTTCGGTGGGCGAAGAACGCGCCGCCCTCCGTGGCCTCGCATCCTCTGGAGGACGAGGCTGTGGTGCCCTGCGAATGCACCATCCCCACGTCCAGGAGCGGGCGCTTCCCGATGATTCTGGACGTCATGAAGCGGATGAAGGAGGCGGTGGGAGAAACGACCGCGCTTTACGGTCTCATCTGCGGCCCGTTCACCCTGGCGTCCCACCTCAGGGGCAACGACATCTTTATGGACATGTTCGACGACGAGGACTATGTCGACGAGCTTCTGGCCTTCACCACCGAGGTCGCCCGGCGCGTCGCCGCCATGTACATCGGCGCGGGCATGGATGTGGTGGCGGTGGTCGACCCGCTCATCAGCCAGATTTCGGCTTCGCACTTTGCGCGCTTCATGTCCGGGCCCTTTTCGTCCATTTTTGATTTCATCCGCGAACGGAAGGCGTTCTCGTCCTTCTTCGTTTGCGGCGACGCCACGCGCAACATCGAGGTCATGTGCAAGACCGGTCCCGATTCCATCTCCGTGGACGAGAACGTGAATCTCGCGGCGGCCAAGGACATCTGCGACAAGTACGACGTCACCATCGGCGGCAACATCCCGCTGACCTCCGTCATGCTCCACGGCAGCCAGCAGGACAACATGAAGTGCGTCATCGACCTTTACGACGCCGTGAAGAATCGCAAAAACCTCATCATCGCCCCCGGCTGCGACATGCCTTACGACGTGCCCGTGGAAAACGCCATCGCGGTCACCCAGGCGGTGCTCCAGGAGGCGGATGTGCGGAAGATCCTCGAAAACTACGTGGCCGCGGACGACTCCGTCGAGGTGGTGCTGCCCGACTACGCGCACCTCGAAAAGCCGTTCATGGAGGTGTTCACCCTGGACTCCGAAACCTGCGCGGCCTGTACGTACATGATGGGCGCCGCCATGGAGGCCAAGCGCGAATTCGGCGACGAAATCGACGTTATTGAGTACAAGTATACCGAGAAGGAGAACATTGCGCGCTGCAAAAAGATGGGCGTCCCGAACCTGCCCTCCATTTATATCAACGGCACGCTCAAGTTCCGTTCCATCATCCCCAGCCGCGACGAGCTTTTTGCCGCCATACGCGAAAAACTGTGAGCCGCGCGTATCTCGTGACGGGCTTCCTCGGCGCGGGCAAGACGACGTTCATCAAGAATTTCGTCCGGCGCTTCCCGCCGGGGAGGCTCGCCCTCATCATCAACGAGTTCGGGCGCGAGAACGTGGATATCCAACTGCTCAAGGACATGCGCGCCGCGCTCTACGGCATCGACGGCGGCTCCATTTTCTGCTCCTGCCGCGCCGCGGAGTTTGAAAAGGCGCTGGCGGACGCCTCCGTGGCCGCCGAAAACATCGTCGTCGAGACCACCGGCCTTGTCGACCCCGGCGCGGCGCGGGTGATGATCGGCCCGGACGCGCTCCGGAATGTCATTTGCGTCGTCGACGCCCAGCGTCTGCCCAAGGTCTATGAAACCGCGAAAATTGTCAAAAAACAGCTCGCCTGCGCGAGCGGCGTCATCCTCAACAAGCTCGACCGCGCGACGCCCGGGGAGACCGCCGCCGCCCGCGCCATCCTTCGCGCCCAATGCCCCGACGTGCCGGTCTACGACGCGGTGCGCGGCGACTTTCCCGGCATGGGCCGCCTCCTCGAGTCCGTCACCGTACCGCAGCGCGACGGCATTCTTTCCGCCGACCTCTCCCTGCGCAAGCTGATGCTTGCCGTCTGTCCCGGCGTTCCCCGCGCGAAGCTTGAGGCCTTCCTCCACGCCTTCGTCGAGGATACCTACCGTGTCAAGGGCTTCGTTCAGACCGCCGAAGGCCCCGCTTTCGTGGATTGCGTCGGCGGCTTTGTCGACATTACCCCCGCCCCCGAGGGCGCGAACGTCAATAACCACCTCGTCGTGCTCTACGGCTACGGCCTGCGGGCGCGAAATGCCGTCGAGGAAGCCGGGAGGCTGGTGCCGGGGGTGGCGGAGGAGGCGGAGTGACGCCGGGGGCCCCGCCCCCGGACCCCGCTCAAGGGACATTGTCCCTTGAGAATCCCGGA
>JAEYRW010000067.1 GCA_023435435.1 Bacillota bacterium | reverse complement strand
GCCCCGCACCGGGCGCGCCGGGCGGAAGGCCCCAGCCGGGCGGCGGACGCTTCGGCGGCGGCGCGGGCAGGCCGGGCTTCGGACGGCCCAAGGCGCCGGAGCTCACGCCCACCACGGAGAAGGAGAAGGTCTCCAACTACGACCCGAACAAAAAACAGTACGAGCGCCCGAAAAATCCCGAGCGCACGGTCAATTCCAACCAGCGCCGCCGGGACAACAGGCCCATGGGCGGCATGGATGACGAGTTCTTCCGGGGCAGGAAGAAGAAGAAGTCCAGCCTGAAGCGGACCAACATCGAGCCCATCAAGATCGAGACGGCTTACATGACGGCCGATACGATTACGGTGAAGGACCTCTCCGAGCGCATCGGAAAGACGGTGGGCGAGATCATCAAAAAGCTCATGATGCTGGGCATCATCGCCACCATCAACAACGAGCTCGATTACGACACCGCCTCCCTGGTCTGCTCCGAGTACGGCATCGAGTTTGAAAAGAAGATCGCGGAAACCGCCGAGGACGCCCTCGCCAACGAGGACGTGGAGGACGCGGACGACGATCTCGAGTCGCGCCCGCCGGTCGTGACCATCATGGGCCACGTCGACCACGGCAAGACGAGCCTGCTCGACTACATCCGCAAGACCCGCGTCACCGCCGGCGAGGCGGGCGGCATTACCCAGCACATCGGCGCCTACACCGTGGAGCTGGACGGCCAGGAGATCACCTTCCTGGATACCCCCGGCCACGAGGCGTTCACCGCCATGCGCATGCGCGGCGCCCAGGCCACCGACATCGCCATTCTGGTGGTGGCGGCGGACGACGGCGTCATGCCCCAGACCATCGAGGCCATCAACCACGCCAAGGCGGCGGGCGTCGACATCATCGTCGCCATCAACAAGATGGATAAGGTCGGCGCAAACCCCGACCGCATCCGCCAGCAGCTCACCGAGTACGAGCTGGTCGACGAGCAATGGGGCGGCGACACCATGATGGTTCCCGTCTCCGCGCAGACCGGCGACGGCGTGGATCAGCTCCTGGAGTCGATCCTGCTCATCGCGGAGTTGAAGGATTACCGCGCCAACCCCAACCGCAAGGCGCGCGGCATCATCATCGAGGCGCGCCTGGACAAGGGCCGCGGCCCGGTGGCGACGGTTCTGGTCAAGAACGGAACGCTGAACGTCGGCGACACCATCATCGCGGGCACCGCCTACGGCCGCGTGCGCGCCATGACCAACGACAAGGGCGAGAACGTGAAGGCCGCCGGCCCGTCCATGCCGGTGGAGGTCATCGGCTTCGGCGATGTGCCGGAGGCCGGCGACATCATCTCGGCGGTGGACGACGACCGTCTCTCCCGCCAGGTGGCCGAGGAGCGCAAGGATAAGCTGCGCGCGGCCCTCATCAAGAACACGTCCAAGACCACCCTCGACGATCTGTTCAACCAGATTTCGGCGGGCGAGGTCAAGGACCTCAACCTCATCATCAAGGCGGACGTACAGGGCTCCGTGGAGGCCGTCCGGCAGTCGCTTGAAAAGCTGTCCAACGAAGAGGTGCGCGTGCGCTCCATCCACGGCGGCGTCGGCGCGATCACGGAAACGGACGTCATGCTGGCCTCGGCGTCGGGCGCCATCATCATCGGCTTCAATGTCCGGCCGGACAACAACGCCCGGGACATCGCGGAGCGGGAGAACGTGGACATCCGGCTCTACCGGGTCATCTACAACGCCATCGAGGACGTGCAGCAGGCCATGAACGGCATGCTTTCGCCCAAGTTCAAGGAGAACGTGCTCGGCAGGGCCGAGGTGCGCCAGGTCTACAAGATCACGGGCGTCGGCATCATCGCCGGTTCCTACGTGCTCGACGGCAAGATCGCGCGCAACGCGCAGGTGCGCCTGCTCCGCGACAACGTGGTCGTCCACGAGGGCAAGATCGACTCGCTCAAGCGGTTCAAGGACGACGCGAAGGAAGTCGCCACGGGCTACGAGTGCGGCATCGGTCTGGAGCGGTATTCGGACATCAAGGAAGGCGACATCATCGAGTGCTTCCTGATGGAGGAAATCGTCCGGTAAATCGCCGAAAGGGGGCGGCGCGGGAGAGGTATGTCCCCGCGCGCCCCCACTTTTGTTTCAGGAGGGAATTATGCCCGCATTTGATCGAATCGACCGCATTTCAGAAGAGGTGCGCAGAGAGATCGACCGGATCATCCGGGAGGATCTCAACGACCCCAGAATCGGCGGCACATGGTCCATCACCCGTTGCGATGTGACGCGCGACCTCAAATACTGCAAGGTGCGCGTGTCCATCCTCGAGGAGGACAAGCGGCCCGGGATGATGAAGGCCCTCAAGAGCGCGTCCGGCTTCATTCGCCGCGCCCTGGGCCACGCGGTGGAACTGCGCGCCGTGCCGGAGGTCAGCTTCGAGCTTGACACCAACATCGAGTACGCGGACCGCATCAACCGCATTCTGAAGGAAACAGAGGAACCAAAGCATGACGATGAATGAGCTGGCGAGCTGGTTTTCCGACAAGGACGACATCGCGGTCATCGCCCACGTCGCGCCCGACGGGGACGCGGTGGGCAGCGCCATCGCGGTGAAGCTGGCCTTTGAAAAGCTGGGCAAGCGCGCCTGCGCGGTGCTCGCCGACGGCGTGCCGAAGAGTTACCTCTTCCTGCCCGACGCGCGGAACGTGTGCTTTCCGGACAAGCTGCCCTTCGCGCCCCAATGCGCCTTCGCGGTGGATACCTCCGAGGCGCGCAGAATGGGCGCGGCCCGCGCGCTCTTCGATGGCTGCAAATTCAAGGCGTCCATGGACCACCACGAGACCAACGAAGGCTTCGGCGACGCGTATTACGTCGACGGCACACGCGCGTCCACCGGCGAACTGGCCCTCGATTTCACCCGGGCGCTGGGCGTCGAGGTCGATCCGGACATCGCGGCCAATGTGTTTGTGGCCCTTGCCACGGACACCGGAAATTTCAATTACAAGAGCACCGACGCCCGGGCGTTTCGCGCCGCCGCCGAATGCGTGGAAGCGGGCGCACAGGTCGGTTCGCTCACAAAAAAGGCGTTCCGCACGCGCTCCCTTGCGCGCACAATGCTCTTGGGCGAGGCCCTCACGCGGATCAAAACCCGGTGCGAAGGCAAGATTGCCTATTCCTTCGTCAACAATGAAATGCTCGCGAGGACCGGCGCGACCCTCGAGGACGCCGGGAACATCTCCAACTACCTCAATGAGGTGGCGGGTGTGATGGTGGGCGTTTACTTTGAGGAACAGTCCGACAACACCAAAATTTCGTGGCGCGCGGCCTGCGGCATGAACGTGGCGGAGCTGGCCGCCTTCTTTGGCGGCGGCGGGCACGACGCGGCGGCGGGGGCAAACATCCCCATGCCCATGGACGAGGCCATGAAGGCCGTCCTCGACAAGACCTGCGAGGCCCTCGCGGCCTACGAAGCCGGAATGACCGCCGGAACGGAAAAATGACAGCCGTCGAAATCTGTTCGGAAGCGTCCGTCGCGCATGCGGCGGACTTGATTCGCAAAGGCGAAGTGGTGGGCTTTCCCACCGAGACGGTGTACGGACTCGGCGCGGACGCGCTCAATCCCCGGGCGGTGATGAAGATCTTCGCCGCCAAGGGGCGTCCGGGCGACAACCCGCTCATCGTGCACATCGCGGACATCAACGCGCTGCGGCCTCTGGCCGCTTCCGCACCCTCTGAAACGGCGCTTCGGCTGGCGAACGCGTTCTGGCCGGGTCCCCTGACCATGCTCTTTCCGCGCGCTGAGCGGATTCCCGACTGCGTGACGGCGGGGCTCGACACTGTGGGCATCCGCATGCCCGCGAACAAGTGGGCGCGCATGCTCATCGAAAAATCCGGGCGGCCCATCGCGGCGCCCAGCGCCAACCGCTCCGGCAGGCCCAGTCCCACCACCGCGGGGCACGTGCGCGAGGACATGGATGGCAGGATTCCCCTGATTCTCGACGGTGGCCCCTGCGACGTGGGTCTCGAGTCCACGGTTCTGGACGTGACGGGCGAAGTCCCGCGCGTCCTGCGTCCCGGCGGCGTAACGCCCGAGATGATCGCCGCGGTGGCGGGTGCCGTGGACGTGGATGAAAGCGTCATGCGCCCTTTGCGGGACGGGGAAAAGCCCCGCTCGCCGGGCATGAAGTACCGCCACTATGCCCCCAACGGCTCCGTGACCATCTTCGAGGGCGATCCCGCCGCCGTCGCCGCCGCCATCCGCGTCCGCTACGACGCGTGCGCCGCGCCCGCGCTCATCCTCGCCCTGGAAGAGCACCTGCCCCTGTACGGAAACCGCCAAACCATCTCCCTCGGCGCCGACGCGGCGGAGGCCGCGAACCGGCTCTTCGAGGCCCTGCGCGAGGCCGACGCCCACGGCGCGGCCGTCATCCTCTCGGAAGCCGTCGACCCGTCCGGCATCGGCCTCGCCGTCATGAACCGCCTCGGCCGCGCAGCGGGGTTCAACCTGGTGACGGTGGGATGACGACGGGGGCGCCGCCCCCGCACCCCCGCCCAAGGGACTCAGTCCCTTTGGAATCCCCATAATCGGGTGGAGAAAACAACTCCCTTCCGTCGGATCGCGGAGGCCCAAGCCCCGCGCGACCGAGATTGCATAAGGGGGAAATCCGAGGGGATACGGGTCACGCCCCGCCTGCCTCTTGGTCCTCTCCCCAGCCGCGCGGGTTTCTGATACGCAGGCCCGGCGTGTGGGAAGGTTGGGCCTCCGCGTTGCCGACGGACAAATTAGATTTTCCAACAAACAGTATGGGATTCGCGAGGGCAGCGCCCCCGCCGTTCTCCCTCGTCCCCCCATCGGAGGTGTTTGCCATGGCATATGTCGCGCTGTTCGCGGCGGTTTTATGCGCCGTTCTCAGATGTTCGCTGGGGAAGTATCTCTTCAGCGCGCTGACGACGCTTTTGTGCGCGCTGGCGGTAGGCGCGTCGGGCGGCGTGCCCGGAAAGGTGCCGCTCATCGCGGGGCTGCTCGTCTCCATTGTGGCGGATTGGTGTCTGGCGCACCAGAAAGCGGGGGACAACATGTTCCTCTACGGCGTGATGGGCTTTTTCGCGGCGCACTGTCTGTTCGCATGGTATACGTTTTCGCGCTTTTCGTACAATCTTCCCGCCCTCGCGGTTGCACTGGTTCTGCTTGCGGGCTACGCGGTCTATCTGTTTGTCCGGCTCATGCCGCGGGTGGAGGCGGGCCTCAAAATCCCCGTGCTTCTCTATATGATCGTGAGCATTTTGAGCCTCTACTTCGCCCTGTCCATGGACGCGCCGGTCTGGGAGCGCGTTCTCTATAGCGCGGGCATCGCCGCCATCCTCGTCTCGGATACCATGATCGGCGAGAGCGATTTCGGCGGCAACAAGGCGGCGGACAAGCTGCTCTTGCCCGCGTATTATCTCTGTCATGTCCTGATTTCAATGAGTGCTGTCATTCGATAGGAGGCCTTCCATGGCAAAGTACGCCGTCGGCGTCGACTTTGGCACGCTTTCCGCGCGCGCGCTGGTGGCCGAAATCGGCACCGGGCGGGAGATGGGAACCGCGACCATGGACTATCCCCACGCCGTTCTCGATTCCGCGCTTCCCACGGGCGAAAAGCTCGCGCCCGGCTGGGCGCTGCAGCATCCCGGCGATTATTTGGAATGCCTGAAAACCGTCGTACCCGGGGCACTCCAAAATTCCGGCGTCCGGCCCGGGGACGTGGTGGGCGTGGGCGTCGATTTTACCGCCTCGACGCTCATTCCCGTGGACGCGGCGGGCACGCCCCTCTGCCTGAGGGCGGAATTTGCCCGCAACCCTCACGCGTGGGTGAAGCTCTGGAAGCACCACGGCGCCCAGGCGGAGGCCAATGAGATGACCCGCGTGGCGGCGGAACGAAGCGAGCCCTTCCTTCCGCGCTACGGCGGCAGGATTTCATCCGAATGGACGCTGCCCAAAATCTGGGAAGTTCTCCGCCGCGCGCCGGAGGTTTATAAGGCCGCGGACCGCTTTGTCGAGGCGGGGGACTGGATCGTCTCCCGGCTTACCGGCCGGGAAGCGAAAAGCGCTTCCATCGCCGGCTACAAGGCGCTCTGGAGCCCCACGGAGGGTTACCCGTCCCGGGCCTATCTGCGCGCCCTCGATCCCGCGCTGGAACGCGTCTGCGCGGAAAAGCTGCCCGGCGCGCTGCATCCGCCCGGCGCGCGGGCAGGTACGCTCAGCGCCGCGGGCGCGGCGTTGACCGGGCTTCCGCCCGGCACGGCGGTTTCGGTGGCGAACATCGACGCCCACGTGTCCGTGCCCGCCGCGGGCGCTGTGACGGCGGGCCGCATGCTGATGATCCTGGGCACATCCACCTGCGACATCATGCTGGCGGACGCGGCGCGGCCCGTGCCCGGCATCTGCGGCGCGGTGCCGGACGGCGTGGTGCCCGGCCTCGTGGGATTCGAGGCGGGCCAGAGCTGCGTGGGAGATGGCTTCAACTGGTTCGTGGAAAACTGCGTCCCGGAAAAGTACGCCCGGGAAGCGGGCGGCGACCTGCACGCATTCCTCACCGCCCGCGCCGCGCGGCTGCGTCCCGGGGAGAGCGGGCTTCTCGCCCTCGACTGGCTCAACGGAAACCGCTCCGTGCTGGTGGATGCCGATCTTTCGGCCATGATCCTCGGCCTCACCCTCGCCACGAAGCCGGAGGAAATTTACCGCGCGCTCATCGAATCCACCGCCTTCGGCGCGCGCGCCATTCTGGACGCGTTCGCGCAAAGCACGGTCCCCGTGAAAGAGCTGGCGGCCTGCGGCGGCATTGCCAAGAAAAACCCCTTCCTCATGCGGATCTACGCGGACGTTCTGAACCGCGAAATCAAGGTTGTCCGCTCGACCCAGGCCCCGGCGCTGGGCGCGGCCATGTTCGGCGCGGTGGCGGCGGGGGAGAAGGGCGGCGGCTACGCCACCATCGAAGACGCCGCCCGGGAAATGGGCGGCGTGGACGCGGTTTCGTACCGTCCCGACCCGGACAGCGCGAAGATATACGACGAACTCTACCGCGAATACCTGCGCCTGCACGACCACTTCGGCCGGGGCGGTTCGGACGCCATGAAGCGCCTGCGCGCCATCCGGGACGGTGCGAGAGGCTGATCCGCCTTTCCGCAGCCACAACAGCACATCCGTCTCACAAAAAAACCCCATTCGTCAGCGGGATTGCCGGCGAATGGGGAATTTTTCAGCGCTTTCGGTCCCGCAGGGCCACGACGGCGATGAACGCCAGCGCGGGGATCAGCAGCCACAGCTGGAACCAGTGTCCAAGGGCTGTGCCGATCAGGTAGATGATGCCCACCAGCATCAATTCCACCAGCACCCGGTTCAGCTTTTCGCGGATTACCCGTCCCGCCAGCGTGTAGTACAGCGGAATCGTCAAAAATACCAGCCACCCGGGATGCCAGAAGTTCACGGCGAACCCGGCGACCAGATAGAGGATGGATACGAGCAACGGATAGGGGACGCGGTTCAGGTCGAATCCGCCCTTGGGGCTGATGGCGGTGTAGTACACCGGAATCGTCATGAACAACAGCCAGCCCGGATGCCACAGATTGAACAGAAACCCGATCAGAAGGTAAGCCAGCGTGACGACCACCGGATAGGGGAACTTTACAAGGTCAAGCCGCCCGTCCGGTTTTTCAAACCGCCACGTCCCGCCGTGCCGCGCTTCGTCCTGCGTCTCGCCTTCCTCTTCGTTCCCGTCCTCCGGTTCGGGTGCGTCCTCGCCCGAATCGGGCTTCAGAAGTTCGTCCAGCGACACCTGATAGAGCTTAGCGAGGGCCATCAGCTGATCCGGATCGGGGGAAGCCTCCGCGCTCTCCCACTTCGATACGACCTCGCAATCGACGCCCAGCCGCTCTGCCAACGTTTCCCGGCTCAGTCCGTCCCGCTCGCGCAACGCCGTCAGACGGTTTGCAATCTCGATGTTCAATTTCGTCACCCCTCTTTAGATAGAAACAGTTTATCATAAATAAGGCCGTTCCGCTACCGGCCCCGGGCCGCGTCACCTCAACTTTTGGTTGCGGACGGCGTGCGCGGCGCGCGCATTCCCTGCCGGTGGTCACTTTTGACGCCCGGTCCCAACGCCTCGTTCACGAAAGAAATCGAGCTGGAAAAAGCGGCTGTATTCACCCGCCCCGCCGCGATCCCCGGCATCGCGACGGCAACAGCCGAGGGCCTGCCCAAGCCCGGA
>JAEYRW010000187.1 GCA_023435435.1 Bacillota bacterium | reverse complement strand
GTTTAGGCCCCCGGGCCGTCGACGGACAAAATATAGAATTGATACCCAGTTCGGGATTCCAAAGGGACAATGTCCCTTTGGCGGGAGTCTGAGGGCAGAGCCCTCAGTGGCCCGCTCCGTTCCTAGTTGCTCAGTTCCTGGTCATTTTCCAACGGCGCGTCCTCGACGCTGCGGATGGCCCAGCGGGCGATGACCACGGGGGACTTATCGCCGCCCATGGCGAGGGTGATGGTATCGTTCTTCATGGCGGTGATGGTGCCGTAGATGCCGCCGATGGTGCAGATGCGATCGCCGACCTTAAGCGCGGAGAGCATGTCCTTGACGGCCTTGTCCTTTTTGCGCTGGGGGCGGATGAGAAGGAAGTAGAACACGGCGACCATGACAACCATTATGGCAATGGTGCTGATGCTGCTGGAGAGCCCGCCGGAAGTGGTGGTGGTATCTCCCGTCACGGTATCGTCCGCGGCGGTCGTCGCCACTGCGTCGGCGGAATCGGGCGCCTGGGTGGCCTGTTCGGCATAGGCGACCGTGAGCATCTCATCCATGAAAAACTGATTCGTCATCTGAAAGCTCCTTTTTCTTCTGATTATACACTTCACTTATTATAACCGACCCGCGGTCGAAAAACAACTTTCCGCTTCCCCAAAACCCGGGGGCGACTGTTAATTTTTTACTACGAATCTGTCACCAATTGTCGCGCCCGTGGCGGGCGAAGAAGGCTTCGATCCAGTCGCCGAACGCATCCTGCTCGATGGCCGCGCGCATATCCTCCATGAGCCGGGTCAAAAACCGGATGTTGTGGATGCTGTTGAGGCGCAAAGGCAGAATCTCCCCGGCCTTCAAAAGGTGCCGGATGTACCCGCGCGTGTAGTTTTTGCACGCGTAGCAGTCGCAATCGGCCTCGATGGGTGAAAAATCCCGGGCATACTTGGCGTTTCGGACCACGAGCCGCCCGTCGCGGGTGAACACCGTGCCGTTTCGGGCGACGCGCGTGGCGAGCACGCAGTCAAACATGTCGACGCCGCGCAGAACGCCCTCCACCAGGCAATCGGGTGAGCCGACGCCCATCAGATAGCGCGGCTTGTTTTCCGGCATGTAGGGCGCGATGGCCTCGAGCATCTCGTACATGATGTTCTTGGGCTCGCCCACGGACAGCCCGCCGATGCCGTAGCCGGGCAGGTCGAGCGCCGCCAGCGCCTTGGCGGATTCGATGCGCAGATCGGCGTAAAACGCGCCCTGCACGATGCCGAAGAGCGCCTGGTCGTCCCGCGTCTTGGCCTTCATGCACCGCTCCAGCCAGCGGATGGTCCGCGTAAGCGCGTCCCTGGCGCGGGCGTGGTCGCAGGGATAGGGCGAGCATTCGTCAAACTGCATCATGATGTCCGAACCCAGCGCCTCCTGAATCGCCACCGCCACCTCGGGGGAGAGAAACCGCTTGCTCCCGTCGAGGTGGGAACGGAACTCGACGCCCTCGTCGGTGACCTTGCGAAGCTCCGCCAACGAAAACACCTGAAATCCGCCCGAATCCGTGAGGATCGGGCGATCCCAGTTCATAAACCTGTGGAGCCCGCCCGCCTCCCGGATCAGGTCTTCCCCGGGGCGCAGGTGCAGGTGGTAGGTGTTTGACAAAATGATCTCCGCGTGGGCGGCCTTCAGCTCGTCCGAATCCATGGACTTGACCGAGGCCTGGGTGCCCACCGGCATGAACACGGGCGTCTCGATGACCCCGTGGGGAGTGTGCAGCCTGCCCCGCCGCGCGCCCGTCTGGCGGCAGACGTGCAAAAGCTCGAATTCAAAAGCCATTGTTTCCTCCATGAAAAAAGTGACCCGCCTGCGAGCAGGTCACAATCGGATGTCCTCTACGCGGCCCCGCGCTTCCGCCGGACGGCGATTCCCGCACCCATGGCGCCCAGAAGCCCCGTCATGAGAAGCGATACGGGCACGACGCCCAGCGTATTGTCCCCGGACTTGGGAAGCGCCTTTTCAAGCACGCGCACGGAAAAGTCCATGGAAAGAAGCATCTTGCCGGTCTGGTCGTAGGCCTCCATCCGGTACGTGCCCGCGTCCGCGGGCGTCGCGGCGTCGATGGTATACACCTGTCCGTCCGCACCCGGGATGACGGCGCCGTCAAAATACCAAAGGTATGAGGCGGGCGCGATTCCGTCGATCTGCACGTCGATGGAGAGATCCTCGCCCTCGTTGATGATCGAGTCTTGCGCGGTTCTGGAAACCTTCATCACGACGGTCGCGGTAAGGGCTTGCGCTGCGCCCGCGCCCACTGATGATAGAATCATCAGTGCGACGAGCACGACAATCGTCCTTTTGAACCTTGCTGACACGATTTCATCCTCCCCCATGAATGCCCCGAATGACATCCATATACTGCGATTATTGTATATCAAGTGCTGGGTAATTTCAATAACTCGAACAATAACATATATTTTTTGCCTAATTGCAGTAACAATCAGCAAACAATGCTTATTGCGCGCATAACAAATCCGTAATTTTTGAAACCCGCCCGACCAATAAGACGGCGAATCGACGGCTTATGTGCTTTTTCTTGAAGGCCTCAGATTTGCAAAAACCGCGCCGGCGGTGGCCCCCGCGGCAACGGAGATGAGCAGTTCGCCCAGGAGTTCCGGCACGCGGAAGCTGTTGTCGCCCAGGAGTGCGTACATCAGGTACCCCACGACCGCATAGACCGCGCCGATGCCCGCCCCGGTCATGAGGCCCCGTTCGCCGCCGCGGCCCACGCCGAGGTACGCGCCCAGCGCCACCGCCGCGATTTTCAGGATCTGGTTGAACACCTTAATGAGCCCGTCCGACATGCCGACAAAAATGATCGCCGCCGAGAGAAGCAGCATGCCGAGCAGCGTGATTGCCGCCGCGGCGAGCACGCCCCGAACGAGCGCCCGCGCGGCCTGCGCCCTGCGCCTTTTCATAACAACACCTCCATGGGGAATGGTATGCGTCACACCTTTCGTGCATGCGCGCCGCGGCATCCGCGGAATCGCGCCGCGGCCAACGCATGAATTAAGAAAGTATGAACCCCGGGGGGTTTGGAGGGCCACAGCCCGCCATGTAGAATCATTTTTACCGGCTGAGGTGAATTTCCCGCAGGGAATTCGGAAATCAGGGACCTCGTTCCTTTGGCTGACGGATGAACACGGTTCATGCGTCAACCCTGGGAATCGCGTTTCCCGTCATTGCCCGTTTTTCCCGTTTGTGATAAAATGATTCCATGTGTGAATTGAGCATGGCGCGGATTCTCTCCGCGCTGGAGGGCGTGCGCGCGCCCGCGCAGCCGGGGGAATACGACCTCCATTCCCTCATCGCCGCCGCGCTGTCCGGCGCGGGGATTTCCTGTGCCCACGAGCACCGGCTCGCGCCCCGCTGCCGCATCGATTTTCTCGCGGAAGGGGTGGGCATCGAGGTGAAAAAGGGACGTCCCGACCGGAACCAACTTTCCCGGCAGATCGCCCGCTATCTGGCCTCAGACGAGCTGGAAGCCTTGATCGTCGTCACCCAGCGCGCCGTCCCGTTGCCCGACGAAATCGGCGGAAAGCGGGTGCGCCTGGTTTCGCTCAACCGCTTATGGGGGGTGGCGCTTCCGTGAACGAATACCCCGCCTATCTGCGCGACGCACCCCCCGGCGGACACCGGTACGGCGTGCTCTCCTACAACCGCCGGGCCAAATGCTGGACCATCAAGGGGGAGCCTTGCGTCACCGAGCTGGCCAAGCGGCTTTTTCCGGGCTGCGACGGGCACGGCCGGGGCGAGGCGCGCTTCACTGCCCACAGGCGGATCGTGGGTGAGCTCAACTGGCTCATGCTGCGCTATCCCCTCGAGGTGGCGGAGCGCGACCGGGACCGCTGGGAGCGGGCGCTTTCCGGGGCGCGTGACTACGCCGAGCGCCGGGAACGCGCGCTGACGATGCCCGAAACCGCCGAGCCGCCCGCCGGGACGTTTTCCGGCGCGCTGCTTCCCTTCCAGAAGCAGGGACTGAGCTTCCTGCTGGGTACCCGGCGCTGCCTGCTCGCGGACGAAATGGGCCTGGGAAAGACCGTACAGGCGCTGGCGTTCCTGGCCACCACGGCGGCATATCCGGCGATCCTCGTCGTGCCGCCCCATCTTGTGCGCAACTGGCAGCGGGAGATCGCCCGGTTCCTGCCGGACGCGCCCCGGGTGCACGTGGTCAAGGGGCTGTCGCCCTATCCGCTTCCGGAGGCGGACGTTTACATCGCGCACTACCTCATCCTGCGCGGCTGGAAGGAGGTTTTGCCCAACTTCGGCTTCCAGACCGCCATCTTTGACGAGATTCAGGAGCTCAGACGCAACGGCACCGGCAAGTATTCCGCCGCGAGCCTCATTTCCGAGGCCTGCGAAAACGTCATCGGGCTTTCGGGCACGCCCATTTACAACAACGGCGGGGAAATCTGGAACGTGGTGAACATCCTCGACTTCCATTTCCTTGGCGACTGGGAATCCTTCACCCGGGAATGGTGCTATGCCTACCGCTCGGACGTGGTTGCCAAGCCCGACCTGCTGGGCGCGCACCTGCGCCGGGAGGGGCTGATGCTGCGCAGACTCAAGGGCGACGTGCTCACGGAGCTGCGCCCCAAGCGCCGACTGGTGCAGGAGATTGACTGGGACGACAAGGTCTACCGGACGCTCATGGCCCCCGTCGCCGCGCAGCTCAAACTTTTGCGCGCCACGGACGACCCGTCCCGCCGGGCGCTTATCGAGGACGATATCTGCCAGCGCGAGCGCCAGGCGACGGGTCTCGCCAAAGCGCCTTACGTGGCGGCCTTCGTCAAGGCATTGGTCGAGTCCGGCGAAAAGGTGCTCCTCATGGCCCACCATCACGCGGTCATGGACACATACAGGTCGGACCTTAAATCCCTGAAGCCCCGCTTCATCACCGGTCGGGAATCGGACAAACAAAAGGACGAGGCCGTCCGGCTCTTCATGGCGGGAGAGACAGACCTCATCTGCCTCTCCCTGCGCTCCGCCAGCGGCCTCAACCTCCAACGCGCCACCTGCGTGGTCTTCGGCGAGCTCGATTGGTCCCCCGCCGTCCACTCCCAGGCCGAGGACCGCGCCCACCGCATCGGCCAGAAGGATTCCCTGCTCTGCTATTACCTCGTCTCCCCCCGTGGTTCCGACCGCGATATGCAGGATGCCCTTGGCCTCAAAGTGAGCCAGTTCGTTTCCATCATGGGCGACGCAGAACCCGACCGCGATACCCGCGACTTCCTCCAGTCCGAGGCCCGCGCACGCATCAAGGCGCTGGTGAGGAGGGTCGAGGAGG
>JAEYRW010000163.1 GCA_023435435.1 Bacillota bacterium | reverse complement strand
CGCCAGGGCGGGGAGGGGCAGGGTGCCCGCCGCGTCCATGAATTTCAGATACCGCGCCCACGCGGCGTCGAAGTCCGTCAGCGATTCCCGGTAGAGGGCCAGGGCGAGAACCTGCGCCAGTGCATAGTCGATGTAGTAAAAGGGCATGGAGTAGAGGACGAGCTCGCTCTGCCACTGGCAGCCCCAAGAGCCAAACGGCAGGTCGGTAAGGTCGAGGGAAGGGTTGTACTTCCGCTGGATGCGCGCATAGGCCGTGTTGCGCATTTTGGGGCTCATTTCCGGATGGTCGTAGATTTCGTGCTGGAATTCGTCGCCCTGGCAGATGGAGGTCACGAAAAACGGGATGTACTCCAATTGCTTGACCCGGTAGCGGTTCGCATCGTCCCCGAAGAACATTTCCGCGTGGGGCAGCGCAAACAACTCCATGGATTTCGAATGGGTTTCCATGATTTCCTGAGGCGCGTCGAGGCTCACGAACCGCACGTCCGCCTGCTCCGCGCGCAGGGAGGCGTAGGCGTGGCCGAATTCGTGGGTCATGACCTCGAAGTCCGTCTGATCGCCCGAAAATCGGCCGCTGATGAAGTCCATCCCGTAGTCGGGCAGCCACAGGCAGAAGCCCGCGAAGGTTGCCTTGCCCTTGCGGTCGAACAGGTCGAGCATGGAATTTTCGTCCAGAGTACGGAAATAGTCGCCCGCCTCGGGGCTGAGCTTCTGGAGCATGCGCTGCGTGGCGTCGACGAACGCGCGGCGCTTGACCGTGAGCTTGGGGTTGCCGTCCGGGAACCGGACGGGGGAATCGTACAGGCGCAGCGTCTCGAGGCCGAGGCGCTTTTTTTGCCGCTCCTTGACGGCGGAAACGAGGGGCACCCATGTTTTCTGGATGCGCGCGCGAAACGCGTCGATCTCTTCGCGCCCGTAGCCGAAGCGCGTGGCGTAGCGAAGGTCGGTGTAGCTGTCGAAGCCCAGATTTTTTGCCTGCTGCGCGCGGTTTTTGACGAGTTTGTCGAAGATCTCGTCCAGGATGGCGGCGTTTTCCTCGTACCAGCCGTTGGCGGTGAGCATCGCGGAGCGCCGGATCGACCGGGAGGGGTCGGCGAAAAAGCGCGTCATTTCGGTGAGCGTGCGCACCTTTTCCTCAAAGTGGACCGTGGCGCGCGAAACGAGGGCGGTGTAGCGCTGGACGAGCACCTGCTCTCCCACCTGAAGGGATTCGTTGCGTTCCGTCGTGGTTTTGCGGTGCGCCGCCGCCTGATCGAAGAAGAAATCGCCGAGGCGGCGCGCCAGGGGCGCGCGTTCGGGCGCGTCGAGGAGCGCCGAGGTGATTTCGTTTGTGACCGCGTCGAGCTTCGGCGCGTTCTCGGTCAGATACGCCATGTCCGCCGCGCGGGCCTGGTCAGATGTGTCGAGATAATATCTGAGCTGGGTGAGCGCCAGCCGCGTGGTGAGGTGGGAAAGATAGGCCTCGTATTCTCTGAGGACGGCCAGCTGCTCCTGGGGGGAAACCGCGTCGCGCATCTGCCGCGCGATGTCCTCGAGCGTGGCGCGCGCCGCCTCCAAATCGGGTCTTTTGTAGGGAATCTCTTTAAAATTCATTTTTTCACTCCGTCAATTCGATATTTTCCCGGCCGAATATGTCGTAGGATTGTTCGATGATGCCCTTGGCCGGAGCGGGCGTCGCCTTGACCACGGGCCGCGCCGCGCCTTCGAGGGCCATGGAAATTTTCGTGGGCGCGCCGAAGGCCTGGGTGAGCGCGGCGTCGAAGAGATCGGTCTTTCTCTCGAGCACCTTCATGTACATCATGTTCTTTTTGGGGAATTCCACGTATGCGACGCCTTCGGAGACACCGACGAACGTCATGGCGCCCACCGCCGCCTTCACCGACGGGTTCTCGCCCGCCACCGCGGCGACGGCGTCCAGATATTCCTTCGGCGGCAGAGCAGCGTTTGCGGGCACTGCCCTGGGCTTTTCGGCGGGCTTACTTACGGCCTCCGGTCCCGGCGGAGGGGCGGATGCTTCGGGCGGCCTTTGCGTCTGGACGGGCTGGACGGCGACGCCGTTTTTCAGCGCGGCTTCGATCTTCGCGACGCGCTCCGCGAGGCTCGCGTCCGGCTCCGCCTCCGGGTGGCAGGCACGCACGGCGCACAGCTCGAGGATTGTGCGCGGCTGGGTCGCCCACTTCATGTCGGGTTCCGCCTTCATGAAAAGCGCCATGATCCGCATGAGTTTTTCCCGGGGCGTCCGGTCGGCCAAAGCGCGGAAGCGCGCGGCGTCCTCCGCCGTGAGTTCCGAAAGCCGCTCGAGGCTCTCGCCTACGATGCCCGCCAGAAGCGCCGTGCGCGCGTGGGTCACCACATCCCGGGCGAACACCTGCGGGTCGCGGCCCGTGTTCATGGCCTCCGCGATGGCTTCGAGGCAGAATTTCGCGTCGCAGTCCACCAGTGCGTCGAAGAATGAGAACAGAAACGCGCGCCCGGAGGTGCCGAGGATGTCCCGGGCGAGGCTCTCGGTGACCACGGAATCCGTGTAGGAAAGGCACACGTCCAGAAGGGACTCCGCGTCCCGCAGCGCGCCTTCCGCCGCCCGGGCGATTTCGTAGAGCGCGCCGTCCTCCGCCTCCCGTCCGATGCCGCCCAATACGATCATGAGCTTTTCGACGATGGTATCGACGGAAATCCGCCGGAAGTCGAACCGCTGGCAGCGGGAAAGAATGGTGGCGGGCAGGCGCTGGGGCTCGGTGGTGGCGAGGATGAACACTGCGTGGGCGGGCGGTTCCTCCAGCGTCTTGAGCAGCGCGTTGAACGCGCCGGTGGAGAGCATGTGCACCTCGTCGATGATGTAGACCTTGTATTTTGCCACGGCGGGGGGATACTTCACCTTTTCGCGCAGATCGCGGATCTCGTCCACGCCGTTGTTGGAGGCCGCGTCGATTTCGACGACGTCCATGGAGCTTTCCCGCAGGAGCGCCGCGCAGGCTTCACAGACGCCGCATGGCTCGGCGGAGGATTCGTCCAGGCAGTTGATCGCCCGGGCAAATACCTTTGCGGCGGACGTCTTGCCCGTACCCCGCGGGCCGCAGAACAGGTATGCGTGGGCGATCCTTTTTGTGAGGATTTGCCGCTCGAGCGTCCTGACGATCGCGTCCTGCCCAAAGATTTCCGCGAACGTCTGGGGACGCCACGCCCTGTAAAGCGCCTGATAAGCCATGATTGTACCTCCTGATTCCATCTTACTTACATGATAAAACAAAACCTGCAAAAACAAAAGAAGTTTTACAGCAAATCAAAAACTTTTTCGCCGCCCGCGTGATATAATGGCTTAGGAATCCGCGTGCGGATTCCGGGTCGGCGGGCCGCATACGGAATCCGCACGCCGACAAGCGCGGCAAATGGCTTAGGCGAAAAACAGAACAGGACGCAAAGCGGCGGGGGATGAGCATGAAGAGGATCGTTTTGACGGGCGGGGGAACGGCGGGCCACGTGACGCCGAATCTGGCGCTGATCCCGCAGCTTTTGAAGGACGGTTGGGATGTGCATTATGTCGGCGCGGCCGGTTCTGTCGAGGAACGTCTGACTTCGCCCGTCGAGGGTGTTACATTTCATGCCGTTTCCTGCGGAAAGCTCCGCAGATACATTGATCCCAAAAATTTCACAGACCCGTTCCGGGTCGTCGTGGGCGTCGCGCAGGCGAGAAAGCTCCTCAAGGAGTTGAAACCCAACGTCGTGTTTTCCAAGGGCGGCTTTGTTTCCGTGCCGGTGGTTTACGGCGCGCGCCTCAACAAAATTCCCGTCGTGAGCCACGAATCGGACATGACGCCCGGGCTTGCCAACAAGCTCACCGCCCCGTTTGTGAACGTGCTTTGCTGCACATTCCCGGAGGCGGCGAAGCTCGCGGGGGCCAAGGGGCTTTACACGGGCACGCCCATCCGGCCCGAGATTTTAAAGGGCGACCGGCGGCGCGGGCTCAAGCGGTTCGGCTTCCGGGACGGCATTCCCGTGGTCATGGTCACCGGCGGCTCGAGCGGCGCGGTGGCCATCAACGACGCCGTGATCGAGGCGCTTCCCCGGCTGACCGAGTCCTTTCAGGTGCTGCACCTCTGCGGGCCGGGCAACTTCAACGCGTCCGTGGAGGGCACCAGAAACTACGCGCAATGCGAATATCTCGACGAGGACATGGCGGACGCCTACGCGTGCGCCGACATGCTCGTTTCCCGCGCGGGGGCGAACACCCTTTGCGAGATCGTGGCGCTCAGGAAGCCCGCGCTCCTGGTCCCCTATCCCAAGGGAGCGAGCCGGGGCGACCAGATCGTGAACGCCCAGTCCTTTGTCGAGCGCGGCCTCGCCCACAGGCTCCTCCAAGAGGAGATGAACGGGAAGACACTCTACGACGCGATCATCGCCCTGTATTCCGGGCGCGGCGCGCTCTACGAGGCAATGGATCGCGAGCCCTGCGCGAACGGGCTTGAAAACGTGCTTCACGAAATTTACAAGGCAGCCAAATACGAATAAGTCCGAGGTACCGATGGACGCACAGAGGATCGCGCGGCGTAATTCTGTCTTCATGGTGCTCGAGGGCGCGCTGTTCTACACCGCGCTCTCCTTCATCCCCAACGAGACGGTTGTCGCGGAATTTATCGATTATACCTCGGGTTCCGTGGCGCTGGCGGGGCTCGCCGCCACCATGAGCTCGCTCGCGTTTTTCGTGGGCGAGTTTGTGTGCGGACTGTTCGTGCACAAAATCCGGCGACAGCTGCCGTTCATGACGAAAATGGCTTTTTTGAGCCGCGGAACCCTTCTTCTGTTCGCGTGCGTGGTGCTCGCGGGCGTACAGGGGCCCTTCGCGGCCTGGCTTTTTATCGTTACCTACCTCGTCGTGTTCGTCATCGACGGGCTGGTGGGGCTCTGCTGGACGCAGATGATGGCGCGTACGCTGCCGCTGAAAAGGCGGGGCGAGGTTCTGTCCATCCAGCAGTCCATCTGCGGCGGCATCGGCGTGTTCATCGGCTTCGTTCTCCAAAAAATCCTCACTTCCGCCATGCCCAAAATGGACCGCTTTACGCTCATTTTCTTTCTGAGCGGGGCGGTTTTCGTGCTTTCCGCATCCATGATGCTGTTTTTTAAGGACGTTCCTCACTTTAGCGAGCCGGACGCACCGGCAAAAAGCCCCGTGCGGTACGTGCGCGAGCTCGCGCCGCTCCTCGCGAACAACCGCGGCGTGCGCCAGACCATCGTCGCGCGGGTTCTGTTCACATTCACGCTCATCTCCGCGCCCATCAACTACAAGTTTGGGCAGCTGAACGGACTGACCGACTACCAGCTTTCCATGCTCGTCTACATGCCCTTCGCCGGGCAGATTCTGGCGGGCTTCTTCTGGTCGCGGGTGAGCAGGCGCACCAATTATCCCACCATGATGATAATGGGGCAGATTGCGGGCATCTGCTGCGCGCTTCTCAACTTCGCGGCATTTCTGTGCGCCCGCATGGGGGTGAGCGTCATGCTCTGCCTTTCCGCCGCCATGGTGCTCATCAAGTTTACATACGTCGCCAATAACGCTTTTACCCAGCACGTAATCGCCATTGTGGACGAGGAAGCGCGCGCGAATTATATCGTGCTCACCTCCATCGTTACCGCGCCCGCGACCTTCGGCACGGCCGTCGCCGGCGTCATCGCCGACTGGGCGTTTTGGCCGGTATACGCCATCATGCTCCTCGCGGGCGTCGCGGGCGCCATCCAGACCCACCACTATTTTATATCGAGGAAGAGTCCGCTGCCCGCACCGCAGCGGCTGGCGTGAGGCAGTATGAACTTTCATAACGTCAAGGAAAAATTCCGGGTCATCGACCAGAGGGGGCTTTCCAAGGACACGGTTCTCACCATGCGTCTTTTGATCGTGGCGGTCATGGGCGGCATGGTGTGGGCCAACGTCACAAACGGGATCGCCTTCACCGGCTACTGGAAGGAGCTGGGCGTCAGCGACACGGTGTACGGCGTGATTCTGGCGCTCCCTTCCATCACCAACGCGTTTCAGTTCATCGCTTCTTATTACATGGAAAAGACCCGCGCCCGCAAAAAGATTTTCATCGTGACCGGCCTTGTCCAGCGCGTGGCCTGGATTCCGTTCGCGCTCGTTCCGTATGTGATTCCCATGGGTACGGCACATCTGCGGATGTGGATCGCGGGGTTGCTCGTGTTCGCCAGCGCCGCGATGATGCCCTTTATGAACGTCTCGTTCTTCTCCATCTGCGACGACGTGATCCCCATCAAGATTCGCGGCAGCTATTTTGCCGCGCGCAGCCGCGTTTCGACGGTCACCGCGCTGGTGGTGGGCATTCTCATCGGCATGCTGCTCGATGCCATGCCGGGCATGCCGGGCTATTCGGCCGCCTTCCTGATCGCAGGCGTCATGGGAACCCTCGACATCTGCTGCTTCATCTTCATGAGTCTGCCGCCCATGCGCGAGACGCCCAAACGCAACCCCATGCTCTCCATGGTCAAGACCGTGCTCGCGGACAAAAAATACATGCGCGTGGTGACGCTCTCCACCTTCTGGATCTTCGCGGTCATGCTCTGCGCGCCGTATTTCAACGTGTACATGCAGGGCAACATGAAGATGACGAGTCTGCAAATCACGCTTTACACCCAGATTGCCAACAACCTGGCGCTGATTCTGGTGGTGACGCGCTGGGGCCGCGCGCTCGACCGGTTCGGGTCGAAGCCGATCATCATGGTGGGCGGTTTTTTCGTCGCCATCATGCCGATCTTCTGGCTGGTGATCGGGGTGGGGGACTACATGCCGGTGATCCTGCTCAACATGCTCTCCGGCGCGACGTGGTGCGCCTACGACCTGGGCGCGCAGAATCTGTTCATGGGGCAGGCCCAAGGCGAGAACAAGTCCATGTATTTCGCGGTGTACTTCATGTTCACCCAGCTTTTGGGCTCCGCGTTCGGCAGCTTTGCGGGCGGCTGGCTGCTGGACAACGCGCTCATCCGGCTCGAGCCCCTCAATCTGGTGCTTATGGGCTGGAGGCTCACGCGGTACAACTATCTGTTCCTGCTTTCCGGTCTTCTGAGGCTTGCGGTTCTGTTCGTGTTCGTGCCGCGCGTCATCGAGGCCGGGGCGGCCAGCGCGCGGGAGTTTCTGGGCGACATGGGAAAGAGCGTCGGGAACGCGCGGACGCGCCTTCTCAAGCAGCTTGTCAGGCGGCGGATCCGCGGCCGGATGAAGGGAAACGATTAACAAACATTGGCTTTACATGCGGGTGTTTCAGGCATATAATTACCAATACTATGTTGGAAGGAGGATGCTTATGGCGGTTACTTTGGTAAGGGATCTTTTTGCGGCCGTCCCTCAGGCGGACGTTGCGGGCGTCACCGTCAAGGGATGGGTGCGCACCAGCCGCGAGTCGAAGGCTTTTGCGTTCGTCGAGCTGAACGATGGGAGCTATTTTCGCAACCTGCAGGTTGTGCTCGAGGAGGGCAGGCTGAACAATTACCGCGAGATCGTCAAGGGCATCTCCGTCGGCGCCGCGATTCAATTTACCGGCACCATCGTTCTCACGCCGGAAATGAAGCAGCCCTTTGAGATGAAGGCCGATGCGGTGGAAATCATCGGCGAAAGCCCCAGCGACTACCCGCTTCAGAAGAAGCGCCACACGCTGGAGTACCTGCGCACGATCCAGCATCTGCGCCCGCGCGCGAACCTGTTCCAGTGCGCGTTCCGTGTGCGCTCCGTCGCCGCGCAGGCGATTCACCGGTTTTTTCACGACAGGGGATATCTCTACGTCCATACGCCCCTCATCACGGGCGCGGACTGCGAGGGCGCGGGCGAGATGTTCCGCGTGACGACCTTCGATGCGGGCGACCCGCCGCGCACCGAGGACGGGCAGGTGGACTTTTCCAAGGATTTCTTCGGAAAGAGCGTCTCCCTCACCGTTTCGGGCCAGCTCAACGGCGAAATCTTCGCCATGGCCTTCCGCGACATCTACACCTTCGGCCCGACGTTCCGCGCCGAGGTGAGCTATACGCCCCGGCACGCGGCCGAGTTCTGGATGATCGAGCCGGAGATCGCCTTTGCCGACCTTGAGGATGATTTGCGCCTCGAGGAGGAGATGATCAAGTACATCATCGCCGCGGTGCTGGCGGAGTGCCCGGAGGAAATGGAGTTCCTGAATGGCTTTGTCGACAAGGGTCTCGTCGAGCGCCTGACGGCGGTGGTGAACGCGGAGTTCGCCCGGGTGTCCTACACGGACGCCATTGAGATTCTTAAAAACAGCGGTCAGGCATTCGAATACCCGGTGTACTGGGGCTGCGATCTCCAGACCGAGCACGAAAGGTACCTCACCGAAAAGCATTTCGGCAAGCCTGTATTCGTGACGGACTATCCCAAGGAGATCAAGTCCTTCTACATGCGCCTGAACGACGACGGGAAGACCGTTGCCGCAGCCGACCTGCTGGTGCCGGGCATCGGCGAGCTCTGCGGCGGAAGCCAGCGCGAGGAGCGGTACGATGTCCTCAAGGCGCGCATCGAGGAGCTCGGCATGAATCCCGCCGACTACTGGTGGTACCTGGAGCTGCGCAAGTACGGCACCGCGCCCCACGCCGGGTTCGGCATGGGCTTTGAGCGCATGGTCATGTACCTCACCGGCATTTCCAACATCCGCGACGTTCTGCCGTTCCCCCGAACGACGCAGAACGCGGAGTTCTGATGGTTTCTCTCGTCCGCGCGTCCGAGGAGGACGCGCGGCTTTTGTATGAAATGCAGCTGCGCGCGTTCCGGCGGCTGCTTACAAAATACCGCGACTACGCCACCAGCCCCGCCAACGAGCCCATGAGCAGAACCCTTGCGCGCATGCGGCAGGCGGAAACGGAATACTATGTCGTTTGGGAGGACGGCGTTCCCGTCGGCGGGCTTCGGATTCGGCTGCTGGATGCCCGCGCGCTGCTGGGACCTTTGTACGTCGTGCCGGAAAAGCAGGGAAGAGGCATCATGCAGGCCGCGCTGGGCGAAATCGAGGGGCTGCACCCCGAGGCGCAGATTTGGGAGCTCGAGACCATCCGCGAGGAGGCCGGGAACTGCCATCTGTACGAAAAAATGGGATACCGCCTGACGGGTGCGCGGGAGGTCGTCAACGAGCGGATGACGCTTGTGTGGTATCGGAAGGAGAGGGTCTTCGCCTGAACCGCGCCGATGGAAGAGAACGAGGGAGCGCCGGTGCGGCATTGCCGTACCGGCGTTTCTCTTGCGGGCGTGGGAGGAAGGGCTTGCCAGAGTGCGGGCAAGGGATACAATTATTTGGTGTCGGGTGTCGGGTGTCGGGTGT
>JAEYRW010000021.1 GCA_023435435.1 Bacillota bacterium | reverse complement strand
GTCCGGGGCAGAGCCCCGGCATCGTCCTCCCCCGTCACTCCTCGTCCGCGCACTGATCGCAGATGCCGTTGCCTCTTTCGGCGCACTCATCGCACAGCGGTGCGCCGCACAGACTGCACAGACGCATGGAGCGCGCGTCTCCCCTCTTGCCGCACATGGAACATTCGACCACACGCAACACCTCCGTTGCGTTGAGTATGCCCGGCAAAAGCGCGGTTCATACAGGATTTGCCGGAATTATTCCAGATCCTCCATGGCTTCCTCGGCTTGAAGCCCGCCGCGCAGCCCGATGTCGAGCTGCATTTTGCCGCCCTTGCGCTCGTAGGCTTCGTTCTTCTGGCGCTCGTGGCGCTCGTTGAGGGCGTGGGTGGCGTAAATGCGGACAAAGAGCTCACGCACGATTTCCTCGAGCTCACAGCCCTGTTCGTAATTCGCGTCGACCGCAAAGTCTGCGCGGCTGTGGAGCAGCATGTCGTCTGAGACGGCCGTCTCGCCCGGCGCATGCACGGCAACGGAGTAGCCGCCGCGCTGCTTGGTCATTTTCATGCACGGCACGTCCGTCAGCCCGTCGCCGATGTAGATCATGTTGGAGAACGGAATGCGGCGCTTGAAATGGGGCGTATAGGCGTTGAGGTCGCTGTCGTTGGTCACGTCGAGGATTCCCTTGTTGATGCGAAAGAGGTACTGGGTCTTGGAGGTGTAGTTGACCGCTGTCGCGGGCCAAATGGGCCTGTTGTCCCCATCGTAGCAGAAGGAGGCGGCAAAAATCTCCTTGAATTTGTCGCCCACGCGGGAACCTTTGATGATTTCGTAAAGGCCGGACGAAATGATGTAGTGCTCGACCTGCACGCCGCAGCAAAGGCCGATGGCGTTGATCCGGTCAAACCACGTCTCCACGCCGGGAAAAAACATGATGTCCCGCCCGAGGGCCTCGAGCTTGTCCCGGGTCAGGTCAAACGAGCCGCGCGCCTTTTCGATCATCATGTACATGTACGAAAGGATGCCGTCGGCGCGTTGGGCCAAAGCGAATTCGCGGCACAGCCCCCAGAACTCGTCGGGGCTGGTGCGCACCTCCGGCATGAAGCCGTATTCCTGCATATCGCCCGGCGAGAGCGTCTTGTCAAAGTCATAGATGATGGCGACGATGGGTCTCATAGTTCCTCCTGTATGGAACGACCCCATTCGCTGCGGAATGGGATCGTTGCTGATTGCGCAATGGCTATATGGCGTCGCCGCTGGTCTCCGGCGTCGGGGCTATGGACGGTTCCGGGGTGGGCGTCGTTTCCGGAATGGGCGTAATCTTCGCGGTTTCCGTCATGGGCGCGTCGTCCGAGAACATGATGGCCAGCGTCTCGGGATCCGCGATGCCCGTGGTCGCGAGCCCCGCATCCTGCTGGAAGAGCTTCACGGCCGTCTGGGTCTGGGAACCGAACTTGCCGTCGCGGTCACCCTCCAGGTATCCAAGGTCATACAGCCGGTTCTGGAGCGCGAGCACCTTGTTGCCCTCGTCGCCCTTGGAAAGCGTGGGATAGCTGGGCGTCGGGCTGGCCTGAGGTTCGGGCGTCGCGGTGACGAGGTTGATGCGCTCGCCGTTCACCACCGCGGTAAGGCCCACGTCGCTGGTGATGTTCTTGAATTCCGTCACGGTCTGGTTGATCGCCGCCCAGCGCGCCTGGGAATCTTCGCTGGTGGCCGCGCCCTCGGCCGCGATCTCAATGGCGTCGTAGGCGATGGCCGAACCGATGTCCGACTGGATGGCCGTCACGGCATCGAGAAAGAGCTGGTCGTTGACGCCCGGCTCCGTCGGCAGGAGCGCCTGAATGGCCGTTTCGTCCGCGTCGAGCTTGGTATTGAGCGCGGTGTATCCGCCGGAGGCGTAGACGGCAAGCGCGTCGTTTATGTACGTCTCGCCCACATGCGCGTCCAGAACCGCGACGCCCGCGTCGTAAACCTCGCTGGTCACGCCCGCGATTTTCACGTTTGCTTCCTTGTTGAAGTTGCTGATGAGCCTGGGCGCGATGTAGATGCCGACCACGAAGAGCGCCGCGACCGCCACGAGGGCCGCGACAATCTTGATGATCTTCGCGGTATCAAGCCCTCTGGGCTCGTCGGCGACGTATTCCTCCTCGGGCGCCTCGCCCGCGCTCTCGTCCACATTGGCGTAGGGATCGCCCGGCGCGAGGTGGCGGCCGCGGCGCGGGCGCTCCTCCTCCGTCTCGAGCTTTTTGACATATTCCTTCACGTCGCTGGAGATGCCCTGAGGCTTCCGGGCGACGATGGGGCGCGACCTGATCTGGGAAAGGTCGAAGCCCTCTATGTTTTTCTCCAAATCCTCGGGATCAATTTCGTCCTGTTCCCGGGGAGGGGCGGTCGCCTCGCGAACGGGTTCCTCCTTGACGCCCACTTCCGCGCGCACGTCGCGCCGGATGTCCTCCGGAACGGAAGAACCCTCGTAGACCGGGCGGTAGGTGGTGCGCTGATCGACCTCGCCCTCGTTCATTCCTTCGGAATCGCCCGTGTAGGTCGTCCTTGTGTACTGGCGGGCTTCGACGACGTCCCTGTACGCGCTTTGGCCTGGAACAATGCGCACCTGCGCCGACGTGTACGGCACGCCGTCGAAGCGGCTGTCGCCCACCGGCGCGCCGCAGTGCTTGCACTTCTTCCAATCCGGGCTTATCGTCTTTCCACAGCTGGAACAGAACATTATGCGATCCTCCCGTCCGAATTTCGGAGCGTATACGGGGATATATATCCACTCATGATTAATGATAGAACGGATATTGATTGAAGTCAATGATACGAATATGAAATTAAAGGGACAAATCATGACGGAAAGCCATGATTGCTTCGCATGCGGATCAGTTTCTGAAAAGCGTCCACGCGCGGGCGGCAAAACGCGCCGCTTCGTCCGCGGCGGCCAAGAGGGACGACAGGGAAAACGGCCCGCGCAGGCGTTCGTCCGCCAAGGCAATTTTTTCGCGATACCATGCGACGGTCAGGTCGCGCTCCCGTCTCACCTGCTCCGGAGAGATCAGATCGTCAAGGCCCCGGGGCTCCGCGGCGGCGAGGAGGGGAAAGATGACCTCCTCCGCGTCCGCGCGAAGGTAAAAATGGACGTCCAGTACGCCCATGTCGTGGGCATAGACCGCGTATGTTCCGTCCCGCAGAAAAGGCTGGAGCACGGCCTCGTCCCAAAAAAGATCGACGAGCAGATGCAGCGCGTAGCCCGCTTCGAAATCCGTGGGCGCACCCGCAAACCTTTCGCGGATGCGTTCGCGCGGATCGCCGCCGCCTGTAAAATGCGCACGCGCGCGATCGGCAAGGCTCTTCTCCGGCCGCAACCAATGGTACGCGTCGGGGGCCACCGAACCGAGATAAAAGGCCGCGGGTTCGGCGATTGCAAGGGGTTCTACAAACCCGCGCGCCGCCGCGAGATGCGTCATGGGGTAAGGCATCTTAATTACCCGCCGCGTCCGCGTCGTCCGGCGCGGGCGTCGAGGTCGAGAGGATTTCGTTGATGTTCGAGAGCGCGCTTTCGAGGCTGTTGGTGGGCGCCACCGTCACCTCGACGCTCGTCCCGGGTTGGGGACGGACGGTGTCCGGCATGCTCTTCCAGGTGATGAGCCCGAAAAATCCCCAGACGAAAAGAAGCGTCATCTCCGCCAGAATCAGGAGCGTGACGAAAAAACGGCCGCGCAGCGGGAAGACCAGCGCGCGCCACATATAGATAAGCCCCACAGGCGGAAGAAGGAAACACAAAATGAGCGCCCGGATCGCGCGCGCCGAAACGGTGCCGTCGCTTCTTCTGTTCGGGTTGCGCGAGGCGGTCATGTCACTTCGTTTCCTTCTGCTCCGTCATTTTTTCAAGCGCCAGCGCCAGCTGATCCGGGCAGGACGTACCGCCCCGGCACTGGATTCCCTTCAGGCGCCCGATGATTTCCTCGATCTTCATTCCCCTTGCGAGGGAGGCGACCCCCTGCGTATTTCCAGTGCAGCCGTTGATGAACCGGACTTCCGTGACGATATCGCCATCCGTCTCGATCTCAATGGCCGAGGCGCAGGTGCCGCGCGTCCTGTACTTGTACATATTCGTCCTTTTCCTTTGGTGGATTCTGAAACATTATACATTCCGTAGGGTAGGCTGTCAAGTTTTACCCTTCCCGTATTGAAATCGGGCGCGATTGGTTGTATGATGGTTGCGAACATTCATTGAAAGGCGGTATCCCCATGAGCATTCAGAAGACTTCCTTCGGACGTTTGCCCTGCGGCGCCCAGGCCGATCTGTATATACTGACGAACAAGTCCGGCGCGTCGGTGGAAATCACCAACTACGGCGGAATCATCAAGTCCGTAAGCGTCCCGGACCGGGACGGCAATCTCGCGGACGTGGTGCTGGGCTACGGCGACGTTTCCGGCTATCTTCCCTGCGCGGGCTACCTCGGCGCGCTCATCGGGCGCGTGGGCAACCGCATCAAGGCGGGCAACTTCACCCTGAACGGGAAAAACTACCAGCTCGCCCGAAACGAAGGCGGCAAAAACCACCTGCACGGCGGCGACAAGGGCTTTGACGCGAAGCTCTGGGCGGCGGTCCCCATCGAGGGCATCTGCGAGGATTCGCTGATTTTAAAGCTCGTTTCCGCGGACGGCGACGAGAATTATCCGGGCACCCTCACCGCCATGGTGACCTACACCTTCACCGACGAGAACGACCTCATTATTCACTACGAGGCGGTGAGCGACCAGGACACGCTCTGCAACCTCACCAACCACAGCTACTTCAACCTCGCGGGCGAGAAGGGCGGCAAGACCATCCTCAACCACACCATGGAAATCAACGCCGACACATTCACCATGGTGGACGCAGAATGCATTCCCACCGGCGAAATGCGTGACGTGGAAAATACCCCCTTCGATCTCCGGTCGGCCAAACGGATTGGCGACGAGATCGACGCGGACGACGAGCAGATGAAGTTCGGCAAGGGATACGACCACAACTTCAACCTCAACGAGGACGGCATGCGCTTCGCCGCGCAGGTGCGCGATCCCGAAAGCGGCCGCACCATGGACGTTCTGACGGACATGCCCGCCGTGCAGTTCTACGCGGGCAACATGCTTGGGGGCGTAAACCCCGGAAAGAGCGGGCGCGTGTACGCAAAGCGCGAGGGGCTTTGCCTCGAAACGCAATTCGCGCCGGACTCCATCAACCATCCGGAATTCCCGGACAGCGTGCTGTACGCGGGCGAAAAGTACGACTTTACGACGATCTTCATCTTCGGCACGGAGGACTGACCCATGCAAGTGAGAATCCGGTTCGCGCCCAGCCCCACGGGCTACATGCACTTGGGCAACCTGCGCACGATGCTCTATACCTATTTGTTCGCGCGCAAAAACAAGGGCACGTTCATTCTGCGCATTGAGGACACCGATCAGGTGCGCGAAGTGCCGGGCGCGGTGGACAAGATCTATTCCGCCATGAAGACGGTGGGCGTCAGTTATGACGAGGGCCCCGGCGTGGGCGGCGACTATGGTCCCTATATCCAGTCCCAAAGGAAGGATATGTACCTTCCCTACGCCAAAAAGCTGATTGAGACGGGCCACGCCTATTACTGCTTTTGCACAAATGAACGGCTTGACGACGCGCGCGCGGAGGCGGAAAAAAACGGCCGGACGTTCAAATATGACAAGCTCTGCCTGCACTTGACCAAGGAGGAAGTTCAAAAAAGACTCGACGCGGGCGAGCCTTACGTCATCCGCCTGAATGTGCCCACGGAGGGCTCGTCGAGCTTTGACGACCTCATCTATGGGCGCGTGGAAGTGGACTGCTCGACCCTCGACGACATTGTGCTCATCAAGGCGGACGGAATGCCCACCTACAACTTCGCCAACGTCATCGACGACCACACCATGGGCATCACCCACGTCATGCGCGGCACGGAATACCTCTCCTCCACGCCCAAATACAACCTGCTCTACGAAGGATACGGCTGGGAGCCGCCCAAATACATTCATGTGCCCTCCGTCATGGCGGACGCCACCCGCAAGCTCTCCAAGCGCAAGGGCGACCCAACGTTCGAGGATCTGCTCGGCCGGGGTTATTTGAAGGACGCCATCATCAACTTCATCGTGCTTCTGGGCTGGAGTCCGCGCAGCGAGCAGGAGTTCTTTACCCTTGCAGAATTAGAGGAAAAATTCGACCTCGAGGGCATCAGCAAGGCCCCCGCCATCTTCGACACGGTGAAGCTCACCTGGTTCAACGCCGAGTACATGCGCAGACTCCCGTTTGAGGAATACCTCAAAATCGCGACGCCCTGGTTCGAGAAGGCGCTCGATCCCCAAAAGACCGACATCCGTCGGCTCGCGGAGCTGATGCAGTCCCGCACCGAGGTGCTGGAGCAGATTCCGGGCATGGTTTCCTTCCTCGCGGAGATGCCTGAATTTGACGAGGCCCTCTACACCCACAAGAAGATGAAGACCGACGCCGCCGTTGCGCGCACCGCGCTCAAGGCCGTCCAGCCCGTCCTCGCGGGCGTGGCCGACTGGACGGAGGAAAAGCTCCACGACGCGGTGATGGAATTCATTCCGGGAACGGGCATGAAGAACGGGCAGGTGCTCTGGCCGCTGCGCATCGCCATCTCGGGCAAGGAATCCACCCCCGGCGGCGCGTTTGAGATCGCGTACCTCCTTGGCAAGGACGAGACCATGAAGCGCCTCGCCGCTTCCATCGAAAGGCTTGAAAAATGAGATTTCCGGATTACGACAGGTCGATCCTTTCCACCACGGCATCGGTTTTGCGCCACTACGGCGCGGAAGCATCCTACCCCACGCTGCCGGAGCTGGACGCGGCGCTTGCGACAAAGCCCCGACACGTGGCGCTCATCATTCTGGACGGCTCGGGGGTGTTCCCCACGGACGCCGCGCTTCCGGCGGACTCGTACCTGCGCAGCCATCGCGCGGCCGCGGTGACGAGCATCTTCCCCAGCACCACCACGGCGGCCAACACAAGCTACTACAACGGCCAATCCGCCTACGAGCACGGCTGGCTGGGGTGGCAACTGTACTTCCGGGAATACGCGTCGGACGTGACGACATTCATGCGAACGACGTACTACACCCACCGGCCCGTGGACGGCCCCCAGCCCGCCGTGGCGCTCATGCCCTACGAGACGGTGTTTGAGAAAATCAGGCGGAGCGATCCCGCGGTGGCGCTGCGCAGCATCATGGCCTTCGACAGCTACTGCGAGCACGGCGCGGACGAGACCCTTCGGATTTCGGACTTCCCCGGACTCTGCGAGGCGGTCGCGGAAATTTCCAAAAAGGACGCGCGAAGCTACACCATCGCCTACTGGGGCGAACCGGACACATCCATGCACGAGTTCGGCGTAGGGTCGCCCGAGGCCGTCCAGCAATTCAGGCACCTCGACGACCAGCTCAAGCGGCTTTCCGCACGGCTCGCCGACACGCTGCTCATCGTGACGGCGGACCACGGGCTCATCAACTCGGAGACTTGCGACCTCGCAGCCATGCCTGAGATCACGGACTGCCTTGTGATCCCCCCCTCCATCGAGGGCCGCGCGGCGGGATTTCACGTCAAGCCACACAAACGGCACGCCTTCGAACAAGCGTTCATGGCGCGGTTTGGGGACGCGTTTCTGCTGCTCTCCCGGGAGGACGTATACCGCACGGGCATCTTCGGGCGCGGCGCGCGGCATCCCAAATTCGACGATTTCATCGGCGATTACGTAGCCTGCGCAACCGGCGGCACGAGCGTCACATTCAACGTGCCCGCGGTGTCGGGGCATCATCTGATCGGCATGCACGCGGGGCTTACGGAAGACGAAATGCTTGTGCCGGTCGTAATCGACAGGAAAGGCTGAAATGACAAAAGACGGATTCTACGTGCAGATGCACCTGCACACCTCCGAAACCAGCGCCTGCGGACAGGCGAGCGGACGGGACATGGCCCGGGCCTGTAAACAGGCGGGTTATGACATGCTCGTGATCACCGACCACTTTATGAACGCGAACATCGGCTGCCCAAAGAAAATGCCGTGGGCCGAGAAGGTCGACTACCTCTTCCGGGGCTATCGCGCCGCCAAGGCCGAGGGCGACAAAAGCGGACTCATCGTCTGCAAGGGCTGGGAGACCTTCACCGGCGGCCCCGAATACCTGACCTACGGCCTCGACGAGCGGTTTCTGCTCGACAATCCCGACATCGCCGATGCCGGGAGCGACGAATACCTCGACCGGGTACACGCGGCGGGCGGATTCGTATCGCACGCGCACCCGTTCCGCAAGGCATTCTACATCCCAACCTTCACACCCGACACGGCGCGCGTGGACGCCTTCGAGGTCTTTAACGCCACCAACGAGCCGCGCGAAAACCAAAAAGCGCGCGCCGTCGCACGGGCCCATGGGCTCATCCAGCTCGCGGGCTCCGATGCCCACGTGGCATTCGGCGTCGCCCGCGGCGCCATGCGCTTTCCCAGCGCGCTCAAGGACATCGACGCGCTCATCGCGGCGCTCAGGGCGGGCGAAGGAGAGATCGTGGAGGGGATGTGAGGAAGAACGCCGGGGCTCCGCGCAAAGGCATTGTCCCCTGTGCGTCCCGAAGCTGGAAATTATAACGTTATAATCTGCCGCAAGTAAATTCGGACCGGTCGGGGCTTCGGCCCCCGACCGGTCCGATGAGAAAAGAATCTTCTCTAGCAAGGGATTCATAGAGCAAGACGCAGAGATAACGAGAGAAAGCCCCGCGATGGATTTTCGCCCGAGGCAAGCAGCTGAGGCGAAGGCGCAGCAGCGCTACGTCGCGCCGATCGCGACGCCGAAGGTTTGATTGCCTGTGGCAATCAAAGTCGCACCGGTGAATTTGTCGCATGAAATGCGTCAAATAAAGTCCCGTCGGGACCGCTTCGCTGAACACGAAGCGGCCATGCGACCGGGCTGTTCAATCCAAAATATTGCGCAGTCCGTCTCTTGGGCGAAAAGACGCGCGGGGCTTCTCGGTCTTTCTGGGGATTGCGCTAGGACTCCTTGCGCGGCGGCCCGGGGGCAACGCCCCCGGCGTCACTCTCCGTTCCCCTCTCCCATCGTCCATGTGAACGTGCCAGCGCCCATGCGCCTTACGGCCTCGGCGGCCTCGTCCGCGCTTTGGAACGCGCCGAACACGCAGGAACCGCTGCCCGTCATGCGCGCAAATTGCGCGCCGTTTTCGTAGAGCTGGTCGATGCACCTTTGAACGTCCGGAAGGAGACGGATGGCGGGCGCCTCGAGGGCATTGCCGGAATATGTTTTGCAGCCGTCGTAGTCATGGGCGCGCAGCGCGTCCGTCAGGCGCGGCATGTCGAGGTTCAGGGGCGAGAGGTTCATGTGATCGTATTCGCCGAAAACCTGCGCGGTGGAAAGCCCGTCGGAGGGCATCAGCAGCACGAGGGGAATCCGCGGCGGATCTTCGAGCTTTTCCATCCGCTCCCCCACGCCCCGCACGCGCGCGAATCCACCCGTCATGCAGAATGGCACATCCGCGCCGAGCGTCGCGCCGATCTCCATGAGCCGGCTCATGGGCAGGCTCAGATTCCAGAGCCTGTTGAGGGCGATGAGCGCGGCGGCGCAGTCGGCGCTGCCCCCGCCCAGGCCCGCGCGCACGGGTATGCGCTTTTTGAGCGTGATCCGCGCGCCGTAGCGCTTGCCCATGAATTCGCAAAGCGCAGTGGCCGCGCGGACGACGAGATTTTTGCCGCCAACGGGCAGCTGCCGCCCGTTGATGGTGAGGGAGAGCCACTTGGCGCGCTGAAACCGGAGCTCGTCGCAGAGCTCAATCCTCTGCATGAGCATGTCCAGCTCGTGATAGCCGTCATCCCGGGTCGAAAGGATGTCAAGCGACCAGTTGATCTTGGCGTGCGCCCGGGCGTCTATGAGCATGCGCGCGGCCTCCCGTCGATTTCTAATGAATGGAATTATAGCAAATCCTTGTTAAAACTGCGCGCCCGGCTTGAAAACTTGGCGATTTCGGATATAATGTCAATAACGCGATGAAGGAGAATGTCTCATTTTGCCGATTTCAGAGAGTCCGCGGTCGGTGCGAGCGGGCATGGGCAGATGAGGTTCCGCTCCGGAGCGGGCCGCGAAGAGCGGCGCGGGCGCGCCCGATACAGCGCCGAAAGGAGCGGTTTCCCCGCTCGAAACTGGGTGGTACCACGATCCGTCGTCCCTGCGTTGGCAGGGCGTATTTTTTTAAGGAGGAATCATCATGCTTGACTTAAACCTCATTCGCGCAAACCCGGAAGCGGTGGCCGAGGCGCTCAAAAAGCGTGAATACGACGCGGACTTTGCCGAGCTGCTCGCCTGGGACGCCCGGCGGCGCGAGCTCCTCATCGAAAACGAGAACATGAAGGCCGAACGGAACCGCATGAGCAAGGAAATCCCCATGATGAAAAAGCGCGGCGAGGACGCCACGGACGCCCTTTCCCAGCTCAAGGATATGGCCGACCGCATCAAGGAGATGGACGAGGAGCAGACGTCCCTCGAAAAGAAGATCGAGACATTCCTGCTGGCGCTCCCCAACCTCCCGGCGGAGGACGTGCAGGCGGGCGGCAAGGAAAATAACCGGGTCGTCAAAACCTTCGGCCAGAAGCCGGAATTTGGCTTCCCGGTCAAGAACCACGTGGATCTTTGCGTGGGCCTGGGCCTCATCGACTATGAGCGCGGCGTCAAGATGGGCGGCAACGGCTATTGGCTGTACACCGGCGTCGGCGCGCAGCTGGAGTGGGCGCTTCTCAACTTCTTCGTCGCGGAGCACATCAAGGACGGCTACACATTCATGCTGCCCCCCCACATGCTCACCTACGAGTGCGGACTCACCGCGGGCCAGTTCCCCAAGTTCGAGGAGGACGTCTACCGCCTGAACGAGGAGAGCTTCCGCTTCATGCTCCCCACGGCGGAAACGGCGCTCATCAACCTCTACCGGGGTGAAATTCTGAACGAGGCGGACCTGCCCAAGCGCCTGTTCGCCTACACCCCCTGCTATCGCAGGGAGGCGGGCACCTACCGCGCCAGCGAGCGCGGCATGATCCGCGGCCACCAGTTTAACAAGGTGGAGATGTTCGGCTACACCCGGCCCGAGGACTCGGACGCCATGCTCCAGGAGCTCATTACAAAGGCGTGCAGGCTCGTGGAAAAGCTCGGGCTTCACTACCAGCTCTCGAAGCTCGCGGCGGGCGACTGTTCCGCGTCCATGGCCACCACCTATGACATCGAGCTTTGGATTCCCAGCATGAACGAGTACAAGGAGTGCTCCTCGGTTTCCAACGCCAGGGACTATCAGGCGCGCCGGGGCAACATCCGCTTCCGCCGCGCGGAGACGAAGAAGACCGAGTTCGTGCACACCCTCAACGGCTCGGGTCTCGCCACCAGCCGGCTCATCCCGGCAATCGTCGAGCAATACCAGCAGCCGGACGGCTCCGTCATCGTGCCCGAGGCCCTCAGGCCCTACTGCGGCATGGAAGTCATCTCAGGAGGAAAGTACTGATGAAAGAACAGCCGCGGCTTCTCACGATGATCAAGGGGCAGGTGTTCGACGGATACCTGCTCGTGCGCAGCGCGACGCAGCGGACCTCCCAGAACGGCTCGAAGTACCTGGACATGACGCTGTGCGACATCTCCGGCGATGTGAACGCCAAGATGTGGGATTCACTCACCGCCGCGCCCGCCGTGGCGCTGCCCGTGCGCGTGCGCGGCGCCATGCAGGAGTACAACGGAAAGGCGCAGCTTCGGGTCGACAAGATGCGCGCTGTTACGGACGCCGACGACATTGACATGTCCGCCCTTACCCCCGTCGCGCCGGAGCCCGCGGACGACATGCTAGGCATCCTCACGGCGCGCGCCGCGGCAATGAAGGACGAACAGCTCCGCGCGCTGGTGCAAAAGAGGCTCAAGGAAGCGGGGGCGCCGCTGCTCTACTATCCCGCCGCCTCGAAGCTCCATCACGCGGAAAAATCGGGGCTTTTGCACCACGTGACCACCATGCTGCGCGTGGCGGACGCGGTCTGCGCAATCTATCCCGACCTCGACGCGGACCTGCTCGCCGCGGGCGTCATCCTGCACGATCTGTGCAAGCTCACGGAACTCGCGGCGGACGAGCTGGGCATGGTCAGCGACTATACCCGCGAAGGCATGCTCGTGGGCCATCTGGTGATGGGCGTCGCGGAGCTTTCCCGCGCGGGGCGCGAGCTGGGCGTGCGGGAGGAGCTGCTCATCATGCTTGAGCACATGATCCTCTCCCATCACGATCTGCCCGAATACGGAAGCCCCAAGCCGCCCATGTTTCCCGAGGCGGAGGTTCTGCACCTCATCGACCAGCTCGACGCGCGGATGTTCGAGATGCAGCGCGCGCTGGCTTCCGTCCAGCCCGGCTCGTTCACAGAGCGCATCTGGTCGCTGGAGCGCAAGCTGTACCGGCGGAGCGACGAGAGACCGAAAGAAGAGGAATGACCATGAAAAACGTGACGCTGGCAGCCTACAGCCCCACATGGACAGGTCTCAGAGCCGCCCGCATGATCTGCGAGGGCCTCGGCGGAGCCAGGGAGATCGATCTGGCGAAACCCGAAATCGTGGAGTACCGCTTCACGGAGGACGATCTGGTGGTCTTTGCGGCTCCGGTCTATGGAGGGCGGCTGCCGCGTCTGGCGGCGGAGCGTCTGAAGGCCGTCCGGGGCGGCGGCGCGCTGGCCGTCGCCGTGGCGGTTTACGGCAACCGGGACTACGACGACGCCCTCCTCGAACTGAAGGACATTTTGGAAGAAGGCGGGTTCACGGTGGTGGCCTGCGCGGCCTTCATCGGCGAACATACATACAGCGCGAAGTTCGGCACGGGCCGCCCGGATGACAAGGACGCGGAAATCGCCCGTGCCTTCGGACGCGCCATTTCCGAAAAGGTCGGGGCGGGCGCGCCTTACGCGGCCGTACGGGTCAAGGGCAACCGGCCGTATAAGCCGCTCCCCGCCTCCCACCCCGTGCCGCTCTGCTCCGACGATTGCGTGCTGTGCGGCGCCTGCGCGAAATCCTGCCCGGCGGGCGCCATCCCGGAGGGCGAACCCAACATCACAGACGGCGACGCCTGCATCGCGTGCGGGCGCTGCATCCGGGTCTGCCCCACCCAGGCGCGCAGCTTTCCCGCTCCCTTTTTGCAGGCGGTGGAAGCGCGGCTCGCACCGGTCTGCGCGGGCTACAAACGACCTGAAACGGACCTGTAGTCATTAAAAAGAGCCCGAACGCGGGCTCTTTTCTACTATTTGTCGAGTGCGGCTTCGGACGGTTGACCGGATGGACAGATGGGCGTATCATGGTCCCGGACACAGAAAAGGTGGGATCGACATGGTACTTGGAATCACCACGGCGGCAATTTATCTTCTTGCAAAGCTGACCGCGTCGTTCAAGCGGCTTCGGAAACTCCACGCGCCCGTGGGCTATCTTCTTTTCGCGCTGTCCGGGGTCCATCTGGCGCTGGCCGTTCGGCTCATCCATCAGAGGCCCGTCCTGGTTACCGCTTTGGGCATGGCGATGGTCGCGCTCATTGCCGCGTCGCTTGTTGCCGCATGGCTGCGGAAATTCCGGCTGCACCGCGCGCTGGCGCTTCTGGTGATTCCGCTCCTCCTCGTACACGTCACCGCTTGCGTCACAAGCTTCAAGGCATACCAGCGCGCCGTCGAAGCGCTCGTCATCACGGATGTGGACGCCTCGGGGGTGGCGGACGGGCGCTATGTGGGCGCGTGCGACGTCGGTTACATCTACGCGGAGGCCGCGGTCACCGTTTCGGACGGAAAAATCACGGACATTGCGCTTCTTGAACACAGAAACGAACGCGGCGCGAGGGCCGAAGCGGTGGTCGGAGAGATTCTCGCCGCCCAGCGGGTGGACGTGGACGCGGTATCGGGCGCGACAAATTCGAGCAAGGTCATTGAAAAGGCAATTGAAAACGCCCTCGAAAAGGGCGCGGAAGGGAGGGATTCGGAGTGAAAAAGACGATTTTGTTCTGCCATTCGGTCCATCACGGGAATACCAGAAAGCTTGCGGAGGCGGCGCGGACGCGCCTGGGCGCGACGGTCGTCGCCCTGCCCTGCGCGGAAATACCGGACCTGGGCGCATACGAGCGGATCGGGTTTTTGTCCGGCATCTACAAGGGGGACTTTGGAAAGGGCGTGTACGCGCTCCTCGACCGGCTGAATCTCGAGGGGAAGACCTGCTTTGCGGCGTACACCTGCGGCGCGTCCGCCGGCGCATACGATAAAAAGATTGTTTCGCGCCTCTCCGAAAAGGGCGCGCGGGTGCTCGAAGGCTTTCATTGCAGGGGCTACGATACCTTCGGGCCGTTCAAGCTCGTCGGCGGAATCGCCAAGGGCCGGCCCAACGAAGAGGACGTGGACGGCTTCCTGCATTTTCTCGAAAAGCTTTAAGGCGCCACAGCGCAGAGCATGTGCGCGGCATTGCCTTAATCCCTCTCCGCCCGCGTGAGCCTTCGGCAGAGCGGGAAAAGAAGCGCGGCCGCCGCGAGCAGGAGAATCCCGAAGCAGAGAAAAATGTTGCGCATGCCCACCCAGTCGCTGACGAAGCCGCCCAGAAGCGACCCGAGCACCTTCGCGACGCCGAAGGAGGTCAGCGTCAAAAGCGTCTGCGCCGAGCCGGAGAGCTCCGGCGCGATGATCCTTCCGATGTAGAGCGCCGGAAAAAACTCGAAGCACGCCATGGCCGTCACGGCGGGAATCTGCGCCACCAGGAGAAGCTGCCAGCTTCCCAGATCGTGGGCAAGCACAAAGCCCAGCCAGCGGATTCCCGTGAGTGCGTAGCCGACGATGAACCACTGCCAGACGGAGAGTCTGCGCATGATCTGCGTCGCAAAAAAGAGAAGCGGAATCTCAAGGAAGACTGAAATCCAAGTGATGATGGAGGCGATCCGGTTGCTGACGCCCATCTCCTCGAGGTACGCGCCGAAGAACGATATGTAGAACATGGTGGTGCAGGTCCCGATCAGAACCAGTCCAAGCACGAGCAGAAACCGCCTGTCCTTGAGCGCCCTGAACGGCGAAACCTTCCGGACGCCGAACTGGTGCCCCCTGACGTTTGGCATGCTCAGGGCCACGAGCCCCCCCGCCAGAAACCCGAACGCCTGATACGTGTAGAGGTGACGCAGGGAGGTCACGCAGATAAAGCCGATGGCCAGCGCGCCGACCTGATAGCCAACGGTGCCCATCATCCGAATCGGCCCGAAGGATTTGCCGCGCACCTCTGTGTACTCAAGGGCGATGGCGGTGGCCGTCGGGTTGGCCGCCTGACCGAAAAACGCGTTGGCGACGAGGATCAGAAGCAGCGGCAGAAACCGCGTGGCGCCTGCGTCCGGCGCGGCGAAATCGAGCCTTGTGAAATCCGTGACGCCATCGACCAGAAACAGAAAAACCGCGGCCAGCGACAGCGTGCCCGCGACGACGAGCTTCTTGTAACGCGCCCGGTCGGCAAGCGCGCCCCACATGGGCATAAAAAACATGCTCACAAGCGCGGGCACGGAGGTCAAAAGCCCGATTTGAGAACCGCTCAGCCCGATTTGCGCAAAATACTTGGAGGCGAACGTCGAAAAACCCATGGCGATAAAGACCACGAAGTAATACGCAGACAGAGTGAACATGCCGCCCTTTTTCATCAGAGACCTCCGATTGTTGGTACAAAACAAGTATAGCACCGGCGGAACGGAATGTCCACGGCGGAAGGTCAAAAAACCCGATTCGCACGGAATCGGGTTTTCCCATGGAATCAGTCTTCCTGAATGTCCTTCCCCGCCGGCGCGTTCTTGCGGACGCTTTCGATGCCGTTCGTGCAGGCGTCTTCGCCGGCGCAGCCCTCCGAGGTGGCAATGACTTCGCCATTCTCCGCCGGCGGACTGAACTTGAATCCGGTGTTTGTCGCGCTGAATTTTCGCGCTGTAACCGCCCCTCTCAATATGCGCCTCGAGCATGTAATATGTTCGTCATGCGACGTCACACACGCGCCTTCGCGCGGAGAATCGGCTCATCCGGGATTTCGGATTATCGCACGATCGCCTTGCAGAACCGCTTCAGCTTTTCCCGCGTGCCCCCGCCCAGCGCGCGGTCGACCGCGCGGGTGGTCAGCTCCGCCGCGAGGGATTTGGGCACGCGCAGCGTCGGAATGGGTTCGCCGCGCGCATCGAACAGAAACGCCTCCGGCATGTGCGCCTCCGTGTCAGGGGTCTGCCTGACGAAGACGCGGCGCTCCGGGTGCTCGAGCAGCGCGCCGATGAGGTCCGCGGACACCACGTAATTGACGGCGCCGTCCGCGAGCCGATCCTCCTGTTCCCGGGTAAGCGCGCCGTGGGCGAATCCCTGGGCATTGAACGCCACCGCCCGGGCGTCGGGGTTTTCGGAAACCGCGCGCGCGTACAGGGCGTTGTGACCGCCCTTGGAGTGTCCCGTGAAGATGACCTCGCCCGTCGGATCGCGCGCGGCGATTTTTTTGATGTCCGGAGACTGCACCGAGCCCGCGAACGGTTCACAGAAGTTGTCCGTCCAGTCCACGTTTGTGGGCACGCATTCGCCCCGCGATTCCGAGCCGCGCATGGCGACGATGGTTTTGCCTTCGTCCTCAAATGTGTAGGCGACGAAGCCGTCCCCCTGATTGTCATTGACGTAGCCCGTCAAGACGGCGGCGGAATTTTTCATTTCGCGCGCAGCCGCGCGCGCCGCGTCGTTCAGTTTGACGCAGGGCAGCGCACCCGCCGCGTCCATGCGCAAAATCGTGTCAGCCAGCGCGGAAACGGGCACCTTGCCGCCCCGGGCCAGAAGCGTCCGGTACAGTTCGGGCAAATCTATGTAGGAAAGCCAAGAAAGGTATAGAAGTTCCCTTGTCGTCATAAAAATCACTCCCACATCATCAAATGCGGGCGCTTGCGAAAATGGCAATCGTCTCGTATAATCATGGAAAAGGAGGTCGATGGAATTGGAAAAAATGGTACTGGCCATCAACGGAAGCCCCCGCAAGAACGGGAATACCCGGCGGGCACTCGAAATTGCGGGCGAGAAGCTTGCCGCCCGGGGCATTCGCGTGGAACACATTCAGTTGGGCGGACTGCGGGTACGCGGCTGCCAGGCTTGCGGCTGGTGCCGCTCGCATCCCGAAAAGCGCTGCGCATTCGACGACGACGGAATGAACGAAATCCTCGGGCGCGTGTGGGAGGCCGACGGGCTCTTGATCGGCTCGCCAACCTATTACAGCAACCTCACCACCGAAACCAAGGCGTTCATCGACCGCTGCGGTTTCGTTTCCGGCGCCAACGGCGGCCTTCTGAAGGGAAAAATCGGCGCGCCCGTGGTGTCCGTGCGCCGCGCGGGCGGAAACGTCACCTACGCCTCCATCAACTATCTGTTCGGCATCTCCCAGATGCCCATCGCCACCTCCAGCTATTGGAACATGACCCTTTCCCGGGACATCGGCGACATTGAGAACGACGCGGAGGGCATCCGCACGTTTGAGACCCTGGGCGACAACATGGCGGAGATGATCCTGAAGCTGCGCTAGTAGAGGTTGCTGAAGGTAAACGCCTCGTGCTGCCGGAGGTGGCTGAGTGTCTCGCCCAGAAGCGCCAGCTCCTTGCAGGCGTCGTTGATGTCGTCCAGTTCAAGGCTGATCTGCGCGCCGACGATGTGCAGATACGCGTCGTGCAAATCGTTGTGCGACGCGATCAGTTCGAGAATCTTCGACCGGTTTTCAAACGAATCTGCGAGCTGGGTCACCTTTTCCTCCGCGCCCGCGCGGTCCCCCGCGTTCACGAGGCTGACCGCCTCGTTGCGCATCCCGTCCAGCCCCTCGAGGGTTCTTTGCTGGTAAAAAAGCGAAAACAGGCACAGCGCGAGCGAGAAGACGAGCACCGTGCACATGGCGATAAACGTTGCCTTCACTACCAGTTGACCTCCGCGGGCGAGACGGCCTGGGCGTGCTCCATGCCCCCGCCCCTTCGCTGCGCCGTGAGCGCGCCCTTTGTGTCCAGAAAAGCGAAATAGGTGCTTTCGATCTCAAGGCCCACGTGCGCGAGCTCTTCCCTGAGCCAGTCGAGGTCCTTGCCGCACTGGGTCAGGTTATTTTTTTGCGCGCGGCCGTCCATGACGAGGATCATCGGCAGGCCTTCATAGCCTGCGTCGATGCCCATCTCGGATGTGGTGGGCGGCCGCTTGCTGGAGCGCGGAAAGGCCGAAATCCTGCCGTTTGCCTCCACAATGGCTGTGCCCACCTCGGCGGGGTCCAGCATTCCGTCGCCGCGCAGGCCCTCCAGAAGGTCGGAAAGGCTGATGCACAGCCGCTCAAGTTCCTTTTCGTTGACGATGCCTTTGGAAATGACGACCGCGGGCTTTCCGGAAATAACCGCGCGCGCCCTGTCCGACTTCATGTCGATGAGGGTGATTGCGCAATGCACCACAAAAAGCGCCGCCACCGGAAGAAGCCCCTGCAGAAGGGGCGTCGAAACGCTCTCCATGGGCGTGGCGATGATGTCCGCGATGAGGATTGTCATGGCGAACTCGTAGGGTTGAAACTGGCCGAGCTGGCGTCTGCCCATCCCGCGCATGACGACAATCATGACAATATAGAGAATCATCGCGCGCAGAAACAACGTAAGCATCAAATTGCCCTCCTTGCGCGTCTAATACGCGTAATATCTCCACACGGACGCGGAAAAATTCCCGCATTCGTTGATTTTGCTTGCATAATACGCGCAAAAGTATTATGATTATTCTGTATATTTATCATTGAAAGGAGCGTTTCCATGAGCATATTCGATCAGGCCTCCAAGAAGGTTTCGGAAACAGTCAAGGGGCTTCAAAAAAAGACGAATGATTCTATGGCGATGAAGCGGATTGAATCGCAGATCAAGGAGGCGGAGGACGAGATTCAGGGAATCTTCACCGCCATCGGCCAGGTTGCCTACGCCGCGCACGCCGAAGGAAAGTCCTTTTCGGATGCGGAAGAGCTCTTCGCGGGCGTCACCGCCTTGAAGGAGCGCATCGCGGATTACCGAAAGGAACTGGACAAGCTCAACGACGTCAAGCGCTGCACGGAATGCGGCGCGCAGGTGCAGCGCCTCGCGAAATTCTGCCCCCAATGCGGCGCGAAGCTCGAGCCGGAGATCGAGGCGGAGGAAGCCCCCGAGGAGGAGCCCCCCGAGATCGAAATCTGCCCCGACTGCGGCGCCGAGCGCGCGGAAAATGTGCGCTTCTGCGAAGGCTGCGGCCATGAATTCACCTTGCCGGCGGACGACGGCGAAGCGGACGAAGAAACGAACGAAGAAACGACCTGACAAGGAGTTAACGGCTTGACAAGCAACAACAGGTACCGCGCCCCGCGTTCGAGGCGGAGGCAGGCGCTCATCCGCAGGCGGATCATCTCCGGCGCCGTCGCAGCCGCGCTGGTCGCCCTCGTGATTCTCATTGTTCTGCTGATCCATGGTGCAAACACGGACAAGACCGGCGGTCCGGTCATCGTCGCGCCCACCGCCACGGGCCTCGTCCTCACGGCGCCGGAAGCGAACGCGAGCGTCGCGCCGTCCGCGGAGCCGTCGGCCGAACCTGCCGAGGCAACCGGTCAGACGTCCGAATCGACGGACGCCGCGGTGTCTGCCGCGACCCAAGCGCCTTCGACGAGCGGGCTTCGCTCCGCGCACATCCGCGTGATCGGCGACGTCATGTTCCATAAGGAACAGCTCGCCATGGCGAAAAAGAGCGACGGGACGTACGATTTCAGCCTGCAATTCAAGTTCATCAAGGATTCGCTGGCCGCCGCCGATTTCACCATCGCGAACCTGGAAACCACGGTTGGAAAGTACAAGAACACGGCCTATTCCGGCTATCCCCAGTTTAACACGCCGGAATCCGTGCTCGAGACGCTCAAGGACTGCGGAATCGACTTTTTCACCATGGCCAACAATCACATGCTGGACAGGTGGTTCGACGGCCTGGTGCAGGATGTGGACCTCGTCGAAAAGTACGGCTTCGACCACGTCGGCGCGTACCGCACCCAGGAGGAGCGCGACACGCCGGTGATCTACACGGTCAACGGCATCAAGATCGGCTTTGTCGCCTATACGCACACCACGAACACCATGGAGAATTACTCCGACAAGGCCGCGCAGGAATACGGCGTCCCGTACCTCTACAAGGCGGACATCGAGGACGACATCAAAAAGCTGCGCGAGGCGGGCGCGGAGGTCGTGATCGCGCTGCCCCACTGGGGCACCGAGAACGTCAACGTGCCGGACGAGACACAGTATAAGTACGCCAAAAAGCTCGCCAAGGCCGGGGCGGACATCATCCTCGGGAGCCACTCCCACATGGTGCAGCCCATGCAGGTGGTGGAAGGCACCGACGACGCGGGAAACCAGAAGCAGGTGTTTGTCATCTACTCCATGGGCAACTTCATCAGCACGATGACCATGCAGTACACCGACTGCGGCATCATCCTGGACTTCACCATTCAGGAACAGGCGGACGGCTCCTTCCGCACGGAAAACATCGGTTATGTGCCCATCTACGTCTGGAAGCAGGACGACAAGTACACCGTAATTTCCTCCGCCAAGTACCTGGAGAACCAGCCCGACGGCATGAGCGCCGACCAATATAACCAGATGGTCAAGACCTATCACGAAATCGTCGACCAACTGGGAACGGACGGGTTTACCGTGCTGACCGAATAGCCGAAAAAAAGTGCCCGCCTCCCTTTTCGGGAAACGGGCGCTTTTTGATTGCGCTGAACCGGCATAGCACTGAGATGTAGAGCGGCACGGCGATGTGCGTCCCCCGCGCGTCTTTCAAAATGACCCGTCCGCGAACAGAAGCGCAGTGTGTCCGTATCCCCCTCCTTCACCCGATCCAATCGGTCAGCGCGCGGGCATCCCGCAGAAGCGCTTCTTCCCCGTCGCCCTGCACAAACTCCAGCAGCACGCGGGTATCGGTCAATCGCGCAAGCGCCTTTTCCCACATCGCCGCCCCGTCCGCGAGGGGACGGCGCTCGATTCCGCCTGCGTGATGCCACGTAAACGCGTGAACGTGCAAAAGGCGCGGACGGACGGTCTCCAGCGCGCGCAGACGCTCCGCCTCGGGCCAGTCCCAGCGGGGCTGCCAATAGAAGCGGAGGTTTTCCAGTTCCCGCGTCTCATCCATGAGAGTCTCGACGGAGGAGATGTCGTCCGTCAGCGTGCCGCCGTGGAACTCGGGCGCCACAAGCATCCCCCGCTCCTCGGCCTTTTGGCAAATCGCGGCGAGGGACTGAAGCAGCGCGGCGCGCTCGCCGGCGCCGACTTCCGCGGACCCCTTCGACCCGAGCCATACCCGGATGGCGGGCGCACCGAGCGCGGCGGCGGCGTCGAGGTTCCGCAGAAACGCCTCGAGGGGATCGCCTACCCGAAAGTAGCTGCCGTAGGCGCAGATTTCGAGCCCGGCATCGCCGCTCATGCGGGCCACCTCCCGGGCGTTATCCCCGTCGGGCGGCACGTGGATGTCGCCGCCCCACTCGATGGATTTGAGGCCCGCCCGCGCGCACAGCGCGCAGATTTCCCGCGTGGTTTTGTTTCGGAATGTAACGGACACAAGTCCCGGAATCGGCATATAAACCTCCTACGCCATGGTCTCGAGCATGGACAAGGTCACCTCGTGGACGGGCTTTTCGCCCGCAAGGAAGCGCTCGCATTCGTCAATCATGTATTCCGCCATCCGGCGCACCTCATTGCCCATGGAACCCGCGATGTGGGGCGTCAGGAAACAGTTGGGCAGCGCGCTCAGCGGGCTTTCGTCGGAATTCCCCTCGTCCTCAAGCACGTCCAGAAGCGCGGTGACGGACGGTTTTCGCTTCAAGAGATCGCAAAGATCGGTTTCGCTGAGCTGGGCACCGCGCCCGGTGTTGACGAACGTGGCGGACTCCTTCATGGAAAGGAGGTGTTCGCGCCGGATGATCCCCCTGGTGGCCGGGAGGTTGGCGAGGTGGTTCGACACCACGTCGCAGCCCCCGAAGATTTCCGCCATCGTCGCGCGGTGCGCGCCCAGCTCCCGGAGCACCGCATCCGGCACGAAGGGATCGTACACCCACACCTCACAGGCAAACGCCTTTAATTTCTCCGCCACCATGCGCCCGATGGCGCCGCAGCCGAGCAGTCCGATCTTCACGTCATACATGCCGGGATGCGCGGCGGCGAATTCCGCCGCCCGGGCGCGGGAGGCGCGCATGGCCGCCTGCGCGCCGAAATACCCCTTCGCCGCGAGCAGGATCTGCGCGAGGGTGTACTCCGCCACGGGCACCGCGTTGGCGCGCCACGCGCTGAACACGCGGACACCGTTTTCGAGAAATGGCCGCGCGAAGCCCTGTACGGAACCCGCCGCGTAAAAGACCGCCTTGAGACCGGGAAACCTGCGGGCGATTTCTTCCCCATCCGGGGCGGGCATGCCCCATGTGGAGAAGATCAGCGCGGCGTCCGGCGCGTCCGCCAATTGATGGGCGCGGGGTTCAAGCTCCGCCATGTCCGCCAGGCGCGCAAGCTGAGAAGGGCCGTAGACGCGCTTCCAGGCGTCCGATTCGCAAAGTAAAATCGCCTTCATCTGAATTCCTCCCGGAGCCGTTCGAGATAGCTTTCCACGAAATTCTGCGCCGCCACCTCCGCCGTGCGGTAGAGCTCCTTGTCGTCGGTCTGGCCCGTCAATTCGTTGTTGGAGATGGCGCGGATGCCGATGACGGGCACGCCGCACGCCGCGCACGCCCGGTAGACCGCCGCCGACTCCATGTCCTCACACAGATGGCCGTGCCATCCATGAAGCTGGTCGATGCGGTCCGCCTCGCGGGAAAACATATCCCCCGCGCCCATCGTGCCAAAAAATACGCGGCCTGCGCCGTAGGGTGTTTTTCGGGCGAGGGCGACGAGGCGTTGGTCCGCGGACGGACGCTCGGCATATTGGGTGCCGGCGTGCCATAAGAGCGCGTCGCTGCCCGCGCCGGCTTCCCGGGGCGGCGTGCGCAGGTCGTTGATGTAAGCGGAATCAAGCCCGATCACCAAGTCGCAAACGCGCAGCTCCCGCTTCGCGCTCCCCGCCGCGCCCTGGTTGACCACGCACGCGGGCGCGTAAACGCGGATTGCCTCCATGGTCGAAATCGCCGCGTTCATGATCCCCACGCGCGTGTGCGCGATCACCAGATCGCCCGCTTCATAAAACGCGTACCCGGCATGCTCGACCCACGTTCCCCCGGGGTGCGCCTCCACGAGCAGATCGACTTCGCGCAGCATCGCGCCCTGCACAATGATTTTTGCCATATCATACCTCCCACAGCACCACCCCATTCTATCCGGATCGGGGAAAGATGTCAACAAGGACACATGAGCGGCCGATCCCGACATTTGACGCGCGCCGCGTTGACAAGATGGGAAGGATATGGTAAACTGACTCCGTTTTCATGGGGGAGTCGTTTGCGCATGTGCGTGGCAGGTCGACATGCATGGCCCCGGCGGGGTCTGGCTTGTCTTAATGAATGAGACTCATGTACAGCGCCGCTGTATATGGGTTTTTTTACAAGAAAGGGAATTGTGATGAGTTACTACGACAGGGACGTCCAAGCGGTTCTGGACGCGCTTTCCTCGGACCGGGACGGCCTTTCCGGCGCGGAGGCGGCGAAAAGGCTGGAATCAGGGGGCAAAAACAGACTGGCCGAAGGAAAGAAGACGACGCTCCTTCAGCGCTTCCTCCGGCAGTTTGCCGATCCCATGATCTGGGTGCTGCTCGCGGCGGCGGCCCTGAGCGCGGTGACGGCAAGTTATTCGGGCGAATCCCACGCGGACGTGTTCATCATCCTCGCGGTGGTGCTATTGAACGCGGTGATGGGCGTCGTGCAGGAAAGCAAGGCGGAGGAAGCCATCGAGGCGCTGAAGGTCATGACCGCGGCCACCTCGAAGGCGCTGCGCGACGGACAGGTGACGGTGATCCCCTCCGAGGAAATCGTCCCCGGCGACGTGGTGGTGCTCGAGGCGGGCGACGCCGTGCCCGCGGACGCGCGGATCATCGAAGCCGCATCCCTCAAAATCGAGGAGGCGGCACTCACGGGCGAAAGCGTGCCGGCGGACAAGACGGCGGACGCGTTCCCGGCGGGACAAGAGCTGTCCCTGGGCGATCGCGCGAACATGGCATACATGGGCTCCGCCGTGGTCTACGGACGCGGCAAGGCGGTCGTCACGGGCACGGGCATGGCCACCGAAATGGGCAAGATCGCGGGCGCGCTCACCCAGGTTGAGGACGAAAAGACGCCGCTTCAAAAGAAGCTTTCCGCGCTCAGCCGCGTGTTGACCTACATTGTGCTTGGCATCAGCGTGGTGATCTTCGCCACCGGCATTTTGCGCGCCGGGTCGTTCTCGGCCTCCGTGGTGCTCGACACCTTCGTCATGGCGGTGAGTCTCGCGGTGGCGGCGGTGCCGGAAGGGCTCGCTGCGGTGGTGACCATCGTGCTCTCCATCGGCGTCACGCGCATGAGCAGGCGCAACGCCGTGATCCGCCGCCTGACCGCCGTCGAAACCCTCGGTTGCGCCCAGGTCATCTGTTCGGACAAGACAGGCACGCTTACCCAGAACCGCATGACCGTGGTGGAGGAATGGGCGGCGGACGCCGCCCTCATGAAGCGCGCCATGGCCCTCGCCTCCGACGCGGAGATGGGAGACGACGGCCGCGCGGTGGGCGAGCCCACCGAGTGCGCCCTGGTGGAATACGCGGCCAAAGGCGGGCTGAACAAGCTTGATTTAAAGGCCGAATACCCCCGCGCCGCGGAAGCGCCCTTCGACAGCGTGCGCAAGATGATGTCCACCGTGCACGCCCACGGGGACAAATTTGTGCAGTATACCAAGGGCGCGCCGGACGAGATTCTGGCGCGCTGCGCCTCATACCTGTCCGATGAGGGCATTCAGCCCATGACGGACGAAAGACGGCGGGAAATCATGGCCCGCAACAAGGCCATGGCCGATCGCGCGCTGCGCGTACTCGCCGCGGCGTACCGGGACCACGAAGACTTGCCGGAGGACGCGGCCCCGGAAGCGCTGGAAAAGGACATGGTATTCGCGGGGCTCATGGGCATGATCGACCCGGTGCGGCCCGAGGTAAAGGCAGCCGTGGACAAGTGTTTCTCCGCGGGCGTGGCGGTGGTGATGATCACCGGCGACCACATCGACACGGCGGTGGCCATCGCAAAGGAACTGGGCGTCCTATCGGACGCGAATCAGGCAATCATGGGACGGGCGCTGGACGGCATGAGCGACGAAGAACTCGAAAAGGCCATCGACCGCTACCGGGTGTACGCCCGGGTACAGCCCGAGCACAAGGTGCGCATCGTGAACGCATGGAAAAAGCGCGGAAAGGTAACCGCCATGACGGGGGACGGCGTCAACGACGCGCCCAGCATCAAGGCCGCAGACATCGGCATCGGCATGGGCATCACCGGTACCGACGTCACCAAGAATGTCGCGGACATGATCCTCGCGGACGACAACTTCGCAACCATCGTCGCCGCCGTCGAGGAGGGGCGCACCATCTATTTAAACATCAAAAAGGCGGTGCAGTTCCTGCTGTCCTCGAATCTTTCCGAGGTGGTGGCGATCTTCGCGGCCACCATGCTGGGCTTCGTGATCCTCAAGCCCGCGCACATCCTCTGGATCAACCTCATTACGGATTCGCTGCCCGCCCTGGCGCTGGGCCTCGAAAAGGGCGAAAAGGACGCCATGTCGAAGCCCCCGCGCGACCCGTCCGAGGGCATCTTCGCGGGCGGCGTGGGGCTCGACATCGCGTATCAGGGCCTGCTGGTGGCGGTTCTGACGCTCCTGGCCTATTTCGTCGGCCACCGGATCGAGTCCGGGCTCTGGGAAATCGCGGGAAGCCCCGACGGCATGACCATGGCGTTTCTCACCATGTCCATGGCGGAGGCATTCCAGGCGCTCAACATGCGCGCCCAGCGCGGTTCTCTGTTCCGGATTCCAACGCCCAACTGGTACCTCATAGGCGCGTGCCTGACGGCGCTCATTTTAACGGCGGCGGTCATCTATGTGCCGTTCCTGCGCACCGCGTTCGGATTCACCGAGATCAGCCTCGGGGAATACGCCATCGCGCTGGGGCTGGCGGTGTCCATCGTGCCGCTGGTGGAGATTGTGAAACTGCTTCAAAGGTCGCTGGGCAAAGGGCAGTCATACAACTGAACTGAAAGAGATTTGATTTAAATGGATACCGGATTGCATCTCGTCAAACCTGCCGCGGAATACGCGGAGGAAATTCGCGCGTACAGACAAGAGTTCATGGACACAGGCGGCGAATTCCACGGCGACTGCGCGCTCCAGCATTTTGACGACCCGCTTTCGTGGCTCTCCTACAATCGCGCACTCGAGAATCACGAAATCGCCGCGTCTTCGTGGACCGCGTACGACCAGTATCTTTGTGTGCGCGCAGACGACGAGCGCGTCGTCGGAATGATCAACTTTCGCCGCACGGACGACGCAGCGCTCGGGGAGTATGCGGGAGAGATCGGATTTTCGGTGCGGCCCTCCGAACGCCGCAAGGGTTACGCAAAGGCCATGCTGAAAGAGTGCCTTTCCAAATGCGCCGCGCGCGGGATTGAGAGCGCCGTGCTGACGTGCAACCGCGCGAATCAGGCGAGCAGGCGAACGATCCTCGCCTGCGGCGGCGCGTTTGAACGAAACGCGCATGGCGACGAGGGCATGGAACGATATCTCTTGAAAACGACGCTCACAACGGGGACCTGAGCGTCGGCACGGATCACCGCGCCGCCCCGCTTCCGCCTACAAATTGCCCGGGTAGACGTACAATAAATGTCTGTGGGCAACCGCAACCAGCCGCTCGATGGTTCGAACGGGCGTGGGCGGCGCGCTTTCCCGGTACATGGGAAAATAGCGCGTGATGTGCAGCGGGATTTCTGGATCGAGGGAAGCGATCCATTCCGCCGCCTCCCCCATCTCCGCCTCGGAATCGTTCCGTCCCGGCACGACGAGGGTCGTGAGCTCCACATGGCACGCTTCGGCGGCGCGGGCAATGAAGCGCCTTACCGTCCCGAGATCGCCACCCAACCAGTTGTAATATTCCTGCGTGAATCCCTTGAGGTCGACGTTCATGGCGTCCATGTACGGCAGGATTTCCTCCAGCACGGGCGGGTTTGCCATGCCGTTTGTCACCAGCACGTTTTTCAGCCCCGCGGCGCGGATGAGCTTTCCGCAGTCGCGCACGTATTCCCAGCACACGAGGGGCTCGTTGTACGTGTAGGCGACGCCGACATTGCCCGGGATGCGCCGCGCATGCCGGACGAGCTCCTCCGGGGCGACGTAGGGCGCGCCGTCGTCAGGCCTTTCCGTGGAGATTTCGTGATTTTGGCAGAATGGGCAGCGCATGTTGCAGCCGAAGCCGCCCACGGAGAGAATGTGCGCACCGGGCATGAACCGCCTAAGCGGCTTTTTTTCAATGGGGTCGAGGTTGCGCGCGGAGACCCGGCCGTAGGCTGTGCACGTGACGGTTCCCCCGACGTTCGTCCGCGCGCCGCAGAGACCGACCTGCCCCGGCTCCAGCGCGCAGGCGTGAGGGCAAGTTCCGCAAACGGCTTTCATGTGTGGCGCACCACCTCGAAGCGGCTGAGCATGACCTTGGCGTTGGGGCCGATGCCCGCTTTCTTGCGCGCGATCTCCACCTGCGCATGAGGCGTCGCCACCCCGGGCAGATCGGGCAGGAGCAACCCGCGCCGAAGGCCGTCCGTGACGATGACGCCAAAGCGTTTCACGTCGAGCTCCGCCTCGGAGCGGATTGACGCCGCGGCGCCCAGCACATCCACGCTGTACACGATGTCGGGAAGCTCCTCGGGCGCGACGGGCTCAAAGCGCGGGTCGTGGGCGGCGGACACGGCGTTTTTAATGATTTCCAGGGCCAGGCTCTTTTGGACGGGCTCGACGGTGCCGATGCAGCCCCGCAGCGCGCCGTGCTTGTGAAGCGAGACGAACGCGCCCGCGCGGTCGTTGAGAAGCGCGCCCGGAAGTCCCGGCGGCAAATCCACGGTGCGGCCCGTGGTCACATATGTTTCCAGCGAAAGCCGCGCGAGGCGCACATACGCGTCCTCCTTTGCCTTGCGCACCGCCAGCTCCGCTTTTCTCCAAACCTCGAACTGCGCGCCCACGTCGCGCGCCGGACAATCCCCGGTGACCTCGAACGCGGCGACTGCATAGCCCACCCCGAATGGACCCTCGTAGGACAAAAGTTCCGGCTTGACGGCCTTTTTGTCCAGCGCGCCTGCCATAATCCATAGGGAACGCAGCCCGCACTCCCCCGCCGCCTCGGAAAGGTCAGGGTCCATGGAAAGCAGAGACAGGAAGTCCGCCTTTTCCAGGGCCTCTGTCGTCAGCCGGTCGAATTCCGGGCCTTCCGGCACGAAGCCATACGGGCCGTCCTCCTTCAGCTTGTGGGACAAATCGCCGCTGGCAATGACGACCACGCGCCTGTCGAGGGCCTCCGCCGTGCGCGCGATGAGCATCCCGAGCCGGTAATGGTCGGCGGGCGGGAGCCCGGAGAGGGAGGCGCGAACCACCCGGTAATCGGGCAAAAATTCATCCAGAGCCAAAAGAGGCAGCATTGTGCCGTGGTCGAGCCGCGGATCTTTTTCGCCCAGCGTGCCCGCCGGAAGCGCCTCCCGGTCGCAAAGGTCCGTAAGCGCGCGTGCAAACGCCTCGTCGTACCGCGCGGAAACCTTGAGACGCGGGGCACGGAACGAAGAAAAGTCCCCCTCCGCGGAAGCACCGGGCGATATATGAAAGTAGTCTGAGTAAAGGATGCTGTGCGGGGTCGTCACGACGACGGTATCGGGGCGGTACTCGGCTGCGCGCCGCATTGCCGCGCGATAGGCGTCGATGGTTCTCCCCATGGCCTTCTCCTCGCCCCGGCCAATCTCCGGACGCATGATGGGCGGATGCGGAACCGCGAACGCCGCGAGAACGGACATGATCACACCTCCCAAAATAACGCAATTTACGCGCTTATTATAACATTCCCCGGTCGGGCGGTAAAGCTTCATCCATTTACGAATCGTCCAAAATAGGGTATAATAGAAAAAAGCCTATGGGACAGGAGGCATTTGCCATGATGGTTTCGACGCGCGGACGCTATGCCCTCAGGGTGTTGATTGATCTCGCGGAGCACGACAATGGTGCGTACATACCGCTCAGGGACATCGCCGAGCGGCAGGAGATTTCGGAAAAATACCTTGAAAGCATTATTTCCGTGCTCACAAAAGCGGGATACCTCGACGGCCTGCGGGGCAAGGGCGGCGGATACCGGCTTACCCGCGCACCCGAGGACTACACCGTCGGCGGCATCCTCAAGCTGACCGAAGGCTCCCTCGCGCCCGTCGCCTGCCTCGGAAACGGCGGCGGGAAATGCGCGCGCGCCGGGGAATGCAAAACCCTGCCCATGTGGGAGAAATTCCACAAAATCACCGACGATTATTTTGAGGGCATCTCCCTGCGCGACCTCACAAACCTCGCGGACGGAGGAAGCTACGAGATCTGACGGCACCCCCGGGGGCGCCGCCCGTTGGCAACCCCGCGCAAGGGACGTTTTCCCTTGCGAATCCCTTATTGATTTCGCGAAAACTCCATATTTTACGTCGACGGCCCGCGGGGG
>JAEYRW010000012.1 GCA_023435435.1 Bacillota bacterium | reverse complement strand
GTCCGACAGAATAAACATCAATTCCATGCCCAGTACGGGATTCCAAAGGGCCAATGGCCCTTTGGCGGAAGCCCGCGGGCAGCGCCCTCGGCGTCTCTCCCATCACCCCCTACGGCACCAGGATTGTCTTGACGCCTTCGCGGCTCATGCCGTATTGGAAGGCGGTGTTGTATTGCTGAAGAGGCAGGGTTTTTGTGACCACGCCGGATGTGGCGAGGGTCCCGCTGCAGATGCCTTCGATGACGCGGGGAAAGCAGTTGGGAGAAAGGCTGACGCCGTAGAGGTCAAGCTCCTTGGCGTCGCCGAGGATGGACCAGTCGATGCTGGCGGGGCCCGCGAACACGGAGAATTCGACGAAGCGGCCGCCCTTTTTGATGAGATTGAGGCCCTGCTGGATGGAAGATGGATGGCCGGAGGCCTCGATGTAGACGTCGCAGCCCGTGCCGCCCGAGAGCTCGGCGATGACGGGCGGCAGATCCTCCCGCGTCCAGGCGGAGAGGGCGAAATCCGCGCCCATGCTCACCGCCAGTTCCCTGCGCGCGGGCATGGGATCGATGGAAATGAGCGCCCTGGGATTGAGACCACGCGCGGCCGTGACCATGGAGAGTCCCAGCGTGCCCGCGCCGGAGATCACAACCACGTCGCTCGGCTCGATCCGCGCGCGGTCCACGGCGTGCAGACCGCAGGCATAGGGCTCGATGAGCGCCGCTTTTTCAACGGGCATGTCCTCGGGAATGGGGTACACCCGGGCGTTCCCGGGCAGCCGCACATACTCCGCGAAGCCGCCGTTTAAAGAATGCTTGAAGCCGAACACGTCGTGGGGCGCGCACAGCCAATATTTTCCCTCCCGGCAGTAGCGGCAGGTTCCGCAGGGCACGATCTGCTCGACGGCGAGCCTGTCCCCCACCTTGCAGGTTCCCGCGTAGCCCGGGCCAAGCTCGGCCACGCGGCCGATGATCTCGTGCCCGGGAATGAACGGCGGCTCGGCATAGGCCGGGTTCCCCGCGCCGCCCCAAAAGCGGAACCCGCCCTCGGCACACTTGATGTCCCCCGCGCACACGCCGCACGCCTCGACCTTTAAAAGCATGTCCCCGCCCGTGAGAGACGGAATCCAAACATCCTCGTACCGGTAATCTCCCTGCCCATGCGCCACCACGGCGCGCATCATTCCATCCACCAGCAATCCCCTCCCGTCCGCTCCATTATACCCATGCGGCGAACCATCTGTCAATAAAACGTTTTAACATAGGCGCAATCAGGATTCCCCGGGCGTGACGGATGTGTTTGCATATTGTAAATTTTTTGAAAGAGTGCTATAATTTGCACACATGAGCAGTAAAGAGGTGTTCGGATGGCGGACTCTATTCTGGAAATGTCGAATATCACAAAGATATTTCCCGGCGTCAAGGCCCTCGACGGGGTGCGGTTCGACCTGAAGAAGGGCGAAATCCACGCGCTCATGGGCGAAAACGGCGCGGGCAAATCGACGTTTATCAAGGTGCTGACGGGCGTCCACCAGCCGGACGGCGGCACGATTACATTGAACGGCGAAAAAATCGTCATGCACGACCCGCTTGTGGCGCAAAGGCACGGCATCGCAGCCATCTATCAGCATCTGGCGGCCTACCCCCACCTGACGGTTTCGGAAAACATATTCATGGGCCACGAAAAGCTGGGGAAACTCCGCAGCATCCAATGGAAAAAGGCCAACGACGAGGCGAAGCGGCTGCTCGAATCCCTGGGATCGCCCATCGCGCCCACGGACCTCATGGGTGTTTTGTCCGTGGCCCAGCAGCAGCTGGTGGAAATCGCCAAGGCACTTTCCCAAAACATGCAGATTCTCATCATGGACGAGCCCACGGCGGCGCTTTCCCGGCGGGAGAGTGAGGAGCTTTACCTGATCGCCTCCCGGCTGCGGGAACAGGGCGTGTCCATCATCCTCATCTCCCACCGCTTCGAGGACATGTACCGGCTGGCCGACCGGGTGACGGTTCTCCGCGACGCCCAATACATCGGCACCTGGCCCGTGGGCGAAGTTTCCTCGGGCGACCTGGTGCGCCACATGGTGGGCCGCTCCATCGACCAGTTCTTTCCCCAGAAGAAGTCCCCCATGGGCAAGGAGCTTCTGCGCGTCGAAAAGCTTTCGCGCACGGGCTTTTTCACCGACGTGAGCTTCGCGCTCCACGCGGGGGAAATTCTGTGCCTCACGGGGCTTGTGGGCGCGGGCCGCACGGAGGTTGTGGAGGCCATCTGCGGCGTAACGCGGCCCACCGCGGGCGAGATTTACATCGAAGATAAGAAAGTCGGCATCGAAAGCCCCCACGCCGCGCTCAAGATGGGCATCGGTCTTTTGCCCGAGGACAGGCAGAAGCAGGGGCTCATCCTCAAGTGGTCGGTGGGAAGAAACATCACCCTCCCCTCCGTGCGCCGGTTCGCCCAAAGGGGGTTCATTGTGCAAAAGCGCGAGCGCGCCGAAGGCAACCGGTACAAGGATTTGCTCAAAATCCGCGCCACGAGCATCGACGAAGCGGCGGACGCGCTTTCGGGCGGCAACCAGCAGAAGGTGGTGGTGGGAAAGCTGCTCTCGGGCAATTCGCGCATCCTGATTCTGGACGAACCTACAAAGGGCGTGGACGTGGGCTCCAAGGCCCAGATGTACGAGATCATGTGCGACCTGACCGACAAGGGATACGGGATTCTGCTGGTCTCGTCGGAACTGCCCGAGGTGGTGAACATGGCCGACAACATCGTGGTGATGCGGGAGGGCCGGGTTTCGACCATCATCCCCCGGGAAGAGGCCACCCAGGAAAACGTACTCAAGGCGGGCATGCCGCTTGAAAAAAAGGCGTAGGGGGGCGTGAATGTGAAAAAAAGGACGGAAAAGGCCCCGCTGTACGCCCTGTTCATCAAATACAGGGAAATCGGGCTGCTGGTCATCATGGCGGTGCTCATTCTGGTGGTGAGCCTCCGGACGCCCGCGTTCTTCACGGGCGAGAAGATGCTCTTCATTGTCGAGGACACCTCCATCATGATCGTGCTGGCGGTGGGCATGATGTGCGTCATGCTCGTGGGTTCCATCGACATCTCCATCGCGGCCATCATGGCGCTCTCCGCCATGGTCACGGGCGTGGTGATGCGCAAATACATCTCCGAAATCGACGTCACCCAAATTGTGAACGGCGCGGAGGTGACGCTGGCCCACCGGAGCAGCGTGGCGCTGCCCATCCTGATCCTCATCGGCATGGGCGTGGGCGGGCTGTGCGGGGCGGTGAACGGGCTGCTCGTCTCGTGGGGACGGGTGCTGCCCATCGTGGCGACGCTGGGCATGCAGTACGTGCTGTTCGGCGTCTCCCACATCGTTGGGAACAACACCGCCGTGTACAGAAAGGACATGTCCGAAAACTTTGTGCAGTTCACCCGCTGGGCGCCGCTGGGAATCAACGACAAAATCTGGATCATGCTCGGGGTGGTTCTGCTCACATTCCTGTTTGTGACCTACTTCCGCGCGGGACGGCACCTTTACGCCGTGGGCTCCAACCGGGAAGCCGCCGAGATGCGCGGCATCGACGCCAACCGCACGATCTTTCTGGCCCACGTCATCATGGGCGTGCTGGCGGGGCTTGCCGGGCTCATGAACGGCTCCCGCGACACAAAGATCACCCAGGACATGGCGGCGGGCTACGAAATGTTCGTCATCGCGGCGTGCGTCATCGGCGGCGTGGCGGTGACGGGCGGGGCGGGGCGCATCTGGGGCGTGGCGCTGGGCGCGCTGACCATCGGCATCATCAACAACGGCCTCCCCATGCTCCGGCTGGTCGGCAACGCTGAATTCTGGAAAAAAGCCATTCAGGGAACGCTGATCCTCATCGCCGTTGTGTCGAACGTTTTAATGCAAAGGTCCATGAACCGCCAAAACCTCAAAAGGAGGCACATCTGATGAAGAAGCTTCTGATGCGATGGGAGTGGCTCCTGGTTCTGATGATCGCCGCGGTGTACCTCTTTTTCCACTTCCGGATGCCGGACACCTACACCCTCAAAAACCTTCTGGGCCAGACGCGGGTATACATGGTGGACGTGGGCTTTCTGGCGCTGGGCGCGATGCTCATTTTGATCCTGGGGGACATCGACATTTCCGTCGCCTCCACGGCAGGGCTTTCGGTAACGGTGATGGCGGTTTCCTACAACGCGGGGCGCGGCGTTCCCTTCTGGTTCTCGATGGCGCTGGCACTCCTCGTCGGCGGGTTGTGCGGCGCGTTCAACGGGCTTCTGGTCACGCGGTTCAAGGAGCTCTTCGCCATGATCATCACACTCTCCACCATGACGCTGTACCGCGGCATCGCCTATATCATCCTGAAGGACCAGTCCGCGGGCGGCTTTCCCGGTTGGTTTACAAAGGACCTGGGTTACGGCACCGTCGGCTCCACCCCCGTTCCGGTGATGCTGCTGTTCATCCTCGCCGTGTTCCCGGTGTTTTACGTGGTGCTCCATCACACGACCACGGGCAGGCGGCTGTTCGCCACCGGCGCGAACATCGTCACCGCGCGCTATTCAGGGGTGCGCACGGACCGGATCAAGCTTCTGACCTTCGTCATAAACGGCGTGCTCGCCGCCGTATGCGGCATCTTTCTCTGCGCGCGCACGGGTTCTGTCAAGTACACCATCGGAACCGGCTTTGAGATGCAGGCCATCGCCATCGCGGTTCTGGGCGGCGCGTCCACGGCGGGCGGCAAGGGCAGCGTGCCGGGCATCTTCCTCTCGCTGGTGCTCATGACCTGTTTAAAGAACGGGCTGACGCTTCTGTTCAACGACCAGTTCATCCTGAACCTCTCGGTGGGGGTTCTGCTCATCGGCGTGGTGCTGGTGCCCAATCTGATGGGCATGCTGCAAAGCCGCGCGGAAATCGCCCGGCGGCGGCGGGAGGCATTCCAGAAATCCAACGGGGCCGAGGCCCCGCTGAAATAAAAGGAGGAACACACATGCGCAAGATTTTGGCACTTCTCCTCTCCCTCATGATCGTCGCAAGCCTCGCGCCCGCCTTTGCGGAGGGCGACGCGCCGTTGATCGGCGTGGTCTACAAGCAGACGGGCAACCCCTTCTTCGACGCGGCGGTGCGCGGCTTCCAGGAGGCCTCGGATGAGTTGGGCTTCCAGTTCATCCACAACGGCCCCTCCGACTCCTCGAACGAGGGCCAGATCCAGATCATCGAGGGCTACATTCAGCAGGGCGTAGACGCCATCGCCATCTCCGCCAACGACGCGGCGGGCTGCGTGGCCGTCCTCCAGACCGCCATGGAACAGGGCATCTGGGTCGTCTCCTGGGACAGCGCGGTGCTGCCCGAGGGCAGGAACCTGAACATCGATCCCAGTAACGCCGAGAACATCGGTCGCGTGCAGATTGAAGAAATCGCCAAGCAGATCGGCGGCGCGGGCCAGATCGCCATCCTGTCCGCGGGCGCGACCATGGACAACCAGAACACCTGGATCAAGTACATGCAACAGACTCTTGAGGACCCGCAGTATGCCGACATCGAGCTGGTGACCATCGTGTACGGCGACGATCTTACCGATAAGTCCTATCAGGAGATGCAGGGCCTCATCGACACGTACCCCGACCTCAAGGGCGTCATCTCCCCCACCACCGTTGGCATCGCCGCGGCGGCCAACTGCATTCAGGACAACGGCCTCACCGGCCAGATCAAGCTGACCGGCCTGGGCCTTCCCTCCGAGATGGCCGACTACATCAAGGCGGGCGTCTGCGAGGGCATGTACCTGTGGAACCCCATCGACCTGGGTTACCTTGCCTCCTTCGCGTGCATGGCGTTCATCGACGGCACCATCACCGGCGCGGTGGGCGAAACGTTTGAGGCGGGCCGTCTGGGCACCATTACCATCATGGACGACGGCAGCGGCAACCCCTACACCATCTGCGGCGATCCCTACTACTTTACCGCGGAGAACATCGACGAGTGGAAGAGCGTGTACTAAAATTCTTCGCACAACCGCCCGCCCGGGAAACCGGGCGGGTTTTTATGGTATAATGACGGCATGAACGAAAATTGGAAGAAATTTAACCACAACTCATTTGAATACGCGGGGGACATAGAAAGCCCCGTTGTACTCCGCGACGACGGGAAGGCGTATATCCTCGCGGGCCGGTACTCAGACGAGGACATGATGGAGTACGTGTGGGCGGCGGACGAGGCGGAACCAGTGCTCGAGGCCATCGGAAGCGAAAGCGGCATGCTGTCGTTTCTGCCCAGGGCATGGGTGACAGCGTTCGAGGCCGCTGGTTTTTCGTTGCGCAGCGTTTTCAGGGATTATTGGAAAGCCGACCTTTCGGACGTGCCGGACGACTTCCCCTGCGAAAAACTGACGGACGCGGCGGAAGCGGCTGCGGTGGCGAACGCGTGCGCCGGACGAAGCCGAGGCTTCACGGGCGCAAAGGCGGAACTGATGCGCCAATGGATCGGCGGGATTCCGGAGGGCGTGCGGGACGCGGCGGTGTTGGCGTGCGGGACGCGGACGGAATTCTGGCGGGCGTCGTCATGACGGGCCTTTATGGCGACGGGAGCGAAAAGGGCCCCGTGGCGTGGGTGCGCATGGTTGCCGTGCGGCCCGACCGCCAGAATCGCGGCTTCGGGCGGGCGCTGGTGACGGCCGCGCTCTCCCACGGCAAACGTCAAGGCGGGTCGCGCGCGTTCCTCGCGGCGGACGACGAGAACAAAAACGGCATCCACCTGTACGAAAGCCTCGGCTTCGTCCCGAAGGAAGACGAGGAGGAAATCGCCATGTGGCGCAGGAACGAGGGAGATGCCGGGGCTCCGCCCCGGAC
>JAEYRW010000007.1 GCA_023435435.1 Bacillota bacterium | reverse complement strand
GGGCTGGGCCCCGGGCGACCGAACGGCAGAATATCATTATCCCACAACCGGTACGGGATTCTCAAGGGCATCAGTCCTTGCGCGGGGTCTGTGGCAGCGCCCCGGCGTTCCCTGCGAGCATGTCGATTGCCTCCACATACCCCGCGAAGTGCTTGCCCTTGACGGTGGCGACGCAGGCGGCGGAGGTATAGGAGTGCTTGCGAAAATCCTCGCGGGTGTCGATGTCCGAGAGGTGGACTTCGACGGCGGGGATGCCCACGGCCTTGAGGGCGTCGGGGATGGCGACGGAGGTATGGGTATAGGCGGCGGGGTTAATGACGATAAAGTCGATTTTCCCGTAGGCCGCCTGAATGGCGTCGACGAGCGCGCCCTCGTGATTGGACTGGAAGAACTCGACGCCCGCGCCGATCTCCGCGCAGTGCGCGCGGATCAGGCGTTCGAGGTCGGCGAGGGTGGCGTGCCCGTAGATTTCCGGCTCACGCACGCCCAGCATGTTGAGGTTCGGGCCGTTGAGAACGAGAAATTTCATGCGTAATCCTCCGCGATTTTCCGCGCCGTCTCCTCGACGCCGCGGTTTTCGTATGTCCGCTCGCTCCACAGGTCATAGAGGGGCTTGCGCGCACGGTAGAGCGCCTCGACGCCCTTTTTCTGTGTCACGGGCCGTCCGCAGGACGGAAGATCGGTCAGCGTCCGCTCGATCTGCACGCACGCGCAGTTCTGCGCGAGGATCGCGCGGTTCCCCGGCACGGTGACGATGCCGCCCCCGGTGGCGATGACGCATCCCGGCTCTCTGGCCGCCTTTTGAAGCGCCCGCGCCTCCGCCGCCCGGAACGCCTGTTCGCCCTTCAGCGCGAAGAACGCCGGAATGTCCATGCCAATCTCGTCCACGATCATCTCGTCGAGGTCGTAGAACGCGCGGTTCATGCGTTTTGCCACGGCCCGCCCGACGGAGGTCTTCCCGCTGCCCGGCATGCCGATGAGCGCAATGGAGCGGGCTTCCCGGGCCAGTTTCCCGGCGATGAAATCGGTGGGATCGTCGCCCGCGTCCCGCGCGCCGAAGAGCGCCGCCGCCTTGACTGCCTGGGCCACCAGCATGATAAGCCCTCCGCGCGCCTCCATGCCCAGCGCCTCGGCCTGGAGCAGGAACCGTGTTTTCAGCGGGTTATAGATGAGGTCGAGGGCGCGCGCGCAGGCGGGAAAGGCCGTCAGGTCGACGGGCGCTGCGTCCACGTTCGGGTACATGCCCACCGGCGTCGTGTTCACCACCACCGCCGCGTCGGCGTGCCGGTCGAGGTTCGAATAATTGTCCGCGCCGGTTCTCGAAATCACGATGGGGCACAGCCCCGCGTCGTAGAGCGCCGCGAACACGGCTTTTGAGGAACCGCCGCTGCCAAGAATCACGGCCTTCCTCGCGCGCAGATGGGACACGTCCCCCAGCATGCGCAAAAATCCGTCGTAGTCGGTGTTGTGGCCGCGCAAGAGTCCGTCCGCGCCCCGCACGACGGTATTGACGCTTCCGATGCGCTTTGCCTCGCCCGAAATTCCGGCAAGGAAGGGCATCACCGCCTCCTTGTAGGGCACGGTGACGTTGAACGCGTCGAGAGCGTTCTCACGCATGAACGGCCCGACGGCCTCGGGAGGCATGGGGTAGAGCCTGTACTCGTAATCGCCCAGCAGCGCGTGGATGCGGGGCGAGAAGCTATGCCCGAGCTTTTCGCCGATGAGTCCGTACCGTCGCATCAAATCACCTCGGAATAGCTGCCCAGATACTTGAACTGGCTGCACATGTCCTCGATATCGCCGATCATCCGCATGAATTCCTCGGAATATACGCTCGTCTCGAGGTCGAAATAAAACATGAACTCAAAGTCGCTGTTGGGCAGCGGCCGGGATTCGAGCTTGGCGAGGTTGATGCCCAGCGCGTAGAAGTGCCCCAGCGCCCGGTACAGGGAACCCGGGCTGTGCGCCAGAACCAGCATGACGCTGGTTTTTTCCGCGCCGGGGAAGATTTCGAGCTTCTTTGAGATGCAGATGAAGCGCGTGTAGTTGCTCACGCTGTCCTGCACCGAGGCCATGAGGCAGGTAAGCTGATAGAGGTCGGCGCACTTGCGGGAGGAAAGCGCGGCGATGTCCGTGCGTCCCGATTCGTAGACCATCTTGGCCGCCAGCGCCGTATTCTCGACCGGCGTGACCTTGACGCCCGGGAGCGTCTTCAAAAATCCTTCGCATTGGGCGATGGCCTGCTCGTGGGACACGATCTCCTTGATCCCCTCGACGGTCGCGCCGGGATTGGCCAGGAGACAGTGATCGATTTTCAGCCGCGCGGCGCGCACGATGGAGAAGTCGTACTTCATCATGAGATCGTAAATGCGGTTGACGGACCCCGCCGTGCTGTTTTCAAGGGGCAAAACGCCGTAGCGGCACAAGCCCTGGTCGATGGCGCGGAAAACGCCCTCGAACGTGTTCATGTACAGAATGCTCGGCATCTGGAACAGCTTCTCGCACGCCTGCTGGGAATACGCGCCCTCCACGCCCTGGCACGCCACCAGCGGCCGCGCGGGGAAGCGGGGATCGGTGTCCGTGAGCGCCGCGGCGATTTTTTTCTGCAGCGCGCTCTCGCCGGAGATGAGCCTGCGCTCGTGGGAGCGGGTGAGCTCGAAGATGGTGGAATAAAGCTTTTCCGCGTAGGGCCGGGTGTCCCCGCGCACGCGCTCGCCGATGTCCTTGAGCTTTTCGCGCTCCCGCGCGGGATCGGAAATGGGCATGCGGTTCTGCCGCTTGTATTCCGCGACGCCGGAGGCGACGTCCAATCTCTCCTCAAACAAGCCCACCAGTTTTTCGTCGATCTCGTCGATTTGCCTGCGATAGTCCGTCAAATCCATCCTTGCATCTCCTTCTTTCTGTCGAGCAGCGCGTCGTAAATGGCCATGGCGCACGCGGCCTCCACAACGGGCACCGCGCGCGGGACCACGCAGGGGTCGTGACGACCCTTGATGGCGAGGGTTTCCTCCGCCATGGTTTCGAGGTTGATCGTGTTCTGGGTCTTGAAAATGGACGCCGTGGGCTTGAACGCCGCGCGGAAGATCACCGGCATGCCCGAGGAAATGCCCCCCAGAATGCCGCCGTGCCGGTTGGTCTTTGTCGCGATCTCTCCGTCCGCCGCGACGAAGTCGTCGTTGTGCTTGGAGCCGCGCATGGTGACGCAGCCGAAGCCCGATCCGAACTCGATGCCCTTCACCGCCGGGATTCCAAAAACCGCTTGGGCGATTTTGTTCTCCAGTCCGTCGAACATGGGATCGCCCACGCCCACCGGCAGCCCCACCGCCGCGCACTCGATGATCCCGCCCACCGAGTCCGTGTCCATGCGCGCGTCGTCGATGACCCGCGCCATCATGTGCGCCGCCGCCTCGTCGAGTACCGTGAGGTAACCCGCCTTGATCTCGTCGAGTTGCGGGTTTACCGGGTCGAAAGCTTCATCATCCACGTTCGCGATCTTGCGGATGTGCGCGCCGATGCGGATGCCCTCTGCCTCCAGCATCTGCTTCATGATCCCGCCCGCGAGGCAGATGGGCGCGGTGAGCCGCCCGGAAAAGTGTCCGCCCCCCGTCTTGTCCTGAAAGCCCGCGTACTTCACCTGGGCGGTAAAGTCGGCGTGGCCGGGCCGGGGCGTCACGTGAAAGTTGGGGTAGTCGTCCTTGCGCACGTTGGTGTTGCGGATCACCGCCGCAAGGGGCGCGCCGCAGGTCCTTCCGTCCACAACGCCCGAAAGGATTTCATATTCGTCCGCCTCCCGCCGGGCGGTCGCGAGGATGGACTGCCCCGGCGTGCGCCGCTGCATGAACGCGGATAGCGCCGTAAAGTCCGGCGCGAAGCCCGCGGGCAAGCCGTCGATCACCACGCCGATGGCGGCGGAATGGGACTGCCCGAAGATGGACACCCGCACGTTTTTTCCATAGATGGAACCCATTTTACACCTCCGTTTCGACCGCCAGGCCGAGCCTTCGCAAATCGTCGAAAAAACCGGGATAGGACTTGTTCACCGCCTCCGCTCCCGCAATCTCCACAGGACATTGACACAGACACGCGGCGCACGCCGCCATCATGGGAATCCGGTGGTCGCCCCGGGCCTCCACCGCGCCGCCTTTAAGCGGCTTCCCGCCCTCGATGACGATGGCGTCACCCTCCGCCCGGATCTCCGCGCCCAGCGCGGCGAGCGTCTCCACGATGCTCGCGATGCGGTCGGATTCCTTGAGCCGGAGCCGCCCGGCGTTGAGAAGCCGCGTGGCACCCGCGGCCGCCGCGCCCAGAACCGCCAGCGGCGGCGCGAGGTCGGGAATGTCCGAGATGTCCACGTCGATGCCGTGGGGCGGATTTCCGAACCGCGCGACGATCTCCGCCACCGCCCGGTCGCCCTGGGGGGACGCGGGGTCGAGTCCCGTCACCCCCGCGCCGCCGCCCCGCGCCGCCGCTGCGCACAGGAAGAAGGCCGCGTTGGACCAGTCGCCCTCCGCCCGGGCCGCGCCGGGCGAGCGGTACGCCTGACCGCCGGGAACCAGGAGGGATTCGCCCCGCCATTGCGCTTCCACGCCGAACATCCCAAGCGCGGAGAGCGTGATGTCCACATATCCCTTGGACGCAAGGGGCGAGGTCAGCCTGATTTCGCAGTGGGCGCCCATAAGCGGCGCGGCCATGAGAAGCCCCGAGACGAACTGGGACGAAACATCGCCCGGCAGCTCGAAGGCCCCGCCCGTCAGCTTACCCTTTGTGGAGACGGCTGCCGTGCCCCCACCGGACACTTCGATTCCGTGCGCGCCAAGTGCGGTGAAAAGCGCGTCCATGGGCCTGACCGGCAGCCGCCCCGCCAGCAGAAACCGTGCCTCGGCGCCCAGCGCGCACGCCACCGGAAGCATGAAGCGGTACGTGGAGCCGCTCTCGCCGCAGTCCAGGGTGGGGGAGGGGAAGACGGGTCCGGGCGCGACCCGGAACCCTTCCTCCGTGCGCGTCACCCGCGCGCCCAGCGCCGAAACGCAGCGGGCGGTGGCCGATATGTCCTCCGATACGGCGGGACAGGCGATTTCCGTAGGCCCGTCCGCGAACGATGCGCAGATGAGCAGCCTGTGTACGTGGGACTTGGAGGGAATCGCGGCGATTTCGCCGGACAGCTTTCCCGGGAAAACCCTTGCGATCATGCTTTGAGGCCCTCCTCGAGAAATTCCCGCGCCTCGGCAAGGGTGGCTGGGTGGAGCGCGCAGGTTCCGATTTCCCGCAGCACCACCAGCGTGATCCGCGACCCGGCGCGCTTCTTGTCGGAAAGCATGACGGAAAACATCTCCTCCGCGCCGTACGGGCAATCGGTGGGGAGCTCGAACGCGCGGATCATGCCGATGAGTTCATCCCGCGCAGCCTCGTCGCAGAGCCCGCGCTTTGCGCACGCCCGCGCCATGATGGCCATGCCCATGGCCACCGCCGACCCGTGGGAAATCTCATAATCGCTCAATTTTTCAATGGCGTGGGCGAATGTGTGCCCGAAGTTGAGAATCTGGCGGATGCCCACGTCCCGCTCGTCGAGATCCACCACCGACCGCTTGATGGCGACGTTGCGCGCGATGATTTCTTCGAGATGCTCCCGCACCCCCGGCAATCGCCGGAACAGCGCGGCGTCCCGGATGGCCCCGTGCTTGATGACCTCCGCCATGCCGTCGCGGAAAATCTCCGCCGGCAGCGTGGAAAGCGCCTCCGGGTCGACGACCACCACATGCGGCTGGTAAAACGCGCCCACGAGGTTCTTCCCGGCGGGCAGGTCCACGGCGGTCTTCCCGCCTACGGACGAATCCACACACGCCAGGAGCGTCGTGGGAATCTGCACAAGCTTCACCCCGCGCAGATACGTCGCGGCGGCAAATCCCGCCATGTCCCCGGTGACCCCGCCGCCCAGCGCCACCACCGCGTCCGTGCGCGTGAGCCTGCTTTCGGCCAAAAAATCCAGAATCCGGGCATATGTTTCGATGTTCTTGCTGGTTTCTCCGTGGGGAAACGAATGTCTGACCACCGCCCAGCCCGCGTCCTTCAGGGACGCTTCCAGCGCGTCCCCGTAAAGGGGCATCACGTTGTCGTCGGAAACGATGGCGGCCGTTCCGGGCTTGAGTGTCTTTGAGATGACCGCGCCCGCGTCGCGCAGGGCCCCCGACCGGATGGTGATCTCGCTCATCGGCCGTCCACCTCCGCCTTGATGCGCCTGCCTTCGTCCAGAAGCGCGCGCAGAACCGTGGCGTCGCCGCGCCCGATGGCGTCGCGGTACTGCTTCAGGGATTCCACGATGATGTCGATCTCCTTGACGAGATTGTCCCGGTTTTCGAGAAAGAGGGGCGTCCACATGTCGGGATTGAGCCACGCCACCCGGGTCAGGTCCTTGTAGCTGCCCGCCGAGAAGCCCGTGTGGGCCCGGGCGGTGGGGCTCTTGATATAGGCGTTTGAAACCACGTGGGCAAGCTGGGATGTGAACGCGATGAGCGCGTCGTGCTTTTCGGCGGTGGTGACGGAAATCGCGCCGAAGCCCGCGGGGGACAGCGCCTCCTTGATGCGTTCATAGAGCTTGATGTCGTCGAATTCCGGAGGCACAATGACCATGCTCGCGCCCTTGAACAGATCGGCGCGGCTGTACCCGAAGCCGGAGTTGTGGGTGCCCGCCATGGGGTGCCCGCCCGCGTAGGTGAACCCGTATTCCTTCGCCAGCCGGAACCCCGCCGCGCACACGGTCCTCTTGGTGCCGCAGCAGTCGATGACCAGCGCGTCCTTGCGCACCCAGGGCGCGATTTTTTCCATGTACCGGATGGCCGCGGCGGGATAGATGGCGATGAGGATGAGGTCGCATTCCCGCACGGCCTCGTCCGTCAGCTCGCCGTCCGCCGCGCCCGCCAGCACCGCGATGCCCATGACGGAGCGGTCGGCGTCGAACCCGAGCACCCGGTGCTCGCCCGCCTCCTTGTATGCCTTTGCCAGGGACCCCCCGATGAGCCCCAGGCCCACGATGCCCACCGTCATTCCGCGATCGCCTCCCTCACCTTTTGGACGCGCGCGGCGATCCGGTCGAACTGGTCGGGGGTGACGGACTGCGCGCCGTCGGACAGCGCGTGCTCGGGGTCGTTGTGCACCTCGATCATGAGCCCGTCCGCGCCCGCCGCCGCCGCCGCCAGCGCCATGGGCTCCACCAGCCGGGCCTTGCCCGTGGCGTGGCTGGGGTCGACGATGATGGGCAGGTGTGTCAGCTCCCGCAGCATGGGCACCGCCGAGAGGTCGAGGGTGTTGCGCGTGTAGGTCTCGAATGTGCGGATGCCGCGCTCGCACACCATCACGCGCTCGTTGCCCCCCGCCATGACGTACTCGGCGGACATGAGCAGCTCCTTGAGCGTGTTGGCAAGGCCCCGCTTGATGAGGATGACCTTGTCGGTGTGCCCGAGCTCCTTGAGCAGGTCGAAGTTCTGCATGTTGCGCGCGCCCACCTGAATGACGTCCACGTCGCCGAAGAGCGGCAGATCCTTGATGTTCATGACCTCGGAGACGATGGGCATGCCCGTCTCCTTTTTGGCCAGGGACAGAAGTCGCAGCCCGTCGCCCTGCAGGCCCTGAAAGTCGTAGGGGGAGGTGCGGGGCTTGAACGCGCCGCCGCGCAAAAGGTTCGCCCCCGCGGCCTTGGCGCGCCTGGCCACGGTCACGATCTGCTCCTCGCTCTCCACGGAGCACGGCCCCGCGATGATCTGGAAGTGCCCGCCGCCGATCTTTTCGCCGGCGCAGTCGATGACGGAGTCGTCCGCGTGGAATTTCCGGTTGGCGTTTTTGAAGGGTTCGGTGATGCGTTTGACGGTCTCGATGATGGAAAGTCCTTCCAAGAGGTTGATGTCAACCTTGCTCGTGTCGCCGATGAGGCCCAGGATGCACTGGAACTCACCCTCGGAGACGTGTACCGTGAGGCCCATATTCTGGAACCATTCGATGAGGCTGTCCCGCTGTTCCTTGGTTGTTCCCGGTTTCAGCACCGCGATCATACGTTTTTCCTCCTAAAAAAAGTACCGCACAGATGTGACTCTGTGCGGCTTCGCTGACTTTGTACCTTGTTCAGGTATTTTGCGCGACACGAATCACTCTTACTCCACCGTTGGTAAAGTAAAAGTAATAAAAGTTCCGGGTCGCCATGGAAGACGTGCTTTTCATGGTCGCCATCCCTTCGTCGCTTATTGCCACTCAGTATATAACGCATTGCGCGGCGTGTCAAGCATTGTTTTTAACGGGCGGGTGCTATAATGACAAATATTACGTGGAAAGGTGGAGTTTTTTGATGAAAAAGGTGATTTCTACCTCCGGCGCGCCTGCTGCCATCGGCCCGTACAGCCAGGCGATCCTTGCGGGGGACACGCTCTTTGCCTCCGGACAGATCGCGCCCGACGCGGGCGACGTTGTGAAGCAGGCGGAAAAGGCGTTCGACGGCGTCGAGGCGATCCTCAGGGAAGCGGGCTTCGAAATGTCCGAAATCGTCAAGGCCACGGTCTTTCTCGCCGATATGGCGGACTTTGCCAGGGTCAACGAGGTCTACGCCCGCCGCATGCCCGCGCCCTTCCCCGCGCGCTCCGCGATTCAGGTGGCCGCCCTTCCCAAGGGCGCACTCGTCGAGATCGAGGTCATCGCGAAGAAATGCTGACCTTCGTCTGCTACGAAAAGTGCTCGACCTGTAAAAAGGCCCGGGATTACCTGAGCGGGAAAGCCGTCCCCTTCGCGGCGCGCGACATCAAGGGCGACAACCCCACAAAGGACGAGCTCGCCGCGTGGCGGAAGCTGTCCGGCCTCCCCGTCCGCCGGCTTTTCAACACCAGCGGCATCCTCTACCGCGAAATGGGCCTGTCCGCAAAGCTCGATTCCATGTCGGACGACGAGGCGCTCTCCCTCCTCGCCACCGACGGCATGCTCGTCAAACGTCCCATCCTCGTCGGCCCCGACTTCGCGCTCTTCGGGTTCCGGGAGAACGAGTGGGGGTCGAGAACGTAGGAACGCCGGGGGCACCGCCCCCGGAC
>JAEYRW010000197.1 GCA_023435435.1 Bacillota bacterium | reverse complement strand
GACCGGATGGATTCCGGTCGGCGCGCCGATTTTGGAGGAGTTATTCCTTGACGAAGATGTCGGACAGGGTTTTCACGACGCCCTTGAGGCCCGGCATGGGAATTTCACGCTGCTTGATGACGTTTTCAAGCTCGTCCACCCGCGGGGTGGGGATGGTCTTGGGGTTGCCGAGGATCTTCGAGACCACGATGCTGATGGCCGCGTTCTCCTGCATCTCGAGGAACTCCACCGCGCGCCAAACGCCCTCGGTGGAGACCATGAGCGCGCCGTGGTTCTCCATGAGGAAGCCGTTGGACTTTTCCACCACGTCGTCAAACATCTGCGCGAGTTCATCGGAGCCCGGCATGGCATAGGGCACCATGACCATGGGGCCGACTTCGATGACCGGCTCGGGGAGGAAGGGGCGCTGGAGCCAGTCGCCGCCCGCGATGGCGAAGCCCGTGAGGATGGGCGGATGCGCGTGCACGACACCCGTTACGTCCGGGCGCTTTTCGAGAATCCGGATGTGGAAGGGCCATTCGCTGGTGGGCTTGCGGCCCGGCGCGGCCAAGAGGGTGTTCCCCTTCATGTCCACCGCGCAGATGTCGTCGAAGACGATGGCGGCCTTGGCGACCTTGGTGGGGGTGATGAGCACGAGGTTCTCATCCACGCGCATGGACAGGTTGCCGCCCTGGGACGTCACAAAGCCGACCTGGGCAAGCCTGTTTGCCGACCGGACGATCTCCTCGATCTGCGCTGTGTATTTTTCCTGAATGGGGTGCATGGCAATCTCCTCCGTATCCTTTATTGATGCGTTTTAAATTACGCGTAGTTTCCACCTCATTTTATACCTTTCGGGCCATGTTGTAAAGCCGCTGTTTGCGTAAAAAAGGAATCAATGTGCAAATGCCGACATCCGTCTTTGACGGTGGAGGCCGGTAATCCCGCGACGGACGTCCGGGCTAAGCCATTCTCGTCTTTAGATAATCCGCGATCGGCGCGCGATGGGTTCCGGCGATGTTTTCCGGCAGATCGCTAATATCCCTCCACGCGAGGGAGATCGACTCTCCATCGCTCATGCTCAATGTGCCCGCATATTCATTCGTGACATAAGCGGGCATCATCGTATACCACTCATCCCCGTTCTCGGCGACGCAGAGATAGTCTTTGCCGGAATAAACGCCGAGCAGCTTCAGCGTCCCAATCGTGAGTCCCGTTTCCTCGAGGACTTCCCGCCGCGCCGCATCTTCCGCCGATTCGCCCAGTTCCAGCATCCCGCCCGGCAATCCCCATTTCCCATGTGGATAGGCTCTCTGCTGCAGAAGGATTTTCCCCTGCGCGTCCTCGATGATGACGATGCTCGCGCATAAATTGATCCGCCTGTGACCGATCTGCTTCCTGATTTCCTCAATGAAGCCCATGATTCACCCGCTTTCGTATGGAAAGGCTGAGACGATGCGAACCGGCGATCGGCGCGGCGGAGGCAAACAAAAGCGGGAGGACGCAAGTCCTCCCGCTTTTGTTTTATCGCTTTCCGCTGTTGATGGAAAAGCCGTCCTTTTCGAAGGCCGCGATCCAGCCCTTGAGCCGCGCGAAGAAGTCCGCGTTGCACGCAGTCTTCTCCATCATGGAGATGAGCTGTTCCACCGTCTCCTGGTTGTTGGTGGAGCCGAGCATCTTGCGCACCTGATATTCGCCGTCGAGCTCCATTTCCGTGAGCAGGAGCTCCTCGCGCCGCGTGCCCGACTTGTACATGTCGATGGCGGGGAAGATGCGCCGGTCGGAGAGCTTGCGGTCCAGGTGCAGCTCCATGTTGCCGGTGCCCTTGAACTCCTCGAAGATGATGTCGTCCATGCGGCTTCCGGTTTCGACCAGGGCGGTGGCGATGATGGTAAGGCTCCCGCCGTTTTCGATGTTGCGCGCCGCGCCGAAGAAGCGCTTGGGCTTGTGCAGCGCCCCCGGATCGAGACCGCCGGAGAGCGAGCGGCCCGTGGGCGGGATCACAAGGTTGTAGGCGCGCGCCAGGCGGGTGATGGAATCGAGAAGCACAACCACGTCCTTGCCCTGTTCGGTGAGCCGCTGGGCGCGCTCCAGAACCATCTCGCTGACCCGGGTGTGGTTTTCGGGGGCCTCGTCGAAGGTGGAATAGACCACTTCGCCGTCGATGGAGCGCTTCATGTCCGTGACTTCCTCGGGCCGCTCGTCGATGAGCAGCACGATGAGATGAACTTCCGGATGATTGGTGGTGATGGCGTTGGCGATTTTCTTGAGAAGTGTGGTCTTGCCCGCCTTGGGCTGGGAGACGATCATGCCGCGCTGCCCCTTGCCGATGGGCACGAGCATGTCGATGAGCCGAAGCGCCATGTCGCTTTTGCCCTTCTTTGATTCAAGCTTGAACCGCTCGTCGGGGTAGACGGGGATCAGCGCGTCGAAGGGCTTTCGCTGGGCGTTCTGTTCGGGGGGCATGCCGTTGATCTGAGTGATGAAGAGCATCGCGTTGTAGCGGTCGCCTTCGCGCTGGGGACGGGTCTTGCCCACCACATGGTCGCCCGTGCGGAGGTTGAAGCGCCTGATCTGGGCGATGGAGACGTAGACGTCGTGGTTTCCGGGCAGATAGTTTTCCGCGCGCAGAAAGCCGTAGCCGTCGGGATGTATCTCGAGGATGCCCTGTCCTTCCGAGCAGTCGCCTGCGGCGAGCATCTCCGGAACGGCGGGGTTGATGTTTCCGTACTCCTGGGTGTACATGCTCTCCCGGCGCGGGCGCGCGTCCGCCTGATCCGCGCGGTCGGTATCGTCCTGCTGCCTTTGGTCTGTTTCGTTGAGCTGGTACTGGGTGCGCCTGTCGTACGTCCGGGGCGCGTCCTGCCGGAATTTCTGCTGGAAGCCGCCCTCGTGAACACCGCGGGTGATGGGGCGGGGGAGGGGACGGCGGTCGGGCGCCGGGGCCTGCTGGGCGCGCGCGCCCATGCGCTGCTGGATGGGGATGAACGGGCGTTGGACATAAGTGCGCTCGCCCGGCTCGCCCTGCTGGGGCGGCTGCGCCGCCTCCGGCCTGGAGGCCGTCGTCGGTTCCCCGGGCTCCGAGGGCGGCGTCTGTCGCGCCTCGTACGTTCTGTGCTGAAGGGGCCGCTGTACGGCCCTTCTCTCCACGGCGCGGCGCGGCGCCGGGACGGTCTGTGCTTCCGCCGGGACGTCCGGAACGTCGACGTTCGCCTGAGGGGCGGGCCGCGCTTCGGAAGCATCGGATGCAGTTGCTCGGGTCGGCTGCGGTTCCGGCTGCGCGGGGACTGCCGGGGTCTTTGTCTCCGGCTGTGCGGCAGTCGCCGGGGCCTTTGTCTCCGGCTGTGCGGGAGCCTCCTGCGGGGCCTCTTCCGGGCGAACCTTGCGCGGCCGGCCGGGCGATCGCTTTGTGACCGCCTTTGGCGCGTCTGCCGTCTGCATCGGCGCGGCTTCCTTTGCGAATGCGTCGACGAGCATTTCGACAAGCACCGCTTTCGCCGTGCCCGCCGGAACCTTCAGCCCCTTTTCTTTTGCGATCTGCTTTAAATCGACGACCGTTTTGTCGTGAAGCGTGCGATAATCCATATTTCCTCCTTATTGAATGCCGGGGCGGACGCCAACCGCGACATCGCGATCCACGGCCTGTTCCACCCAATGGGAAAGCCCGTCCCACGGCCCCGACCGCATGACTTGAAAGCCGCTTTCTTCCATGAGCCCTCTCATGGCCTCGGTTTTGAGAATGTTTGTGTTGAACGAGACGGCGAGCGCACCGCCGGGCAGAAGCGCTTCCCGCCACGCGGGCAGGGAGCGAGCGAGCAGCTTTTCCAGGGAGCCGCCGCCCGGCGCGTGCTGGACACCGTAAGGCAGGTCCGTGGCCATGGCGTGGTAGCGCGGTTTTCCAAAAACCCGCCCGATGAGCGCGCAATCACAATCCGCCGCGCGCAGGAGCCGGCGCTCTCCCGCGCGGTATTGGCCGCTGGATTCCGAGAACGAAAACGAAACCGCGGGCACTGGCTTTGCCCCTGGCACGGTAAACGATTCCCTTTCGAACGCGTGTTTGATTTTATGATATTCGAGATATCGCTTGAAATACTGTGAAAGCTCCTTGAGATCGACGGACGATATGTCGCATCCGTAGGCGTCCCAGCCCCGATTGACTGCCTGAAAGAGCGCGGTTCCGCGGGAACACATGGGGTCCGCGAACTTAAGCCGCGTCTCCGCCTCCCCCGCGAAGCCGGACGCATAGACGGCGAGATTCATCGTCAGAAGGGTGAACAGCTCGTTTGTCTTGCCCTTGTACTTGAGAACGCCCGGCAGATCGGGCTGCAGGTATGTGGGGCCGCGCCCGCAAACCGGCCTGAGCAGCGCGCCCTCGATCTGGAAGAGCGCGTACATCAGGGAGTGGCGCGCGAGGCGGCGAATGTCCTGTGCGTCCAGTGCGGACGGCGCCTCGAATTCCAGCAGATTGATTTCGTCCCGGGAAAAATCTTTGACGACCGCGCCCGGCGCGATCCGGCCGAGCATGATTTCAAGCTCGGCGCGTCCGAGCCTGAAGGACTCGGTTTGATATCGCGCGTTCGCATGCGGCCATAAGAGGATGCCATATTTCAAAAAAACCGATCCCCCTGCGAAACAAATGCCGCACGGCATGTTGGTATTGTATTGGGAATGTGTCTGTATTGATTCCTGAATCGTATTATATGTGAGAGGAGTTTGTGATATTCTTTGCGCTTGCCTCTGAAATCAGCCCCCCCGCTGGCGCGAAGGGGCCGGCAGTTGCCTTAATACTTGCGCTTGCGTGCAGCCTCGGCCTTCTTCTTGCGCTTCACGCTCGGCTTTTCATAATGCTCCCTCTTGCGTGCTTCCGCGAGAATGCCGTCGCGCGCGGTCTTGCGCTTGAACCGGCGCAGTGCGCTCTCCAACGACTCGTTTTCACGAATGCGGACTTCTGACATGTGCTCTCCCTCCCCTCGCGATTGAATGGCATACGCCAATGTAGCATGGGGTTCGCCACAAAGGGTATTATAACTCACCTGCTATGTACTCGTCAAGCCGGGACCGGCACAATTCCTTCAAATTCACTTAAAATTCGCACTTAAGCCCATGCGGAGCCTTAAGCCATCGAATTGGAAAGCTTTTTGCCGCCGAGCAGGTGGACGTGCAGGTGGTCGACCGTCTGCCCCGCTTCCTTTCCGCAATTGGTCAGCGCGCGGAACCCCGTTTCCGCGACGCCCTCCTGTGCGGCGACCTTCCCGATGGCCTCGGTCAAGTGAAGCGCCGTTTCCGCGTCGCAGCTTAGAACGTTTGGCATGTGCTTTTTCGGGACAAGCAAAACATGGGTGGGCGCCTGGGGATTGATATCGCGAAAGGCGTAAATATATTCGTCCTCATAAACCTTCGCGCTGGGGATTTGCCCGGCGATGATCTTACAAAAGAGGCAGTCCATTTTCTTTCACCTCCCGCCTTTTTCGTATGGCGTTCCGTACGCGGTGGTGCCCTGCGTCCGCGTAATGAGGACGCGGGCGACCTCGCCCGGTTCCGCCTTTGCGCGCACGCGCACATAGTGCTGGGTGTAGCCCTCCGAGAGCTCGTCCGCGCGGCTTTCGAACAACACGGCCTCAACCGTGCCTCTGATCGATTGGACGAAGTCGATTTCCAGTTTGTTCCCAAGCCGTATAAGAGACGCCGCACGCGCTTTTTTTGTTTCCTCGTCCACCTGATCCGGCATTTTGTCGGCGGCGGTGCCGCTTCTTCGCGAATAGGGAAAGACGTGGATGCGCGCGAACCCGCACTTTTCGACAAACGCCAGTGTCTCCGCGTGGTCCGCGTCCGTCTCACCCGGAAAGCCCGCGATGAGGTCCGTCGTGGCGGCCAGGTCCGGCATGTGGCGGCGAAGGGCCGTAAGCGCGCGGAAATAGTCGTCCGGCGTGTAGCGCCTGCCCATGCGCCTGAGAACGCCCACGGCGCCCGACTGGAGCGAGAGGTGGAACTGGCGCATGAGGTTGGGCATCTCCGAAAGCGCCCGCGCGAATTCGTCCGTGGCCACGGTGGGCTCCAAAGAGCCGATGCGCACGCGCACGCCCGTTTCCACAACGGCCCTGACGGCGTCGAGCAGGATCTCGTCCGTGCCGCGTCCGTAGCTGGCAAGATGGATGCCGGTCAGGACGATCTCCCTGTAGCCCGCGTCCCGCAGCCGCATGGCCTCCGCGCGCACCGCCTTAAGGGGCATCGACCGCACCGGCCCGCGCACCGATGGAATGATGCAGTACGCGCAATAGCGGTCGCAGCCTTCCTGAATCTTCATGGTGGCGCGGGTCTTTCCCTCGTGCCGGGTGACGAACAGCGTCTCGAACGCGGCGTCCTTCAGCGGCGCGACGGCGTCGATCCTGGTTCCTTCCGCCAGCGCTTTTTGGAGAAGCTCCACCACCTCGCCCCGGCGCTGCACGCCCAGCACCAGGCGCACGTTGTCCATTTCGAGCAGAAGCGCGGCGTCCCGCTGGGCGAGGCAGCCGGTGGCCACGATGGCGGCGTCCGGGTGTTCCCGCGCCACGCGGCGGATGGTTTTGAGGGATTTCTGGTCGCCCGTGCCCGTTACGGTGCAGGTATTAATGAGGTAAGCGTCCGCGTCCCCGGAAAAGGGCACGACCTCGCAGCCCGCGCGTTCAAACGCCTCGAGCATGGCCTCCGTGTCGTACTGATTTACCTTGCAGCCAAGAGTATAAAATGCGACTTTCAATTCAAATATCTCCCCAGAATGCCATGGCGAGAGCGGCGGCGGTGACGGCGGCGGTCTCCGCCCGCAGAATGCGCGGGCCGAGGGATACCTGCCGCGCGCCAGATTCGCGCACCTCGGCTTCCTCCATGCCGCCCTCCGGGCCGATCAAAATGCCGATTTCCCGCGCCGCGGGCGCCTGCTTGTGGATGTCCGCCATGCGCACGGGCTGGGAAAGCTCCCACGGCGCGAGCATGAGCTCCATGGATTTCATGTCCGCGAGGGCCGCGTGCCAATCCATGGGCGGCAGAACTTCCATGGGCCGCGTCCTGCCGCACTGTTTGACGGCTTCGCGGGCGATCTTGTTCAGCCGCTCCACGCGGGAGGCACCCTCAAGCTTCGCGACGCTCCTTGCCATGCGCACCGGCACCAGCCGCGCGACGCCCAGTTCCGTCAGCTTCTGCGCCAGAAGCTCCAGCTTTTCGGCCTTGGGAAGGCCCTGATAGACCGTAATCTCCGCCCGCGATTCGTTTCCGGGCAGCTCCGCCATCAGCTCCACCGCGCCGCTCTTTTCCGAAATCTCGGCGATTCGCGCCGTCCAGCGCGCGCCGTTGGCAAGCGCGATCACATCGTCGCCGGGCTTCAGCCGAAGAACCCGGAACGCGTGGCGCGCGTCCTCCAGGGAAAGTAGTCCGTTTTCCACGTAAAAAGTATGCAGAAAAATGCACCCCGTCGTAAAATGATCAGTCCCTGTCGGCGGCGATGGCCGACCATTCGCCCCGGTCGCGGATGTCCAGGTTTTTGTAGCCCGCCGCCTCGAGGGCTTCCACAACCTCGGCCTTTCTTTCCCGGGCGATGCCCGAACAGATGAACTTTCCGCCGGGCCGGATGTGCGCGCGCACGGGCGCGGCCAGCATGCGGATCACGTCCGCGATGATGTTTGCCGCCACCACGTCCGCCGTCTCGTCCACCGCCTCCAGAAGGTCCCCCGCGCGGGTGCGGATGACGTCCGAAAAGCCGTTCTTATTCACGTTTTCCGCCGCGACGCGCACGGCGACGCGGTCGAGGTCCGTGGCCAGTACCCGCGCGCCCATGAGGGCGGCCGCGATGGCCAGAATGCCCGTGCCCGTGCCGATGTCAATGACGTCCATGCCGGGCTTTACGATCTCCTCCACCAGCTCCACGCAAAGTCCCGTGGTTTCGTGGGTGCCGGTGCCGAACGCCATGCCGGGGTCGATCTCGATGATCTTGTCGCCGGGCAGCGCCTCGAACGTCTCCCAGCCGGGCTTGACCACCATGTGCCTGCCGAGCCGGAAGGGCTTGTAGGACTTTTTCCAGGATTCCGCCCAATCCTCCTCGTCCACGGCGTTGGTGGAGGACGTAAGCTTGCCCGCGTCGAAGCCCAGATCCAGCGCCCCCAGGCGCTTGAGCTCCGCCCCGATGTGCGCGACGGTGTCCGCGATGCGCTCGTCCACGGGATAGTAACCCGTGACCTTCACGTCGTCGCCCATCCGCCGGGCAATTTCCTCATCAATGATGTCCCACTGGCCCTCGGGCCGCTGGTTTGCCGCCACGTCGTTTTTGTCCTCGATCATGACGCCCTGGCTGCCCGCCTCGATGAGCAGGTTCGAGACCGTGTCGGAAGCCTCCGTGGTGGTGAGAACCGTATACGCAAGCCATTCCATTATGCGAACTCCTTTTCGATGCGCGCTTCCTGATCGGCCAGCGTCAACGCGTCGATCAGCTCGGACAGATTTCCCTCCATGACCTCGTCGATCCTGTAGAGCGTCAGACCGATCCGGTGGTCGGTGACGCGGCCCTGGGGAAAGTTATAGGTGCGGATGCGCTCGGAGCGGTCCCCGGTGCCCACCTGCAGCCGCCGCTGTTCGGAGTAGGCGCTGTTTTGCTGTTCGCGCTCCAGCTCAAAGAGCCGGGATTTCAAAACGCGCATGGCCTGCTCACGGTTCTGAATCTGCGAGCGCTGATCCTGGGAGGTTACCACCAGCCCCGTCGGCAGGTGCGTGATGCGAATGGCGGAATCCGTGCGGTTGACGTGCTGCCCGCCCGCGCCGGATGCGCGGTAGGTGTCGATGCGAAGGTCGTTCTGGCTGATCTCGACCTCCACGTCCTCCGCCTCGGGCAGCACAGCCACCGTTGCCGTGGAGGTGTGGATGCGCCCGCCGGATTCGGTCACCGGCACGCGCTGCACCCGGTGGACGCCGGACTCGAATTTCAGTTTGGAGAACACGTTTTTCCCCTGAATGAGCGCCACGGATTCCTTGATGCCGCCCAACTCCGTGGAGCCGTCCTCGACGATTTTGAAATCCCAGCCCTGGGTGGCCGCGTAGTGCTGGTACATGCGCAGAAGCTCCGCGCCGAACAGGCCCGCCTCGTCGCCGCCCGCGCCCGCCCGCACCTCGAGCACCGCGTTTTTGTAGTCGTCCGGATCCTTGGGCAAAAGCGCGATGCGCGCTTCGTGGGTCATTTTTTCGAGGGCGGGCTCCAGTTCGGCAAGCTCCTCCCGCGCCATCTCGGCCATGTCGGGATCGGAGAGCATCTCGTTTGCCTCCGCCACCTGCGCCGTAAGGGACTTGAAGTCGAGCGCCATCTGGTTGAGCTCCGCCATTTCGCTGTGCTCACGCATGAGCCGGGTGAACAGCTGCGTGTCCGCGATGACCTCCGGAAGGGTGATCCGGATGCCCAGTTCCTCGTACCGGCCCTCTATGGTCTCAAGCTGGCGGGCGATGCGTTCCCGCTCGTTGTAGTTTCCCTGCATATCAAACCTCCGTCCACACGACGCGCCGTGTGCCGCTCAAGTCGCAAATGACGTTTCCCCCGCCCAGAAGACGCGCCACCTCGTCCGCCTGATCGTACCCGACCTCGAGATAGAGCCGCCCGCCGGGGGCGAGATGGGTGCGGAATTCCCGCGCGATTCTCCGGTAGAAGGCGAGTCCGTCCGCGCCGCCGTCCAGCGCCAGCAACGGTTCTTTTCGGACCTCGGGGGAGAGGGCGGGGATGTCGCCCGCGCGGATGTAGGGGGGGTTGACGGCAATGAGGCCGAACCTCCGGTCCGCCACCGGTCCGAACAGGTCGCCGGTTAGAATTTCCGCGTCCAGCCCCGCCGCATTGATCCGCTGAACGTCCCCCGCGTCCGCGCTCACATCGGAAAGGGTCAGGCGAATTTCGGGGTGCATGCGCTTGAGCGAGAGTCCGATGGCCCCGCTGCCGGCGCACAGATCGAGCACCGCAACCGATTTTCTACTTTTTATATATTGTGACGCTGCCGCGCATAAAACTTCCGTGTCCATGCGCGGAATGAGAACGCGCGGATCGACGTAAAATTCGAATCCCATAAACGGCGCGCGGCGGAAAATGTATTGCACCGGCTCGCCCGCGTTCCGCCGGGCCTTGGCGGCATTGAGCGCGGAAAGCTCGCCTTCCGTGAGAATCCGGCCCGATTCCAGAAAGACCCGCGTACGGGGGAGGCTGAGAACCTCCTCCAATATCCAGACGGCGTCCGCACCGCCCGTTTTTTTCCATTCGCCGATGGTCATTGTGCCCCCGCAAAAAAACCGCCGGAAGATCCGACGATCCTCCGGCAATCCGATGTCTGTCTACATGCCGTAGCGCTTCTTGAAACGGTCCACGCGTCCGCCCGCGTCTATCATCTTCTGCTTTCCGGTGTAGAAAGGATGGCATTTGGAGCAGATATCCACGCGCATTTCCTTTTTCACCGAGCCCGTCTCGAACGTCTCGCCGCAGACGCAGTGGACGACCGCCTTGCCGTAGTTCGGATGGATTTTTTCCTTCATTGTGTCTCACCTCTTTGAAATCGGACTGCAAGCCCTCCGGCGGAGCCAGCATCCGATTAATCGCACGCAAGAAATTTTACCACATTTCGCGTGCGCATGCAAGCACTGTCACCTGATTTAACAAAATATGCTCTTCTAAAATTTACATTTATTTATTCGCCCCCGGTATTGACAAAATAGGGGTCGGGTGATACATTATGTTCAAGCGTTAGCACTCGCCGCTCGTGAGTGCTAACAGCGAAGAGGAGGTGATGGGGTGTCCATGGATGAGCGGAAATTCATGATCCTGCAGGCGATCATCGACGACTACATCACCACGGCCATGCCCGTCGGATCGCGCACCATCTCCCGCAAATCCGGCGTGGGGTATTCCCCGGCCACCATCCGCAACGAGATGAGCGACCTGGAGGAGCTGGGCTATCTCGACCAGCCGCACACCTCCGCCGGGCGCGTGCCTTCCTACAAGGCGTACCGGCTGTACGTCGATCAGCTCCTCAAGGTCGCGCATTTGCCGAGCGAGGAGCGGGAGCGGATGCACGCGCACCTTACCACGCGTTCCGACCAGATCGAGGCGCTCATCCGGCGCGCGGCGGGCGTTCTTTCGGACGCGACGCGCTACACCTCGGTCATCGTCGCCCCCCAGCTTTCCACGCTTCGGATCAGGAACCTTCAGATGGTTCCGGTTTCGGAGTCCATGGCGCTGATGGTGATCGTCACGAACGCGGGCATCGTCAAGGATGCGGTGATCCGCGTGCCGGAGGGCATCACGTCCGACATGCTCTACGAGCTTTCCCGCATGCTGACGGACCAGCTTGCCGACAAGCCCATCGAGGCTGTGCGCCAGCTGTTCGCGGAGCTGATCCGGGACATGGGCGAGTACCGAAAGCTCATGGCCGAGGCCATGCAGGTCATCGAAGAAAAGATGACGCGAAACGACGCAAGCGACATCGTCATCGGCGGCTCGTCCAACATGCTCAGCTACCCCGAGTATTCGGACATCGGCAAGGCGCGGAACTTTCTCTCCGTGCTGGAATCGGGCGAAAAGCTCAAGCGGGCGCTGGCGGCGGGGGCGGGGATGGAGTTTACCATCCGCATCGGCCCGGAGATCGAAATGCCGGAACTGTGCGACTGCTCGATCCTCACCGCCACCTACCACGCGGGCGACCGGTCTACGGGCACGGTGGGCATCATCGGCCCCACGCGCATGAACTACACCAGGGCCATTTCGGTGCTCCGGTACATGGGCATGGCGCTCTCGGAGCTTCTGTCCGACAGAAAATAAGGAAGTGAGACAAGACATGAACAGCAATACCGATCAGCCTGAGGTTGGAATCCCCACGCCTCCCGAGGAGCAGACGCCTCCCGCGGAAAAAACCGAAGCGGAGCCGGCGGCGCCCGAAACCGCCGAAACGGAGTCGGAGGGCACCATCGACGAATGGAGAGCGGCGCTGGAGCTCGCCGTCCGGCAGCGCGACGAGTATCTGGATTCCTTGCGGCGCACCCAGGCGGACTTCCAGAACTTCAAGCGCCGCAACCAGACCGCCCGAGCCGACGGCTACGAGGACGGCACCCGCGAGGCCGTGGCGGCGATGCTCCCGGTCATCGACAATCTCGAGCGCGCCGTCAAGGCGGCGGAGGAGGCCGGCGAGGGCGAATCCGCGCTGACCGAGGGCGTCCGCATGACGTACAAGGCGCTCATCGAGGCGGGAAAGCGCTTCGGGCTGGAGGAAATTCCCACGGAGGGCTGCGACTTCAACCCCGAGATCCACCACGCCGTCATGCGCGAGCAGACGGAGGAGCCCGGAAAGGTGCTCGAGTGCTTCCAGAAGGGTTATCGGGTCAAGGATCGAATCATCCGCTACTCAATGGTCAAGGTAAGCGTAGAATAAATTTGGAGGATAAAAATATGGCTAAAATTATCGGCATCGACCTCGGAACCACCAACTCCTGCGTCGCCGTCATGGAGGGCGGCGAACCCACCGTCATCGCAAACGCCGAGGGTGGCCGCACGACGCCTTCCGTCGTCGCCTTTGCCAAGAACGGCGAGCGTCTGGTGGGTCAGGTGGCCAAGCGCCAGGCGGTCACCAACCCCGAGCGCACCATCATTTCCATCAAGCGCGACATGGGCACCGACCGCAAGATTAAAATCGACGACAAGAATTACACCCCGCCGGAGATTTCCGCGATGATCCTTCAGAAGCTGAAGGCGGACGCCGAAAGCTATCTGGGCGAGACCGTCACAAAGGCCGTCATCACCGTTCCCGCTTATTTCTCCGACGCCCAGCGCCAGGCCACCAAGGATGCCGGCCGCATCGCGGGCCTCGAGGTCGAGCGCATCATCAACGAGCCCACCGCGGCCGCCCTGGCCTATGGACTCGATAAGGGCGAAGCGCACAAGATCCTTGTTTACGATCTTGGCGGCGGAACCTTCGACGTCTCCCTCATGGAGGTCGGCGACGGCGTGTTCGAGGTGCTTGCCACCGGCGGCGACACGCATCTGGGCGGCGACGACTTTGACAACCGGCTCATCGACTACATCGCGGCCGAGTTCCAGAAGGAAAACGGCATTGACCTGAAAAAGGACCGCATGGCCCTCCAGCGCCTCAAGGAAGCCGCCGAGAAGGCGAAGATCGAGCTTTCCGGCCTCATGAGCGTCAACGTGAACCTCCCGTTCATCACCGCCGACGCCACCGGCCCCAAGCACCTCGACGTCACCATCTCCCGCGCCAAGTTCAACGAGCTGACGGCGGACCTGGTCGAAAAGACCATCGGGCCCCTCACCCAGGCGCTCAAGGACGCGCACCTCACCGCCAAGGACATCGAGAAAGTCATTCTCGTGGGCGGTTCCACCCGCATCCCGGCCGTTCAGGAGGCCGTGCAGCGCGTTACCGGCAAGGACCCCTACAAGGGCATCAACCCCGACGAGTGCGTGGCCATCGGCGCGGCGATTCAGGGCGGCGTGCTGGGCGGCGACGTGAAGGACATCATCCTTCTGGACGTGACGCCCCTGTCCCTGGGCATCGAGACCCTGGGCGGCGTGTTCACAAAGCTCATCGAGCGCAACACCACCATCCCCGTGAAACAGACGCAGGTCTTCTCCACCGCCGCGGACGGCCAGACGTCGGTGGACGTGCACGTCCTCCAGGGCGAGCGCGAGATGGCGGCGTACAACAAGACGCTGGGCCGCTTCCAGCTCTCCGGCATCGCGCCCGCGCCCCGCGGCGTTCCGCAGATCGAGGTCAAGTTTGACATCGACGCAAACGGCATCGTCCATGTGTCCGCCATGGACAAGGGCACCGGCAAGCAGCAGTCCATCTCCATCACCGCTTCCTCCAACATGACCGAGGACGAGATCAAGAAGGCCGTCAACGAGGCCGAGCAGTTCTCCGCCGAGGACAAGAAGAAGAAGGAAGCCGTGGAGACGGCCAACCAGTGTGACCAGCTGGTCTACCAGACCGAAAAGACCATGAAGGAGCTTTCGGACAAGATCGATGCCGCCGACAAGGCGAAGCTCGAGGAGGGCCTTGAAAAGCTCAGGAAGGTGCGTGCAACCGACGATCCCGAGCAGATCAAGCCCGAGATCGAGGCCTTCTCCCAGATGAGCTACGCCATTTTCGGGAAGATCTATGAGCAGCAGGGCCAGGATGGCGGAAACGGCGGCGAAGGCGGCGACGGCCCGCAGGCCGGCGGACCGTCCGACGACGGCACCTACGAAACCAACTTTACCGAATAAGCCTTTCGAGGCTTCGGCGCATGAAGTATAATAACGAGGCCTAGGTGGAAGCCGTGCGCTCACGCGTCGGGGGCGGTGCCTTCGAGCCGCGTGAGCGCTTGGGATTCTCATTCCGCCGGGCAAGAGAGGTGGTCACATTGGCAAAGCGGGATTACTATGAGGTGCTGGGGATCGAGAAGGGCGCGGACGACGCGTCCGTCAAAAAGGCGTACCGGCAGCTCGCAAAAAAACTGCATCCCGATGTCAACCCGGGCGACAAGACTTCCGAGGAGAAGTTCAAAGAGATCAACGAGGCGTATCAGGTGCTCTCCGACCCGCAGAAGCGCGCGGCCTACGACCAGTACGGCTTCGACGGTCCGCAGGCGCAGGGGTTCGGCGGCGGCGGTGCGGGTGGCTTCGGTGGTTTCGGCGGGTTCGACGGCATCAATGTCGACGACATCTTCTCGTCGTTCTTCGGCGGCGGCATGCACCGTCCGTCAAACGGGCCCGTTCCCGGCGACGACCTCCGCTACGACATCACCCTCACATTTGAGGAAGCGGCCAAGGGCTGCGAAAAGCAGATCAACCTCGTGCGCGACGAGGAGTGCGACACCTGCCACGGCTCGGGCGCTAAGCCCGGCACGAACCCGCAGACCTGTCCCACCTGCGGCGGCACGGGCCAGGTGCGCATTACCCAGAACACCGCGTTCGGACGCATCCAGAACGTGCGTACCTGCTCCAACTGCCACGGAACGGGCAAGATCATATCCGATCCCTGCCCCAAGTGCGGCGGGCGCGGCAAAACGCGCGCTTCCAGGCGGCGCTCCATTAAGATTCCGGCGGGCATCGACAACGGCCAGGTGCTCACCATCCGCGGTCAGGGCGAGCTGGGCGAGCGCGGCGGCGAGCCGGGCGACCTGCTGGTGGTGGTGTCCGTAAAGCCCCACAAGCTCTTCCGGCGCGACGGTGCGCACCTCTACCTCGAGCTTCCGATTACATTTACCCAGGCGGCGCTCGGCGCGGAGATCGATGTGCCCACCCTCGACAAACCCCTCAAGTACCAGATTCCCGAGGGCACCCAGCCCGGCCAGACATTCCGCGTGCGCGGCAAGGGCATTCCGCTTCTGCGCGGCACGGGCAGCGGGGATCTGTTCATTACGGTATCCATCGACGTGCCCAAAAAGCTCAGCGAGAAGCAGAAGGATTTGCTCCGGCAGTTCGACAACGCCATCGAGGGCAGCCAGTACGAGCAGAAGAAGTCCTTCTTCGGAAGGGTAAAGGACGCGTTCAACTGATGGACGGATTTTTGAACATCAACAAGCCGCTCGGCATGACGTCGAGCGACGTTGTTGTCTATGTGCGCAGACGGCTTCCCCGGGGCACGCGGGTGGGCCACGGCGGCACCCTCGACCCGGAGGCTTCGGGCGTTTTGCCCGTGTGCGTGGGCCGCGGCGCGCGGCTGTTCGACTACATCATCGACAAGGAAAAGGCATACGTCGCGGTGCTGAAATTGGGCGTCGTCACCGACACCCAGGACGCGAGCGGACAGGTGGTGGAGGAAAGGCCCGTGACCGCGGGCGCGGCGGAGGTTCGCGCCGTGCTTCCGGAATTTGTGGGCGAGATCGAGCAGGTGCCGCCCATGTACTCCGCCCTCAAGAAGGACGGCAGGCGTCTCTATCAGCTGGCGCGCAAGGGCGAGACGGTGGAAATCGCGCCCCGCGCCTGCAGCGTCCATGGCATCGAGCTTTTGGACGAGATTGAGGACGACCGCTATCTTCTGCGCATCAAGTGCGGCAAGGGGGTCTACATCCGCACGCTCTGCCACGACATCGGCGGGCGATTGGGCTGCGGCGGGCACATGGCGTCCCTTGAGCGCGTGGCGGCGGGTGTGTTCCGGATTGAGGACGCGCTGACGCTTCAGCGGGTGGACGAGCTTTCCCAGGCGGGCGCGCTGGAAAACGCGCTTTTGCCGATGGATGGGCCGCTTTCGCATATCCCCGCCGTGCGGGCGGGCGAGGCGGCGGCGCACGCCGTAAAAAACGGCAATCCGCTCAAGCCGGAGTGGCTCGACGCGCCCGCAACCGACGGCGTTGTGCGCGTATATCTGGAGGATCGCTTTTGCGGCATGGGCGTGACGGAACCGGACGGGTCCGTTCGCTTCAAGGCGATGCTTTTGTAGGTCATCAAGGGGAGGATGGGCATGAAGACGAAAAGGCAGGAGGAACTGGTCAACTCGTTTTTGGCGGAACTGGGTGATGAATCGAGGCCCATCTATGAAGGCATCATCGCGCGCCTGTCCGATCTCGGCTACAATCCGCAAAAACAGAGGTCCTATATCGTGTTCAAGCACGACCTGCACAACAAGCAGATGGCAAAAATCGGCATCGACCCCAAAAGCAAGGCGCCGTTTTTCGCGCTGCGGTTTTCGGCGTGCAGGGGATATTCGCGGAAATTTGCCGATGTGGTGCGCGGGGCGGTGGAAAAGAGCAGCTGCCGCGAAGCCCTGTGCCTGAAGGGGGCCTGCAATTTTTGCAGGGGCGAGGCGGCTTCGCGGGTATATACATGCGCGTTTTCGGACGGCGAGAGCCGGTCTCACTGCGGCGCGGCCGCCCTGGAGATTCCGGATCTGACCGCGGACGATCTCGGGGAGATCGGGGAATTGATGCGTGAAGAACATGGCTATCTGATGAAACACGAGGCGGGTGTGGTGTGATTTGCCGACAGGCTGCGGATTCGGGCGGGAATCGCAGCCTGTTTTTTATGGGCGGGGAGGCATGCCCCGCCATTCAGCCTTGCGCGATCTGATATGCCATGTTAGAATGGAAAATGCAGGAAAAAGTGCGGGGAGGGATTGAATGTGACGGAGAAACTCATATATGATACGGACATGCTCTACAATCAGCACATGGGCGGCAATGCGCAGCAGGCGCTGGCGGATTTTTCAGAAACCTGTTTGCGGATTTCCCGATCCGGACCATTCACGACTGTTCCATAGGCGCGGGCGGGACGACGATTCCGCTGTCTCGGCTCGGCTATACCGTGTCCGGCTCCGACCTGAACGAAAACCTGCTGAACAGGGCCAAGCGGAACTTTGCGGAATGCGGCTTCGCGCCCGATCTGTTTCTCGCGGATTTCCGCGAAATCGGCGCGCACATGGCGCATAAGGTCGATTGCATGATTTCCACGGGCAACTCGCTGCCCCACGTCGATCTCGAGGGCTTTGGCGCTTTCCTGCAGTCGGCATCTGAGGCGCTGGGCAGCCACGGCTTCTTGTTTTTTGACATCAGGAACTGGGACGCGCTGGCGGAGGAAAAACCGATCATCCGCGCCATGGGTTCGAAAACGGCGGACACGGGCGAGCGCAAAAGCTTGTACCAGCTTTTCAACTGGCACGACAACGGATCGGTCACCTTCTCGTTTGCGACGAGCATCGATCAGGACGAAAGGCACGTCGGCATGGATGTCATCTCGTGTCCGGCGTACTATCCGCTCAGGAAGGACGACATCGTGGAGCGCCTCACAAGGCATGGATACAGGCCGTTGAAATTTGTCGACATGGACGGCTTATGGATCGGCCGGCACATGAGAAAGGCAAAAATCGGCGACTTCGAACGCGACTTTCCGAATATTCAATGGTATGGCGTTCTGGCCCGGAAGGCCGATTAAGGCTGGGATCGTCAGGAATCGCAATGGGATAAAAGCGCCGCCGCGTCCGGCGCTTTTTTTGTGATCTTCCGGTCGACGTAGTTTTGCGTAATCCGGACCACCAGATTGGACAGGCACAAAACGCCCACGAGGTTCGGGACCGCCATCAACGCGTTGAGCGCGTCCGCCGCTTCCCAGGCAAGGCTTCTGCCCGCCACCGCGCCCAAAAACACGAAGGCGAGGAAGGCGATTCGGTACGGCGGCGCGGCGCGGGGGCCGAACAGGTACTCGACCGACCTGATCCCGTAAAATGACCAGCCCAGCACCGTGGAAAAAGCGAACAGCAGGATCGACGCCGCGAGGACCGCCCCCGCCGCGCCCCCGAAGTGCCTGGAAAAGGCGTAACTCATGAGCGCCGCCCCCGCGACTTCCTCGAACCGCGCGGTTTCATAAATACCGTCTCCGTCCGCGTCCAGTGCCGTGGCACGCATGAGGTTCGCGTAGGTGAAATCCACCGCCGCCTCCGGCGTCGCCAGCAGAACCGCGCGCGGGACACCATCCAGCGTGAGCCGTACGATGGTGCCGCCCGCCCGGGACGTCCGGTAGATTTCGCGCGGTTCGGTTCCGACCAGGGGCACTTCCGCCTGCCCGTTTTCCGCGAGGGAAATGTACTGCGGCCGCGCCGTGAGGTTCGCGCTTTCGAGGCCGGGCAGGCCGTCCGCCGTGCTGGAAAGGAGCGCGAAGGCCGTCAGCGTGCACAGGATCAGCGTGTTGAAAAAGACCTCGAAGATGGCCCACATGCCCTGCGCCGCGGGTTCCTTCGCGTCCGTTGCGGTGTGCGCGATGACCGTCGAGCCAAGGCCCGCCTCGTTGGAGAACACGCCGCGCCGAAAGCCCATGGTCACCGCGCGCCGGACGGCCATCCCGCCGACGCCCCCCAGCGCCGCGCGCAGACCGAACGCGCCTTTGAAGATGGCGCCGAAGACGTAGGAGATTCTGTGGGTGTTCATGAGAAAAACCGCCAGCGCGGCGGCGACGTAGAAAAGGGACATGAGGGGCACGAGCTTTTCCGTCACCCGGGCGATGCGCCGGACGCTCCCCAGAATCACCAGCGCGGTGACGCCGGTCAGGACGATTCCCGTCGCCCAGCCAGGCACGGAAAAATTCGCGCGCAGCACCTCCGAGACGGTGCCCGCCTGCGCCATGTTTCCGATGCCGAAGGACGAAAGCGCACAGAAGACGGCGTATGCGGCGGCCAGTGGTTTGGCCAGCCAACGCAGCGCGCGGTTTTGCCCCAGTCCCGTTTCGAGGGTGTACATGGCTCCGCCCACCCACGCGCCGCCGGCGCCGCGCCTTCTGAAGTACATGCCCAGCACGTTCTCCGCGTAGCCGGTCATCATGCCAAAAAGCGCGCTTACCCACATCCAGAATACCGCGCCCGGCCCGCCGACGGTGATCGCCGTCGCCACGCCCGCAATGTTGCCCGTGCCCGTGGTGGCGGCCAGCGCCGTGGCGAGCGCCTGGAACTGGGAGATGGACTTCCTGTCTCCGCTTTTGCGCACATCCCGCCGCCGGAAGAGGGCGAAAAGCGTGCTTTCAAAGATGTGCCGAACGCGCGTGAATTGGAAAAAACGGGCCCGCACGGTGAGGTACGCGCCGGTTCCCACAATGAGCAAAAGCGTCGGCACGCCCCACAGGGCGGCGTTCAGTTGGACGAGCATGGCCGCCATGCGTTTCTCCTTTGCCGTTTTTGAAAGCATATGCCCGGCGGGGAGATTGACATGCGTGCTATACTGAATCCATGAAAAACACGACGCTATGCTATCTGGAGCGGAATGGGGAATATCTCATGCTCCACAGGATCAAAAAGGAGAATGATTGCAACCGGGACAAGTGGATCGGCGTGGGCGGGCATTTCGAGGACGGCGAAAGCCCCGAGGAGTGCGTCCGGCGCGAGGTGCTGGAGGAGACGGGACTTGTGCTCACGCGGTTTTCCTATCGCGGCATCGTGACGTTCGCCTCCGACAAGTGGGAGACGGAATACATGCACTTGTTTACCGCCGACGGCTTTTCCGGGGCGCTCAGGGAGTGCGACGAGGGCGCACTGGAATGGATCGGCAAGGACGCGCTTTTGAACCTTCCCATGTGGGAAGGAGACCGGATTTTTTTGAAGCTCATTGAAAGCCCGCGCCCGTTTTTCTCATTGAAGCTTAAATACGAGGGGGAAACGCTCGCCGGGGCATGGCTGGACGGGGAATCTCTATAAAAGAACCGCTGACTGGTTGTCGGCGGTTTTTTTACGTGTCACGCTTCCTTCTGGAACAGATGCTGAATGATGTCCTCGATGGCCTGCTCCCGGATGCCCACGTTGGCGGGGGCGTAGCGCTCGATGAGGAGGAGAAGCGCGTCCTTGGCGCTCATGTCGGTCAGGAGGTTCACCGTCCAGATGCCCTCCTCTTCGTTTGCGATGGGCGCAGCGAAGCGGGCGTCCTCTTGCCACGCGGGGAACGCGTCGAAGCTGAGCGTGATGGAGAACCGCTCGGTATGCCGCCTTTTGAAGTCCCGCGTCGCGCCGTCGAACAACACGCTTCCCTTGTCGATCAAAATCAGCCTGCCGCACAGGGCCTCCACGTCGCCCATGTCGTGGGTGGTGAGGAGGATGGTGGTGCCCTTTTCGGCGTTGAGGGCACGGATGCTGTCCCGGAGGGCGTGCTTGCTCACCACGTCCAACCCGATGGTGGGCTCGTCCAGATACACAACGCTGGGTTCGTGGAGAAGCGCCAGCGCCAAGTTCGCCTTCATCTTCTGGCCGAGGCTCAATTGCCTGACGGGCTGGTGCATGAATTCCGCCATGTCCAGGATCTCGACGAACGCCGCTCGGTTGCGCCGGTAGGTGTCCATGGGGATCTCGTAGAGCTTCTGATAGAGATCGAAGGTGTCGTCCACGGGCAGATCCCAGTAGAGCTGGGAGCGCTGGCCGAAGATGACGCCGATTTGCAGAGCGTTTTTCCGGCGGTTTTCGTAGGGCACCACGCCGTTTACCGCCACGCGCCCCGTGTCCGGCACCAGCACGCCGGAAAGCATCTTGATGGTGGTGGATTTGCCCGCACCGTTGGGCCCGATGTAGCCCACGATCTCGCCCCGGTCGATTGCGAACGACACGTCCCTCACCGCCTCGCGCAGGTCGTATTCCCGGTGAAAAAGGCCCTTGACCGCACCGAGCGCGCCCTTTGCGGGCTTCACGATTTTGTAGGACTTGCAGATTTTTTCAACGCTTATGTATGCCATAAATCCCCCTTACGATCCCGCGCTCTGATAGCGCCTAAGGCCCCTGTTCCACAGGGTGACCGCGAAAACCAGCATGAGAAGCCCAACCGCCGGGGACAGGTACGGCAGCACGCCCCAGAAGGGCGAAAGCCCCGCCCGGCCCAAGGCGGCGAGGGATGGATAGAAGTTCATGAACGCGCCGGGCAAAACGAACGTCAGAAGGAACTGGATCAAAGCGCCGTAGATGGTGATGGGGTAGCGCGTGGCGTTGCGCATGGCGCTAAAGAGGAGGTTCGCAAGCGTGCTCCTGCCCAGCACCCAGAAGCTCAGCGCCGCCCCGGCCAACAGAACCGCCCCTTGGGCCAGCGCCGCGCCCGCAAGCATGAGGATGGTCAGAAACAGCCGCCCCACGGAAAAGCTGATGCCCAGCCGCGACATGGCGTAGACGAGTACCGAAGTGGAGAGGATCATGTGCCCGATGTAACCGAAGTTGTAGCCCATGAGGATTTCCTGAAGGAGCGGCGAGGTGGGCTTGGTCAGCGACGCGTCGAATTCACCGGAGACCATCTTTTTGCCCAGCGACCGGGTGGGAATGAAGAAAACGGACGCCGCCAGCGCGTAGGCCAGAAGGTTGAACGCATAGAGGAACAGCACCTCGTTGCCGCTCCAGCCGCCCAGCGCGCCGAAGTTTTGGATGAGTACGTACAGCGTCAGAAACGTGCCGCCATAGGCCAGCCACTGGCCCACCACGCCCGTGAGGAACGACGCGCGGTGCGCCATTTCGGACTTGACGGAGATCCACGCGAAGCTGAAGTACAGCCGGACGAAATGAAGAATTCTTCGCATGCTCAGCCTCCGTTCACGGTCAGCCTGCGCTGGATGCGCCGCCACGCCACCGCCTCCAGAAGCCGGAGGGCAGTAAGCCACGCACAGGCGATCAATATGGGCTCCCAGGCGCCGGACAGGGGCGTCCTGCCAAGATAGAAGTTCAGGGGCTCGTAGATGATATACCGGAACGGCAGTGCATAGCTCAGGTTATAGAGCCAGTTGGGAAAAAACCAGAGGGGTATCTGCGCGCCGCCGAACACCGACAGGCCCGCGTTCACATACCAGTCCAGATACCACGTGCGCTGCACGACGAACGCCAGAAAGCCCACGATGAAGTTGATCTCGATCATGAGGAGCATGCCCAGAACCACCGACGCGAGGAACAAAAGCGCGTAGGCGGGGGAGGGCGGGAGCGCGAGGCCGAAGAACGCCGCGGAGACGATCAGGAGGGGTACGGTGGAAACGAGGAGCCGATAGGCGTTGCCGCCCAGGGCGTCCGCGGTAAAATAGCCTTTTAAGGACACCGGGCGGATGAGGTTTGTGATGACCGACCCGTCCTTGATCTGCCCTTCCAGGGTGTCCGCCACTTCCACATACACGAGGCCCGTCACCAGATCACCGATGAGAAGGTAGGTCACCATGTCACGGAACGTGACGCCCTGATAGGCACCGCCGCGCATCAGAGCATACCAGAGGCTGAACTGGATGGCCAGCGCCAGCGCCGCGAACAGGAAGCTCGAAATCGCCATGCCCCGGTACGTGAGGCCCACCTTGAACGATTTCGCGAACAGGCCGAGGTATTTTTGCACGCGCGCTCTCTCCGTTCCGGTGCATAACCATTTATTTCCCGTATGATAATACCATATTGAAAATGCGCTGACAAGCATTTCCAGACAGAATTAATGCCGCGTTCGATTGCCGGGGCCGGTTGTTCATGCTATAATGCGACAAGAACATGTGTTCGATTATTTTGAAATGGAGTGAACCCGCATGGATGCCATGGAAAAGCTGACGATCCTGACCGATGCCGCAAAATACGATGTCGCCTGCACCTCGTCCGGGGTAGATCGCTCCGGGAAGGGGAGCGCGGTAGGCAACAGCGTCGCAGGCGGCATCTGTCACAGCTTCGCCGGCGACGGGCGCTGCGTGTCGCTTCTGAAGGTGCTCATGTCAAACGCCTGCCGGTACGACTGCGCCTACTGCGTCAACCGCCGCGCCAACGACGTGCCGCGCACCACGTTCGCGCCCCGGGAGCTTGCCGACCTCACCATGGCCTTTTACCGCAGAAACTACATCGAGGGACTGTTCCTGAGCTCCGCCGTGGTGGGCAGCGCCGACCGCACCTGTGAAATCATGATCGAGGCGCTGCGCATTTTACGGGATGAGTACCGGTTCGGCGGCTACATTCACGCCAAGGCCATCCCCGGCGCGGATCCGCGGCTCATCGAGCGGATGGGGCTCCTGGCCGACCGGATGAGCGTCAACATCGAACTGCCGTCCCAGGTGAGCCTCGACCGGCTTGCGCCGGAAAAGAGCCGCGCGGGGATTCTCGGGCCAATGCGCCAGATTTCCGGCGCCATCGCGGAGACACAAAACGCCATGACCCTTTACCGCCACGCGCCGAAGTTCGCGCCCGCGGGCCAGTCCACACAGATGATCGTGGGGGCCTCGCCCGAAAATGATCTGACCATTCTCACGCTTTCCCAGGCGCTCTATCGGAAGTTCAGCCTGAAGCGGGTGTTCTACTCGGCGTACATTCCCCTCAACGACGACCGCCTTCTGCCGCCTATGGGCACGCCGCCACCACTTTTGCGCGAGCACAGGCTGTATCAGGCGGATTGGCTCCTCAGGTTTTACGGCTTCCGGGCGGAGGAGATTCTGGACGAAAGGTGTCCCAACCTTGACCCCTGCCTCGACCCCAAGTGCAACTGGGCGGTGGGACATCTGGACCAGTTCCCGGTGGAGGTAAACCGCGCGCCCATGGAGCTTCTTCTGCGGGTGCCGGGCATCGGCACAAGGAGCGCGTGGCGCATTCTGCAGGCGCGCAGGCACGGGACGCTGGATTTTCCGGCGCTCAAAAAGATGGGCGTTGTGCTCAAGAGGGCGCAGCACTTCATCACCTGCTCCGGGAAGACGCTCATCCGGCTGTACCTCGAGGAGCCCGCGCTCTTGACCAGCGTGCTCTCCGACCGGGCGACGGTGCTCGGCAAGGAGGCGGTGCAGCTCTCCATGCTCGACCCCACGCGGGAGGATTTGCAAAAATGCCTGACCGGACAGATTTAGTCTATCGCTACGACGGCACGCTGGCGGGCTTTTTGTGCTGCGTGTTTGAGAGTTACGAAAAAAAGGAAATGCCCGACGCCATTCTCGGCCCGGATGATGCCCAACTCTCGCTCTTTGAAACCCGGGAGATCAGAACGGACCCGGCGCGGGCGGAACGGGTGCTGAGATCGATCCCGGCGCGCATCTCGGCGGAGGCGCTGCAATTGGTGGAGCGGGCGATGCTCACCTGTCTGCCTGGGCGGGAGCGGCACCTGCTCGCGTTTTTGCGCCTGGGCTACCGGGTGGGCGCGGGGGTTGTGGACATGCGGTACCACGACGCGGTGGGCCCCATCGTGAACGCGGTTATGCACATGGAGCGCGAGGCGCACCTCTATACGGGCTTTGTCCGGTTTACCCAGAATGCGGGTGTGCTGGCCGCCGTCATTGAGCCGAAGAACAGGGTGCTTTCCCTCATCGCGGATCATTTCCTCGACCGCTATCACAATGACGCGTTCATCATCTTCGACCGGACGCACCACGAGGCCCTCGTCGCCCGGCGCGGACGCGGACAGATCGTGCCCCTCGAGGCGCTGGAGCTTCCGGAACCGGACGACGCGGAGCGCGCCGTGCGGGCGCTGTGGCGCAGGTTCCACGCGGCGGTGGGAATCGCCCAGCGCAAGAATTACCGATGCCAGCGCACGCATCTGCCCATGCGCTACCGACGCGTCATGACCGAGTTCACCACCGACCTTGCCCGGGCCGGGAAGCGCCCGGCGCTGCCGCCGCCCGGATCGCCGGGGTGAGGGCAAATCGCATTTGGAAGGACGCGAATCGGCGCGCGGCGGCCGATCCCGCTTGTTCGGAGGGGGCGGTTGCCGCCGTGTTCCCGGCGCTTTGGGCGAAATAACATACTTCATTGGCATAGGGAGATCCCGCACAAATCCCGCACGCGCCGACGGCCGCATTTCCGCCGCTTCGCGCCCGCAAAGCGCCCGACGCAGTGCCCGCGCCGGCTTCACAAGCACAATTTATCGAAAATATATCTCGTCACAGGACTGTGCGGGATTACCTTCATTGTCATTCACATGGCGGACGAGAGACCGTGCGGGGCGGGTTTCCCCTCGACATGTTTCCCCCGCGTGGCTGTTTTGTGGGGGAAAGCCTTTGCCGGGCACGCGGAATCGACATATTTATTTTACAGCCCCGCTCTGGGATTCGGCTTGACGGTAGGGCCGTGACACCATACAATGATAAGTTACAGGACAGAAAGGGGGAGAACGCGATGCCGATGCGATTTCGCAGGTTTTTGCTGTGCGCGCTTGCGCTTGCCCTCCTCTCCCTGTCCGCCGCGCCGGCCGCGATGCTGGCCGTCAACCGCGGGCACTTCCACCTGAACTGCTCCTGTCCCGTCTGCGCCGCCATCCGCGACGATTTGGCGGTTTTGCACGCCGTTGCGACGGCGCTCGTCGTCTTTCTCATCTTCCGCGTCCGGGCCGCGCGGTTCCGGGAGGCCGTCGCGCGCGCCGCGGCCGGCCATCGCGCGCTCCTGCCCGTGGCGCTCAAAGTCCGCCTGAACGATTGAGCGGATGCCCCCCTTTACCCAACGAAACGGAGGACATCCATATGATAGAGACATTGGGCCTCGCCCGGGCGTTCCGGGGCGAGACGCGCATTGATTACGCCGATCTCACGTTTGAGACGGGCGCGACATACGTCATGCTCGGGGCGTCCGGCTGCGGAAAGTCGACGCTTCTCAACATGATCGCGGGCATTTTGACGCCCACGGACGGAAAAATCATCGTGGACGGGGCGGACATGGCCGCGCTCAGCCAAAAAAAGCGCGACCGGTTCCGCATCCAAAACATCGGCTACATTTTTCAGGATTTCAAGCTCATTGAGGAGATGAACGTCGAGGACAACATCCGCGTGCTGGAGCTGGAGGGGGTGGACACCTCCGCCCTGAAGGAACTGCTCGAGCGGCTGCGGATTCTCCCGCTTCGGCGGCGCAAGGTGGCGCGGCTTTCCGGCGGCGAGAAGCAGCGGGTGGCCATCGCGCGCGCTTTGGTGAAGGAGCCGTCCATCATCCTGGCGGACGAGCCCACGGGCAATCTCAACTACGAGATCGGGCGAGAGGTTGTCGAACAGCTCGTCGAGGTTTCCAGGGGCAGGACGCTCATCGCCGTCACCCACGACGACCGGCTGGCGACCTTGTTCGATCACGTCATCGACATGAACGCGGTCGCCACAGCGAAGGAGGCGAGCGACCATGCTTAAATTCGCCGTCAAGAACATGGCGGTCAAGAAGGGCAAGCTCGCCCTCGTGACGCTCTCGATTCTTCTTTCCGCCACGGTGGCGCTGCTCGCGTACAACGTCTCGTCCCAAGTCAGCGAGGGCATCGTCAATACCGCCGCCTATTACGACATCATCATCGGCCCGTCGGGCAGCGCCACGCAGCTTGCCATGAACACCATGTTCTTCACCGACAAGCCCCTGGGCACCATTCCCTACAGCTACGTCACCGAGCTCAAGGAAAACCCCAACGTCAACAGCGTGGTGCCCTTTACCATGGGCGACAGCTTCAACGCCGCAAAGATTGTGGGAACCACTCCCGAATTTCTCAGCGGCAAGACGCTTTCCCAGGGCGTCATGTTCTCGGACACCTACGAGGCGGTCATCGGCGCGGCGGTGGCGCGGATGTACAACGTGAAGGTGGGCGACGAGATCGTTACTTCCCACGGGCTCACCTCCTCGGGCGAAAAGCACACCGCCTCGCCCTACAAGGTGGTGGGTATTTTGAAGACCACCCGCACCGCCTACGACAACGTGGTGTTTACTTCCTATAAAACCGTCTGGGCTGTGCACGGCATCGGCGGAGACGACGGCGACGGGAACGCGGACGCCACCGAGGGTACCGTGTGCGCCATCCTCGTGCGCACCAAGGACTTTAACAGCTATTACACCATTTCCCAGTACTACGGCCAGAATTCGTCGCTGCTCGTCATCAATCCCTCGACGGTTCTGCGCGAGGTTTTGGAAAACGTCGACCTGAGCACCCAGATCGTGTACCTTCTGTGCGGGGTGATTCTTGTGATGAACATCTTTGTGGTGGTGGTCATCACGCTGCTCAACCTCTACGATGCGCGGCGGGAAATCGGCCTCATGCGGCTCATCGGCATCGGCATGGGCAAAATCACGCTTCTCTATACCATTCAGAACGCGCTCATCGGGATTGTCGCGACGCTGCTCGCGCTGGGGGCATCGATGCTGGCGCTCAACTTCATGGGGACATTCGTGGCCTCCATGGGCATCGTGCTCAACTGGTCGCGGGTGTATGCCCTGGAATGGGCGATTCTTGGCGCGGTGTTTGTGATCAGCGTCATTCCCACGGTGGCGCTGGCGGCGCGGATGGCGCGCAAGGACGGAGTGATCGATTGAAAAAACGGATTTTTGCGCTTCTTCTGGCCCTCGCCCTCTCGGTGACGGCGAGCGGCTGTTCGAACAAGGACGTCACGGTGGAGACCACGAAGCTCAGCTTCCTGTCGGCGGTTGACATCTCTACCATCCAGGCCCTGAACGGCAAGCCCGTTTCCATCGTGGGCTACATGGCGACGGTCTCGCCCGTGAGCGGCAAGTTTATGTATCTTCTCAACCTGCCGTATCAGAGCTGCCCCTTCTGCGTGCCCAATTCCACCCAGCTTGCCAACACCATGGCGGTGTACGCGCCGGAGGGAAAGACGTTCAGCTACACCGAACAGGCGATTCAGGTCAGCGGCACCATGGAGGTGGGGGACTATACCGACGAGTACGGCTATGTCTACAACTATCGGATCGTGGACGCGTCGTATGAAATCATCGACCTGTCCACCGTGTCCGCACAGTATGAGCTGTGGATGTCCATCGCGTCAGACGGCGTGGTGGGGGACCTCACCAAGATGTTCGACTACCTTTACTTCGTCTGCCAGTGGACGGAGTATACCTCCACCATGACGGGGGATGACGGCTCCACCATCACCTATTACCTCTACCCCGGCGACGCGGACAACTACCTCAAGGACGACGGCCCCTACGGCTACGCGTCCTACCGCGCCAGCGACTACTTCGACAACCTCATCACCCGGGTGAACGGGATCAGTTCCACAGAGCTGACGGATTTGGTGCAGATCATCGAGGATGCCCACGCGCTGGAACAGTACGCGGTTTCGGAACTGCAGGCGGGGAATTACACCTACGACGAATTCGCGGACAAATACACACTCAACGATTCGCAGAACCTCGCCGACCAGTTCAACGCCCTTTATCTCAGGTACTCCCAGTGGCTGGGCAAGTGGGAAGTCTAGCACGCGGCCTCCGCCTCATGGGCGGGGGCTTTTCCTTTGATTGACAATCCGGTGGGAGAATGATATGCTGGGGCCAGAACGAACGGCGAGGGTGTGCGCATGAACCGAATTGAGTTGGTGCGGGAAGCTGTGGACGAGATTCTGCTTCGGATGGCGGACGCGCAGGAAAGAAGATGCGGATACCTGCATCTGTACGGCGTTTCCCAGGCCTGCGCGCTCATCGCCTTGAAAAGAAACGAGAATGCGGAGCTTTTGACGGTGGCGGGCATGCTTCACGACATTTCCTCCTATCAAACGATGGAAACCAGGGGGCATGCGAAGAAGAGCGCGGTGATGGCGCGAGAAATGCTGACAGCATTGCGGTGCTTTTCCGGGGAAGAGATGGATGCGATTTGCGGCGCGATCCGGAACCACAGCAGCAAGGGCGGCAAATTTTCCGCCTTTGACGAGGTGCTGATTGACGCGGATGTGCTGCAGCACTGCCTGTATAATCCGCTGTTTGAGGTGGCGGAGAAGGAAAAGAGCAGGTTTGAGAAGCTTCGGTTGGAGTTGGGTTTGCCTTCGCACACAATCCACGGAGGATCTTCCGTGAAATCGACCTGACGGAAAGGGGCGTTGTTGCGGTGACAGATAATTACTACAAACCCTGCAGGGAATTCGACGATTGCAATGAACTCATCGAGAAGTATTACCTGACCGGACAATATGAAAAATGCTTTGAGGGCCATTTAAAGCTTGCGGAGGGGGGATATCCGCTGGCTGAATGTCAGGTTGGTTTTTTCTATTACGAGGGGCTTGGCGTCGACAAGGATCTGGAGAAATCCTTCTATTGGACGCAGCGCGGCGCCGAGCATGGCGACCGTGACGCTCAGTATAATCTTGCGGAGATGTTCTACGCGCGGGGCACTGTTGTGGAAAAGGACATCGAAAAGGCTACGGAATGGTATCGAAGGGCCGCCGCAAGCGGACACGAGGAGGCTCTTGAGAAATGCCGGGCTTCGAATGGCAAAGACGGATGACAGGAACAGAAAGCATTCGCATTTCGGAATCAGGGGACGGGCGGAGTGCGAGGGTTCCACGATTTTTGATGAGAGTGGGGATACGGCATGAAATATCCGGAAATCAGGGAGTTTGAATCGAACCCGAACCTTGCGGGTCTGGCGGAACTGAAGCGCGACGTGGTGTATTCCGCGGCGGGGGGCGAAAAGACCAAAATGACGCTCATCCTGCCCTGGGGCGCGTCCGCGCCGGAACACCCGAAATACCCCCTCGTGGTGTTCGTGCAGGGGAGCGCGTGGACGAGCCCCAACACGGACTACGAGATTCCGCAGCTTTCCCAGCTCGCCCGGGAAGGCTATGTGGTGGCGACCATTACCCACCGCTCGAGCCTCGACGGCGCGGCGTTTCCGGCGTATCTGGTCGACACCAAGACCGCCATCCGCTTTTTGCGGGTGCATGCGGACGAGTACGCCATCGACCCCAAGCGGGTGTGCGTCTACGGCACCTCCTCCGGGGGAAACACGGCCCTTCTGGTGGGCGTGACGGGGGACGATCCCGCGTTCAAGTCGGACGAATACGCGGACTTTTCCGACGCGGTTTCCTGCGTGGCGGAGTGCTTCGGGCCCACCGACCTGACTGAAATGATCGACGTCCGGGAAGCAAAGCCCGACAGCGAGGGCGCGGCAATCTTTAACGGCCTCGTGGGGGGCGGGGAGATTCAGGACGTGCTCCGCCGGATGAGCCCGGTCAATTATGTGCGGGACGGGAAAGCCTATCCCCCCACCCTCATCATCCACGGCGACGCCGATCCCGTGGTGCCCTATGAGCAGGGCACGCTCATGTTCCATCGGCTCGTTGACGCGGGCGCGGCGGTGGAGATGATCCGCGTGAAGGGCGCGCCTCACGAAGGGCCGTTCTGGAGCCCGGCGCTCGTCGACGCGATCTTTGCGTTCATCAAGAGTCATTTATAGGAGGTTGCGCATGAAGCCTACGAAGAAGGCGCGGGAGATGACGGTGCGGGAGCTGGCCGCTTACATCGACCAGAGCGTTTTAAAGCCCGCGTTCACCCAGGCGGACATCCGCAGATACATTCAGGAGGGCATCGATTTTGGTTGCAAGACGGTATGCGTGAACCCCGCCTCCGTGCCCATGGCACGGGAGATGTGTCTGGGCACCCAGACCGGCGTCTGCGCCGTGTGCGACTTTCCGTTCGGGCTTTCGGCGACGCGGTCCAAGGTATTGCAAGCCGAGGAGATTCTCAAGGGCGGCGGCATTGAGGATCTGGACATCGTCGCCAACTATGGCTGGATTAAAAGCGGGCTGTGGGACGACGTGCAGAGGGAAATCGCGGCGGTGGCGGCGGTGACGCAGAAATACGGCGCGTACCTCAAGGTGATCTTTGAGACGGATGCGCTGACCCTGGACGAGGTGGCGAAGGCGACGGACGCCGCGTGCCGGGCGGGCGCGGACTTTGTGAAGACATCCACCGGTTTTTACACCGGCGGGGAATCAAAGGGCGCGACGTGCGAGGTGATCCGCGTGATGATGGACGCGGCCCGGGGGCGCTGCAAGGTCAAGGGCTCCGGCGGCATCCGGGATCAGGCGCACTTTTTCGAGCTCATTGATATGGGCATCGACCGCATGGGCATCGGCTACCGCTCGACGCCTGTGGTTCTCGGGCTTACGGTGGAACAGGTCCGGGAGGCGCGCAAGGGCGAATATTGATTGGGAAGAAATGGGGCGGGGGGGG
>JAEYRW010000101.1 GCA_023435435.1 Bacillota bacterium | reverse complement strand
CAAGCTCCAAGCTCCAAGCTCCAAGCGATTGTACGCTCCTCACCCGCTCTGTCAAGGCATCCGGCCGGAGGGGCAAAACTTACCCCCCCTCACCTCCAACGTTTTCCCCCACGGGCCGCCAACGCATCCATCTCGCAATCGACTCCCATAAATAGAATCATCCAATCAATATGGCAAAATAACATTGCAAAAGCGGAAACAACCTGCTATACTGATGCCACAATCAAACTTATGTGGGTGCCCGCCCTCGCCGGACGGGCTCAAAAGGGAATCAGGTGTGAAACCTGAGCAGGACCGCTACTGTAATTGCCAAAAAGGCCGCGCCCTTATCGCCACTGGTTCGTAAACCGGGAAGGCGGGCGCGGGCGGCAAAAGCCAGGAGACCTGCCCGCATTTGCATGGCGGCCTCCCGCGGCATCCGGGAGCGTCCCCCGGCCTCTTTTGCGGAGGCTTTATGGGTTTGCGTCATGCGTTGACGCAAACCTTTTCTATTTTGGAGGGGGGAATCCGCGTGGAGGAATTTTTAAGGGAATACATCGCGGAAATCGGGCCGCTCAGCGCGGATGCGATGGCGGCCGCGCGCGCGCGTCAGGATGAGCTTGCCAAGCCGCCGCACAGCCTGGGCCGGCTCGAGGACATCTCCGTGCGCTTTTCGGGCATCGTCGGGCACATCGCGGGCGAGGCCAAGAGACGGCGGGTACTTATTTTCTCCGCGGACAACGGCGTGGTGGCGGAGGGCGTGGCGTCCGCACCCCAATCGGTTACGCTTATGCAGACCATCAACTTCGCCCGGGGCCTGACCGGCGTCGCGACGCTGGCGCGGCACTTCCACACGGAACTGTGCGTAGTGGATGTGGGCGTGAACGCGGATTTCGACCACCCCGGCGTCGAAAACCGCAAGATTGCCTACGGAACGAAAAACATTGCCCGCGAGGCCGCAATGACGCGCGCGCAGGCGCTTGCGGCGCTTCGCATCGGCATTGAAACGGCGGAACGGGCGCGGCGGGACGGGATCGAAATCGTCGGCGTCGGCGAAATGGGCATCGGCAACACCACCACATCCTCGGCGGTGCTGTCCTGCCTGACGGGACTCTCCCCCGATGAAACGGTGGGACGCGGCGGCGGGGTCAACGACGCGGGCTTTCGGCGCAAGCGCGAAATCGTCGCGGCGGCCATTGCCCGCGAAAAGCCCGACCCCGACGATCCGGTGGACGTGCTCGCCAAGATCGGCGGCTTCGACCTCGCCGCCATGACGGGCGCGTATCTCGGTGCGGCGCGCGCGCGGGTTCCCGCGGTGATCGACGGCTACATTTCCGCCGTCGCGGCGCTCTGCGCGTACCGGATCTGTCCGCAAACCGCGGACTATCTCTTCGCATCCCACGCCTCCTGCGAGGCGGGCTACGTATGCGCCATGAGGGCGCTGGGCCTTTCCCCCATGCTGGAGCTCGAGATGCGGCTGGGGGAAGGCAGCGGCTGCCCCATTGCGTTCGAGATCATCGATGCTGCCCTCACGGTTCTCCGGGAGATGGGCACATTCGCCCAGGCGCAGATCGACGACGGGTATCTGGCGGAAATTCGCCAAAATGCCCGGCTTCAGAGGTAAGCAATGAGCGTTTACATTTCCGGCGGCTGCAAGACCGGCAAATCGACCCACGCCCAGCGGATCGCTAAGGCGCTGGGCACGCCGCTTTACTACGTCGCCACAATGATTCCCCACGACGAGGAAGACCGCGCGCGCATCCGGCGGCACATCGGCGAGCGGGACGGATGGGGCTTTGAAACGATCGAATGCGGACGCAATCTGCCAAGTTGTCTCTCATGTACGGACGCGAGCGGCGCGTTTCTCATCGACAGCGTGACGGCGCTTCTTTCCAACGAGATGTTTTTACCGGACGGCTCCGTCGATTCCGGTGCACCCGGACGAATCGCGGACGATCTGATCGCGTTCATCGGACGGGCGCCGAAGACTGTGCTCGTGTCGGACTACATCTTTTCGGACGCGGCGCTTTATCCGGAACTCGTCGAGGACTACCGCCGCGGACTTGCGGAAATCGACCGGCGCGTGGCCAAAGCGTGCGACGCGCTCATCGAAGTCGTGAACGGCATCGCAATCTTCCACAAGGGGGCGGCGGCATGGTAAGGGGCATTTACCTTTTCCTCGGCGCGGCGCAGAAGGGCATCAAGGCGCTGTTCATGTGCCTTGGCATGTTCACCGCGCTCCCGGTTCTCTATCGGCCCTGGGACGAGGCGCTGCGCCCCCTCATGATCGCCTGCCTTCCCCTCGCGGGGCTCATTCTCGGCGGGCTGTGGCTGGCGGCGGGTGCGATTCTGCGCGCGCTCTCCGTTGCGCCCGCGCTCGCGGCGGCGGCGCTGGTGATTTTGCCGATCTTCCTGACGGGCGGAATCCATCTGGACGGCTATATGGACACCGCGGACGCGGTTCTTTCGTGGCGGCCGCTGGAAAAGCGGCTCGAGATTCTCAAGGACCCGCACACGGGCTCCTTTTCGGTGATCGCGCTTTCCTGCCTGCTGCTGGCGGGCTACGGCGCGACGCTGTCAATTCTCTCGGACGGGCGCGGGCTTCTCCCCCTTTTGTTCATTCCCGCCGTTTCCCGGGCGTGCTCCGCGTTCTGCGTTTCGCGGCTGAAGCCCCTTGCGCACAGCGAGTACGCGGGACGGACGGACAATGCCGGTGCCGTTTCCGGCGTTCTCTTCGCGGCTGTGTGCGCGCTCTTTTCGGTCTTCGCGGGCTGGCACGGCGTGCTCTCCTGCGGCGCGGTGGCGGCGGGATATGCGCTGACCATGCGGCAGGCACACAAAATCATGGGCGGCTTTTCGGGGGATTTGGCCGGGTGCGCCCTCTCGGTGGGCGAAGTTTGCGGATTGATCGCCATGGCAATCGTCTGAAGGAGGTCTTTATGGAACTGATCATCGGCGGGGCGTACCAGGGAAAGCTGGCGTACGCGCGCCGCATCAATGCGTTCGGCGCGTGTTTTTCCTGCGCGCAGGACGGCGCGGACCCGGACTTTTCGGCGGATGTCGTCGAACACATCGAACGCTTTGTCCTCAAATGCCTGCGGGAAAACCGCTCCGCGCAGGACTTTTTCAGCCGGCGCAGGGGCGAATGGGCGCACTGTGTCTTCATCGCGGACGACATCTCCTCCGGGGTCGTTCCCATCGACCCTGAGATGCGCGCATGGCGCGAGGAGACGGGGCGGCTGCTTGCGTACCTGGCGGGCGAAGCGGCGCGCGTTCGCCGGGTGTTCTGCGGAATCGGACAGGTGATTAAATGAGGGTCATTTACCTCATCCGGCACGGTCGCACGGCCGCGAACGAAAAAAAACTTTACTGCGGCGCGACGGACGAACCCCTGAGCGCGGGCGGGCTTTCGGAATTGAAGGATTTGCGGGGCTATCCGGCCCCCGAGGGACTTAAGCTTCTGACGAGCGGGATGCGCAGGACAAACGAAACGCTGCACGCGCTCTACGGAACAATGCCTCACGGCGAGGTTCCCGCGCTGGCCGAGATGAACTTCGGCGCGTTTGAAATGCGCAGCTACGAGGAAATGAAGCAGGACGCGGCATACCTCCTCTGGATTACGGACGTAAAGGGCGACTTCGTCTGCCCGGGCGGTGAGAGTGCCAACGCGTTCCGCGCGCGCGTCTTCGCGGCGTTTGACGCGCTGGTCGCGGCGGATCGGGATTGTCTGATCGTCACCCACGGGGGCGTGATCGCGAACCTCATGGCGCGGGCGTTCCCGGCGGAAGCCCGAAATTTCTATGAATGGCAACCCCGGTACGGGCACGGATATGCGCTTGAATTTGCGGACGGAAGGCCGCTTGCCTACCGGATCGTTCCGGGGGCGGCGAACGGTGCCGAATAAATGGCGGCGCGTCTGATTTTTATGGAAGGCGTCTCCGGCGTCGGCAAATCCACCCTTTCGACCGCCCTGCTTGAAAGGCTGCGCGGACTTGGGCATCCGGCGCGCTGCTTTCTCGAGGGCGATCCGGAAAGCCCTCTGGATTTGTTTCAAACCGCATACCTCACGCGCGCCCGGTTTGGGGAAATGCTGCGCGCGCATCCCGATTGGGCGGATGAGCTGCGCAAAAGGAGCATGCCGGAAGCGGATTACGAACTCGTCCGGTATCAGAATGCGGCGGAAGAGGCGCGTTTTCCGGATGCTCTGTATCAGCTTCTGAAGGAGCACGAATTCTGCTATCATCCATCAAACCCGTTGCCCCTGCCGGAATACACGAACGTGTTTCTGAATCTCTGGAAGCGGTTCGTGTCCACCGAGACGCGGGCAGAGGGCACACTCATTTTTGACGGATCGCTGCTGCACCACCAAATCAACGACCTGATGCGCAATTATGACGCCTCCCGGGCGCAGATCGCGGCGCATGTGGGCGCGCTGGCGCAAGCGGTCGCCGCCCTCGATCCGATGGTTTTTTATCTGTCCGCCGGGGATGTGGCCGGGCAATTGACGCGGGCAAGGCTGAACCGGGGCCAGACGACGCCCACCGCCGGGCAGACCGCATTCTGGCAAAGGCGCAGGGAGATCGACCTGTGGGCGCTCAAAAGTCTGCCCATCGAATCGCACGTCTTCGAGATCGATGATTGCGGCTACGACGCCGCGCGCGAGGCGATCGCCGCGCATTGCCGACGGAAACATGGAGGAACACATTGAAGAACGGACAGTTTCAGGTCTATACGGGAAACGGCAAGGGCAAGACCACGGCGGCCATCGGGCTCGCCGTGCGGGCGTCCGGCGCGGGACTGCGCGTATTTTTCGGGCAGTTCATCAAGGACGACGCCTATTCGGAGATCGGCGTTCTCAAATCGCTGCCGGGGGTTTGCGTCGAGCAGTTCGGCACGGGGAACGGCATGCTCCTGGGCCGCGCCGAGACGGCGGACGACCGGACGTGCGCGCAGGCGGGACTTCAGCGGATTCGCGCTGCAATGGCATCCGGTGAATACGACGTCGTCATCGCGGACGAGATCAACGTCGCCTGTCTTCTCGGGCTCATCTCGGAGGTGGATTGGCGGGCCTGCGCGGAGGCGCGGCCCGGTTCGGTGGAGCTTTTGTTCACCGGCCGCGGCGCGCCCGACTGCGCCGAAAAACTCGCCGACCTCATGACCGAAATGCGCGAGATCAGGCACTATTACCGTGAAAAGGGACTGAACGCCCGCAAGGGCATCGAGCATTGATCCCCGCGTCCGGGGACGGACGTCGAAGATAAAAAAGGAGAAACCACCATGAAAAAGCTTCTGACCCTTCTTCTCATCCTGGCACTGGCCATTCCCTTCGCGTGCGCGGAGGCGACCACAGACCGCGCGGGCAACGAGATCACACTGCCCGAGAATCCCATGAAGGTCGTCTGCATGAACAGCGCAGTCTCCCAGATGCTGGATGACCTGGGCCTTCTCGACCGCGTCATCGCGTGCGACACCTACTCCCCCTACTACGTACCGGCCATGGCCTCCCTTCCGCAGTTCGACATGATGGCGCCCGACGCCGAGCAGATCGCCGCGCTGGAACCGGATCTGGTAATTGTCACCTCCATGTCCTTCGTCGAAGGTGACAACCCCTATCAGCCGCTCATCGACATGGGCGTATGCGTGGCGGTCGTCCCCTCCAGCGGTTCCATCGAAGCGGTGGAGCAGGACATCCTCTTTGTCGCCTCCGTGTTTGGAATGGATGCCGAGGGACAGGCGATGGTTGACGCAATGCAGGCGAAGATCGACGAGATCGCCGCCATCGGCGCAACCATCACCGAGAAAAAGAGCGTGTTCTTTGAAATCGGCGCGCTCCCCTACCTCTATTCCTTCGGCACGGGCACATTTCTCGACGAGATGATCTCCCTCATCGGCGCGACCAATGTCATGGGCGACCAGGAAAGCTGGATTTCCGTCACCGAGGAGGCCGCCATCGCCGCCAATCCCGACGTAATCCTGACGTCCGTCAACTACATCGACGACCCGGTGGCCGAAATTCTCGCCCGGCCCGGCTGGGAGAGCGTCACCGCCGTCATGAACGGGGCTGTTTACGCTATTGACAACGCCGCCGCTTCCCTCGCCAACCAGAACATCGTCGATGCGCTGGTTGAAATGGCCAAGGCGGTCTATCCCGAGGCATACGCGGACATCACCGAATAGCGAATGAAGACCTCCCTTAAAATCGCGCTCTGCTGCCTTGCCTGTCTCGCCTGCCTTCTTCTGGCGGTCGGGGTGGGCAGTGTGCGCATTTCGCCCGGTGAAATCGTCTCGATCCTCGCCGGGCGGCTTACCGGCGTGAAGGCGTCGATTTTGCTGTCGATCCGACTGCCCCGGGTCACAATGGCCTTTTTGACCGGCGGGGCGCTGGCGGTGAGCGGCACGGTGATGCAGTCCGTGCTCCGCAATCCCCTGGCGTCGTCCTACACCCTGGGGGTGTCCTCCGGCGCGTCGCTTTTCGCGGCCATGGTCATGCTGACGGGATTTTCCATCCCCCTGGTGGGCGCGTACACCCTCCCGCTCATGGGCTTTCTGGGCGGACTGGGAACGGTGCTCGCCGCCATGGGGATCACCCGGCGGCTGGACGGCTCCCTGGAAAACCAGACGATCATCCTGACGGGCATGGTGATCTCCCTGTTTGTGAGCGCCATGCTCACCGTGGTGACCGCGCTCTCCGCGGAACATCTGAAGGAGCTGGTCTTCTGGCAGATGGGCTCGTTTTCCGGGCAAAAATTCTCGAGCTGCGCCATCCTCGCCCCGGTGGTGGCGCTCGGCATCGTCGTGCTCACCCTGCACGCCCGGGAGATGGACCTCATGACCTTTGGCGAGGAACAGGCGCTGTCCGCGGGGGTCGATCTCAAACGCGAAAAGCTGTTGCTCATCGGGCTTTCGACGCTGCTCACCGGTACCGCGGTGCCCTTTGTCGGGGTCATCGGGTTTATCGACCTCATCGCCCCCCACGTGGTCCGGCGGATTTTCGGTTCCCGCCACGCGTTGGCCGTTCCCATGAGCGCGGTGTTCGGGGGCGGTTTTATGGCCGTCGCGGACCTCATCTCGCGCACCATCCTCTCACCCCACGAGCTGCCCGTGGGCGCGGTGACGGCCATCATCGGCGCGCCTTTTTTCACATACGTGTACTTCCGCAGGCGGAGGGAGGCCGAGAAATGCTGACGCTCCGCAATGTGCGCGCGGGCTACAACGGCATGGACGTCATCTACGACGTCTCCGCCGAATTCGCGTCCGGGAAAAACTACTGTCTGCTGGGGCCCAACGGTTGCGGAAAGACCACACTTTTGCGCGCCATGGCGGGCATCATCCCGGCCGCGGGCGAAATTCTCATCGACGGAAAGCCGCTCTCCGGCATGCGGCGGCGGGAAATCGCGAAAAAAATCGCCGTGATGAGCCAGATCACGACGCTCTACTTCCCCTATTCCGTTTATGAGACGGTGATGCTCGGCCGGTACCAGCACATGCGCCGCTCCCTCGTGGGGCAGGTCGGCGTCCGCGACCGTGATGCGGTTCGGCGCTGCCTTGAAAAGACGGGCCTGTGGGCGCTGCGCGAAAAGCAGATCGACAGGCTGTCTGGCGGGCAGAGACAGCGGGTATTCCTCGCCCAGGCCCTTGCCCAGGAGCCGGATCTGATCCTGCTGGACGAGCCGACGAACCATCTGGACGTCAAGCACCAGATTGAACTGATCGACGCGCTGCACGAATGGACGGCGGACGGGAAGCACGCGGTCATCGGCGTGTTTCACGACGTGAACCTCGCGCTGCGGCTGAGCGAGGAAGTGCTCTTTATGAAAGATGGGCGGGTGTGCGGGCGCGGAAAATTCGCGGAAGTCGCGACGCGCGCGTTCCTCGCGGACGTCTATGGAATGGACGTCGCGGCGTTCATGCGGGAATCGCTTGAAAAGTGGACCTCGGTCCCGTAATCTGAATGGAATTGCGCGCTTTACGGGCTGCCGTAGGCATCCAGTGCCTCGTCCACCGTTTCCCGGGCAACGCGCAACGCCTCGATCCGGTTGACAAGCAGCGTATGCTGCGCGGTTTCCGGCGGGAATTTCAACCGGGCCTTTTCGCTCCGCACGAGCATCATGGCAAGCGCCTGCAGCGCTTCCCGCAGGTCCTCCCGGGCATAGCGCGGCGGATCATGCGCTTCCCCGACCATCAATGCCGACGCGACGCGCAGCGCCTTGAGATTGTCCTGCAGCATCGCGTACTGCCACATTCCCGGCTCGAGCTTTCGCTGCGCCTTTTCCGACTTGCCGATGAGCGAGACGATGGGGCGCAGCGCTTTTTCTCGCTCTTCCCTTGTCCGTTGACTCATTTCCATATCCTCTGGTTGCGTCTCCCGTCACGCGCCCTCCGCCGGAAGGCGCGGCGTAAGCCGCAGGGCGATGAACGAAAGCGGCGCGCCCACCG
>JAEYRW010000098.1 GCA_023435435.1 Bacillota bacterium | reverse complement strand
GGGCTCTACAAGCCCCTCGTGGATTTCGCGGGCGCGGGGGCCACGGTGCCGCTCACGGGCTTCGGGTATTCGCTGGCCATGGGGGCCATCGAGGCCGTGCGCAAATACGGCTTCTGGGGCGCCTTTTACGGCGGGGTTTCGCGCACCGCGGCGGGCATCGCGGCAGCCGCGTTCTTCGGGCTTTTGAACGCGCTGATTTTCAAGCCCCGGGCAAAGACATAAACTATTCCGCCAGCGCCAGATACTCGTCCATCCGTTTGGCCCACTTGACGTCGTCGAGGGCCAGCGCGGAATAACCGCCGATTTTCCGAAGCACGCGCAGGGCCTCCGTCCCGGTCAGGGGCGTGGGCCTGTAATCGTTTGTGTAAGAGACGGAGGAGGTTGAAACCGGGATGATGGAGATGCCCCCGTCCGCAATGCTTGCGCCCGGCGCGAGCACGAAGGTCTGCTGGAAGATCAGGGCGTCCTTGTCGCTGGGATTGGCGTTGCCGCCGAAGCAAAAGTTGCCCAGGCCGTAGACGATGTATTTGCCGTTGTAAAGCTCAATGCCGCCCACGACGTGGGAATGGCTGCCCAGAACCAGATCCGCGCCCGCGTCCACAAGGGCCCGGCCGTAGGCGATCTGGGAATCCGTGGCCTGATAAAGCTTCTCCTCGCCCCAATGGATCATGACGATGAGGAGGTCGCAGTTCGCGCGCTGTGCCCTCAGCATCACGGCGAGATCTTCGACGGTGTAGTCCCATTCCGTGACGGCCATGCAGGTAATTTTGATGCCGTTGACTTCGGTGGTATACGAGGTGCCGTAGCCGCAGACGCCGATGTCCGCGTCCTCGAGAACCCGCGCGGTCTCCTTGAGGCCCGCGGTGCCGAAATCGAGGGCGTGGTTGTTGGCGACGCCCGCCACCTCGACGGAGGCGGAGCTGAGAATCTTCACGTTCTCCGGGTCGCCCTTGAAGTTGAAGATGCGCCCGCCGCGTTTGCTGTCGCTGGTGGTGAGGGGGCCTTCGAGGTTCACAAACGTCAGGTCGTCGCTTTCGAAGATATCCTTTACGTTTGCCAGAAAGTAATCGTAGCCGTATTTCGAAACGTATTCCTCGAACCTTTCGTGGGCGGATGTATTCCAGTCGCCGCCGAGGGTGCAGTCTCCCGCAGCGGTGATGGTGACGGAGGACAGCGCCGTCTCCGGTTCGATGGTGGGAATTTCCGCTTCGGGAATCTCCGTGGGTTCGGCGGTTGCGTCGTCCAGGATGAACGCGGGCACTTGGGGCTCATTGGTGGCCACGACGACAGCGCCGCCCACCGCCCCTGAATCATTCATGGGGGGAGCCGCGATTTCCACCGCGCCGTTTTCGACGATCCACGCGTTCGTATTCGCGTCCGTATCGCCGTTTTGTAAGATGTAGATAAGCCCCGCCAACGCAAACACACACAGCGACGCAAAGATTGCCGTGTACATGTAAATGCGCTTTTCGCGCCTCTGACGTCGCGCGCGACGGCTCATCGTTCGGTTCTTTTTCGCGTTCACAGATCGCTCCAAATACGAAATAAGTGCAAATAAATTATACGCGAAAACATGAAAAAGAGATACAAATCACGCATAATGTAGGAATGGTATTGCGTCAATCCATTTTATTGAAATAAAATAACAATATTTGTCATATGTTTGTACGAACAATCGGACAAAAAAATGAAGTCCGCCACAAGGACTTCATTTTTCGTTTCGGGTCACTCATTCGTGGGTTGTCGTCCCCGGTCCGGCGTCATTCCCCTTCATGCTTCTCGAGCCACGCGTCGATGCCCTTTTCCGTCTTCCTTTCTCGCGAGAGCTTTTCATCGGAGCGGCGCATGAAGCGGATAAGGAGCAGGGCGCCCCCGGCGACGAGGGCGTTGAGGCCGAGCACCACGAAATAGACGCCCCGGGAGACCTCGCCCGGCGAAAGGAAGAGAAGCGCCGCGAGGGCGAGGAGGAAGAACGCGGCGGCCATGTAGAACGCCGCGCGCGCGACGTACTGAACCGCCGCGCCCACCGCGATCCGGTCGCGCGCGTTTCGCCTGCTCATATCCGGCCTCCCGTCACCATGTCCATTCGGGAATCTCCTCCGCGAAGTGACAGGCGATCTGCCCGCCCGCGTAGGGGCGCAGTTCGGGCTCCTTCTCGGCGCAGACCCGCTTCCAATAGGGGCAGCGCGGGTGGAAGCGGCAACCGGGCGGGGGATTGACGTTGGAGGGCATGTCCACCGACCTGAGGGGCAGTTCGGTGTTCAGCCGCGAAATTTTCGGATCGGGGAGGGGAATCGCGGCGATGAGCGCCTGAAGATAGGGGTGGCGCGGGCGCTCCAGCACCTCGTTGAGATCGCCCGTCTCGACGATTTTGCCCAGGTACATGACCACGATCCGTCCATTTTTGGCGATGTAGCGCGCGGTGGCCAGGTCGTGGGTGATGTAGATGAAGGCGACGTTCATCTCCTCGTTCATCCGCGCCATGAGGTCGAGAAGTGAGATGCGCAGGGAAACGTCCACCATGGAAACCGGCTCGTCCGCCACGATGAGCTTTGGCCGGACCGACAGCGCCCGGGCCAGCAGCGTCCGCTGCCTCTGGCCGCCGGAGAGCTGGTGCGGGTACTTGAACAGGAAATCCTCCGCGGGGGTGAGGCCCACCAGCGTGAACAGATCCACCAATTGCGAAAGGGTCTCCAGCCGGTTGGTGGCGATTTTGTGCTGCAAAATCGGCGCGCTCAGCGACTGGAAGATGGTGCGCGAGGGGTTGAGCGCCGCGTAGGAGTCCTGATGCACGATCTGCACACCGAGCCGGTAGTCGCGGTACGCGTCGGACCTTTTCTTTATTTTGGCAATGTCCTGTCCGCCGTAGAGCACGCGTCCGCCCGTGGGCCTGTGGATGCCGGTGATGGTTTTCCCGATGGTGGTCTTCCCGCAGCCGGACTCGCCCACGATGGCGATGATCTCGCCGGGATTTACGTCGAAGGACACGTTCAGCATCGCACCCACGCGCCTTTTCTTTTGAAACGCGCCGGGGTTGTTTTCGAAGATCACGCTGGCGTCCTCGAGCCGCATGAGAGGCGTTTTGTTTTCCGCCATGTCAGCCAACCCCCTTCGCGTTCGCGTCGCAGCTGGTGAAGTGCCCGGGGGCCGCCTCGAACAGCTTCGGCGCATGGTCGTTGAGGCATTTTCCCGCCAGCTGGCACCGGGGCGCGAAGCGGCAGTTGGGCGGCGGGCTGATGAGGTCGGGGGGCGTGCCGGGGATGGCGCGCCGCAGGGTAATGTCGTCGCGCAGGGACGGCGCCGCCTGAATGAGCCCGCGGGTGTAGGGGTGGCGCGCGTCGTAGAAGATGTCGAAGGTGGACCCGATTTCCACGATCTGTCCGCCGTACATGACCGCCAGCCGGTCGGCCATTTTCCCGACGATGGCCACGTCGTGGGTGTTGAAGATCATTGTGATCCCAAGCTCGTCGTGGATTTGCTTCAGGATGTTCATGATGTAGGCCTGGGTGATGACGTCGAGGGCCGTGGTCGGCTCGTCGAGCACCAGCACCTTCGGGTCAAGGATGAGCGCGAGCGCGATGATGGCGCGCTGCTTCATGCCGCCGGAGAGCTGGTGGGGGTAGGCGGGCAGCACCTGCTCGGGGGTGAGCCGCACGTGGCGCATGAGCCTGCCCGCCTTCTCGAAGACGTCCTTTTCCCGGGCGGACGGGTCGTGGGCGTGCACAGTCTCGTAGAATACGTCCCGCACGCGCAAAATGGGGTTGAGGGAATTCTGCGCCGCCTGAAAGATCATCGCCACGTTGTGCCAGTTGAACTGGCGCGTCTGGCTGGGCGCGTAGTTCAGGATGTTTTCGCCTTCGAAGAGCACCTCGCCGTTTGTGATGGAGCCGGGCGCGGACACGATGTTGAGCGCGGTGCACGCGAGGGTGGATTTGCCGCTGCCGGATTCGCCCACCACGCCGAGAATCTCGCCGCGGTAGACGGGCAGGGTCACGTGGTCCACCGCGCGCAGCACGCCGCGCCGGAGCGGGAAATCCACGCAGATGTCCCTGTATTCGAGGATGACGTCGGGGCGTGTTTTCGTCTCTGTCATGCGTTTTGCCTCACTGGGTTCTCAGCCGGGGGTTCAGCGCCTCGTCCAGGCCGCTTGCGAAGAAGAAACAGCCCATGCCGAAGATCGCGATGCCCAGGACCGGGGTCAGGAAGTAAACCAGCGCGTTCGATCCGTAGAGCGCGCCCGTCGAGGAAATGGCGATCTGGATCATCATGCCCCAGTGGCTGGCGGAGAACTTTGCCAGGCCCAGGAACATCAGCCCCACCGACGCGGAGATCGCCCCGCGCATGGAGAAGATGAGGTTCATGGTGAGGTAGCTCGTAATGCTCGGCAGCATCTCGCCCACCACGATGTGCCGGGTGGGCATGCCCAGAATCCGCGCGGCTTCGATGTAATCGCGGTTTTTGACGGACATGATCTGCGCGCGCACCGCGCGGGCAAGCCCCGCCCAGGACCAGATGGACAGAACGAACCCGAACGCGATGGGGTTGTCCGCCGACATGACGGTGGCCAGGAGCATCATGATGGGCATCGAGGGCACCGTCAGAATGATGTTCGTGAAGAACATGAGCACCGAGTCTATCCAGCCGCCGATGAGCCCCGAGAGCATGCCCACCGTGGTTGCGATGAGGATGGTCATCACCGCCGCGATGAACGCGACGGTCAGAACGTTGCGGGCGCCGTAGATAAATTGGGTCAGCGTGTCGCGCCCGTTGTTGTCGGTGCCCAGCGGGTGCGCCCACGAGGGCGCGGCAAGCCTGTTTTTGATGTCCGAACGCAAAAGCCTCGGATTTGCGACCATTGGCCCCACCACCGCCAAGAGCACGTAGATGATGAGGATGATCATTCCGATGAGCGCGCGCCGGTTGTGGACGATGGACCTTAAAATGCTGATCGCCGTGTCGCGCGAGGTGGATTTGGAGACGTTGTACGCCTTGGCGAGGGCGGCGTTGTCCTTGGCGAGTTCCTTCGCCCTGCGCGTCAGATTTTTCTTTGCCATCAGCTCGCCTCCCTGATTCTCGGATCGATGACCGAATAGAGGATTTCGGCAAAAAGGTTCGCGATGACCACCGCCACGGTGATGATCATGAACATGCCCTGCATGAGCGGATAGTCCCGTGCGGTGATGGCCCTGCCGAAGAAGAAGCCCATGCCGGGGTAGACGAATATGTTCTCGATGAGCACCGAGCCCGCGAACATCATGCCGAAGGACATTGCCAGGTGCGTGATCTGCGGAAGCAGCGCGTTTCTGCCCACGTACACCCACACGATGCGCTTGTCCGGCAGGCCCCGCGCCCGGGCGGAGGTGATGAAGTCCTCGCCCAGAACGGACACCGAAATCGCCTTCATGCCCAGCGCCCAGCCGCCGATTGTGGTGAGCATCCACGAAAGCACGGGCAGAACCGCGTGCCGGAGCACGCTCGCGGCAAACGCAAACGTCCATCCGGGCGGGATCGACGCGTCGTAGTTGCCGCGTGCGGGCAGAAGCCCAAATTTCACTGAAAACAGCAGAACCAGTAGATAGGCGATGACAAAGGAAGGCACGGCGCCGAGGATGGCGTCGTAGACCGTCACCACGGGATCGATGAACGTCTTTCGCTTCCAGGCACAGTACATGCCGAGGAGCGAGCCCAGTATGAACGAGAAAAACAGCGCGATGGAGGAAACCAGAAGCGTCCAGGCCAGCGCGTCTCCCACCACCTGCATGACGGGCGTCTTGAACTGCATCGACACGCCGAAGTTGCCCTGCATTAGTCCCCAGACATAGCGGATGTACTGAATGTACACCGGAACGGTGGGATCAAAGTTGAGCATCGCCCGGGCGCGGATCATCGCGTCCTCGAGGCCCATGCCCATGTTGCGCTGCAACTCCATCGCCAGCGTTTCGACGGGGTCGCCGGGCATGGTGCGGATGACCACGAACGTGATCGTCGAGGAAAAGAGAACCGTCAGAAATATCAGCAGCAACCGTTTCAGCCAAACCACATGCTTCGCCTCCAAACGCGCTTGCAAATCAATACCAAATGCCCGCCCGGGGATGCGGGGCATTCCCGGGCGGATGGGATGAACGCGCGTCAGTCTTCGGTGAAGTAGAGGTATCCGCACTTGAGCAGGCGGCCATAGGCGCGCATGTGGCCCATGTACCACGCCCAGTGGTTGCCATCCAGCGGATAGCCCGCGAGCTTCGGATTGTGGATCTTCATGGGCGCGTACTTCTCACCGATGGGAAGCACGAACAGCTGCTCGTTTTCCATCTTCATCATGGTCTGAACGGCTGCGGTGGCTTCCTCGGCGGTGCCGTAGAACATCTTCGCCAGCTGCTCGCGGACGTTGATGACGGTGCCGTTCTTCATGGTGATCTCAATCTTGAGGTCGGTAGGCGAACCCTGGGGGTTCAGGCCAATGCGGCTGTTGGACCAGAGATAGATGCCCGAGTAGGCTTCCCACGGGCCGCGCTGGGTGGTGCCGCCGCGGAAGTCGCAGGCGACCTGGTGCTCGCCGTTGTTGATGTAATCCCAGTAGGAGGAAAGCTCCATGGCGTTGAAGGTGGACTTGATGCCGTACTCGTCGAGCATCAGGGAGGCGGCCTCGCCGCAGGCGAAGAAGATCGGCCAGCTGTTCATCGAGGAAACCTCGATGGTCACGGTCTCGCCCTTCTCGTTCTGCCAGTAGCCGTCCTTGCCGCGCGTCCAGCCGATGGAGGCGAGCAGCTCGTCCGCCTTGTCATAGTCGGGCACATACTCGGTGAGCTGGGCCTTGAGCTCGTCCGTCAGATACGCGTCGCGCCACAGAGGCGTAAGGCCGGTGGCGTAGTAGTCCGGGGGCATCGTGCCGGGCTCCGCAATCTCGAGCAGCAGCTCGCGGTCGACGATGAACGCGAACGCCTGGCGCACTTCCACGATGTCCATGGGGTACTTAAGGACGTTGAATTCAAAGGCGGGCTGGCCGAGGTCGGGCACCCACATGGTCACCATGTCGGGGTTGTTTTCCTCGAGCTGCTTGAACAGGTCGGGAGTCAGGCCGTGAGGCTCGGTGTCGTAACCGCCCTGCATGACGGTGGCAAGGTAGGCTTCGGCCGAAACGTAGCGCTGGATGCGCACGTGGTCGATGTACACCTTGTCCGCGTTCCAGTAGTACTGGTTCTTGGTGAGCATGATCTCGTTGGCGTTGACCGATTCCACGTAGTACGCGCTGTTGGTGCGCATGGTGGTGATGTCGGGCAGCCACGTGTAGCAGTCCTCGCGCAGGGCGATGAGCGTTTCCTGATCCTCGGCGGGCACGGAGTAGATCATCTGCGTGTCGTCCCACACGCGGTTGGACAGCAGCGCCGCGGCCTGGTCGGCCCACTTGCCGTATTCCGCGTAGCCCATCTCAATCCGCAGGTTGTAGGCCATGCGCGGGAGAAGGTCGGAGTAGGTGTGCCAGGTGAAGGCCACGGTGCGGTCGTCCAGGGCTTCCACCTTGGTCAGATACTGCCAGACGGAGTCGCTGACCATGAAGCGCATGTTGTAGTTGCAGACGACGTCCTGGGCGGTGAGGGTGGTGCCATCGGACCACTTGGCGTTCTCGCGAAGCACCACGATGGTGCGGTTCTCCTCGTCCTGATAGCTGGATTCTGCCAGGAAATACGCGTAGTGCTCCACCGGCACCGGGGCGTACTCCACCAGGCGGTCGTACATGTACTCCATCGAGCCCGGCGCGCCGGAGGTCGTGAGCACGTTGCCGTTGATGGCTGGCGGCGGGTCGAAGTAGTCGGAGATGGTCAGGGTTCCGCCCTGTACGGGCGTGCCCTCCTTGACGAGCTCGCCGTCCTCGGCAAGCGCGGGCGCCATCGATACCAGGATCAGAAAGAGCGCCACCGATAGAGCCAGAGCCTTGCGTAACATGGTTTCCCCTCCTCGTTCTATTAAACGGCCGTGAGCCCGGCCGCTCAAATCAGGCCTTCAGAACCCGCGCCCCGTAAGCAAACGCTTCCTCAAACAGCGCCGCGAGGCTTTCGATGGGCGTGTCCCCCGTCGCGCCGTTTCCAAGCGTAAACAGAAACCGCCCGTCCGGCCGCGCGTAAGCGTCCATGAGGCTGCGCACCTCCGCGCGCACCTCGTCCGGCGTCCCGTACGGGATGGTTCTTTGCACGTCGAAGCCCGCCCAGATGGCGATTTTGTCGCCGAACGCACGCGCCACCGCCCGCTCGTCCATGGTATGCTTCTGAATGGGGTGGACGACGTCGATCCCGATGTCGATGAACTTCGGCAAAAATTCCCATACATTTCCGCAGGTGTGCAGCCAGAAGTGCATGCCCAGCTCGTGGGCCTTGTCCACGACCTCTTTGTAGTACGGGTAGAAGAACTCGTCAAAAATTTTTCCGCTGAAAAAAACGCTCGCCTGGGTGCCCAGATCGTCGCTGGTGAAGACGCCGTCCAGATTCAGCTCGCGCCTGCCGCGCTCGAGCATGCGCTTGTAAAAATCCGTCAGCTTCCGGAACAGCGCGTGCACCGCCTCCGGGTATTCGTAAAAGTCGGTCAGCGCGTTTTCCATGCCACGAATCGACCAGAACCGCTCGAAAAAGAAGTACCACCAGCAGCCCAGCCGGTACCGTCCGTCCTCCGCCGGCTTTTCCGGGATGAGCCCCGGATGGTCGGCGGACGGAAAATCGGATAAAAGCGCGTCCAGCTCCGCGTCCCAGTCCTCGACAAAGCCGTCCGCGTCCAGCGCCCGCCCCTTGGACGCCTGGTCCTTCCAGCTCCATCGGTAGGAGGGTGCGTCCGCCGGGGCCTCATAGACGCGCGGAATTTGAAACCAGACGGGCAGGGCGTCCTGCGGGTAGCGGTCGAGAATCTCCCGCGCCCTTTCCGGCGCGGGGAACGCGTCCGGGTTGATCCAGAAGTGCAGCATCACCGGCACTCGCCCGGCCGTTCCGCGCCCCTCGATGACGCGCGCCAGTTCCTCCCGTGAAAGTGCCCGAAATTCTGTTCCCATGCGTCCATCCCGCCTTGTTAAATGTTGATCTCAACTTTTGTCTGCTTTCCGCGGCGTTTCCGCAATTTTCGACAAAAGTCGTTTCTCCGCCGAACCCCGATCTCCCGCCGGAGCGTCCTTCAATCCTGGATTGGTTTCGTAATTTAACAAAATATCGAAAAAGTTGACTGTTTTTGAGCTGAATATTGCTTTTAATGTAAATGAATAATTGACATTAGCGTTCTTTTATGTTAGCATTGTAACATCGTTTCAAGGGGCTTTCAATCCAATCCATTGACATGTTTCTCATAGATCTTGATCAAGAGGAAGCGAGACCATGCGGGAGATTCGAGAGTTCAATCCCTACGTCACATACGTCAATCACGGGGAGCTGCGCGCCGGCATGACCGTTGAGGAGCGCATGGTCATGTGGAACGAGCTCGAGTTCATTACCGATTGCGGGCTGGGCGCTGGCTGCGTGACGTTTGACCAGTTCATTCCCATCCACAAGGGCACCCTTTTTTTCCGCCGTCCAGGGGATGTGGTGCACGGCATTCCGCCGTATTCGTACACGGGCATCCTGTTCGACACCTTCTATGACCGGGATCTCGAGCCCTATTACGCCATCGGCGCGCGCTGCATGCTCTCGGTGGTGGATTTGCCGTTTCTGCGGCTGCTCGCCCGGCGCGACCGGGCGTTCCGGTTCCTGTACGAAATCCCGCCGGTTTTGCGCGTGACGGACTTTGAGGCGTTCCACAAGCCCTTTCTGGAGGCCGCGGCCCTCTATGCGGGCCAGCGGGAGGAGTATCAGCTTTATGCCAAGGCGCTTCTCTACCAGCTCCTGGTGCTCACCCGCCGGGAGGCGGGCGAGCATCCGTGCGTCCTGCGCGAGCAGTCCTCCGCCGTGACGGACGCAAGATCCTACATGGAGGCAAACTACATGCGCCCCATTACCCTGGAAATCCTCGCGCGCCGGGAATCTATGAGCCGCGAGCACTTCTGCCGGCTGTTCAAGCGGTACGTCGGCGTGACGCCCATCCAGTACCTCACCTCGCTCAGAATGTTCCACGCCAAGCATCTGCTCGTCATGAACAAGGAGTCCATGGAGGCCATCGCCGCGCGCTGCGGCTATCAGAACGTCAATTATTTCTATATGGCATTTCGCAAGCACACGGGCGTGACCCCGTCCAGCTACAGAAAGGGCGCGGCGGTGGAAGAAGCGCCCGCCTTGAGGTGATCGCATGACGCAAAGGGACAGAGCGCGCATCCGCGCGCTGGCGGAAAAACAGCTTGCCCTCGCAAACGGCGCCGAAAACCGCGCGCTTGAGCGGGAATGGATATGCCACGGCAATATGAAGGCCGACACCCGGCCCATGCTGCGGGTGGAGCTTTGGACGTTCGAGGGGGACATATTGCCGCCCCTCATGGAATGCGAGGACGCGGACGCGCGCCGGGTCGAGGCGATGCTTCTGCGCAACATTGTGAACCGGGAGCTGTTCCGGGATGACACCCTCGTTCCCGACCACATCGGCACCCGGCCGAGTACGTGGTTCATCCCCTTCGGCCTCAAGGTGACGCGGGAGGAAACGGGCGGCATCGGGCACCGCTTCGTTTCTCACATCACCGACCTCGAGGAAGATTTTCACAAGCTCGGCCCATCCCAATACGGCGTGGACAGGGAAAAATCAGCCCGGGACGCGATTTTTCTCGAGGACCTGCTCGGGGACATTCTCCCCGTCCGCCCGGATGGTTTTTCGCTGTACGCAACGCCCACCCAGGACATTGTGCACATCATGTCCCTGGAAGATATGTTTGTCGCCATGTATGACAGCCCGGCGCTGTTTCACAGGATGATGGAAATGCTGACGGGCGACTATGAGAATTATTTCCGCATGCTCGAACGCGAGGGCCTGTTAAGAAGCGCCGCCCGCGCCCAGCACCTCGCCCAGGGCACATATTGCTTCACGGATTCGCTCCCCGACGGAAAGGAAAGCGCCGCCCTCAAGGACATGTGGCTCTACATGGATTCCCAGGAGACCAGCGGCGTGTCGCCGGAAATGTACCGGGAATTCGTGTTTCCGTACTACGAAAGGCTCATGAAGCTCTGCGGGCTCGCCTCCTACGGGTGCTGCGAGGCGGTCGACGCCATCTGGCCGGGCTGCCTTTCGACGGTTGAAAACATCCGAAAAGTTTCCGTCTCCCCGTGGTGCGACGAGGAGAAGATGGGCGAGGCCCTTCAAAACAGAAAAACCGTCTACCTCAGAAAACCCTCCCCCAACCTTCTGGGCGTGGGGGAAACGCTCAACGAGGAGGCTACCCGCGCCCACTTCCGGCACACGGCAAAATGCGCCAGCGGCTGCAAGCTCGAAATCGCCGTGCGGGACGTCTACCGCGTGGGCACTTGGCAAAAGGTCCGCCGCTTCGTGGAACTCGCCCGGGAAGCCCTTTCGGACGATACCCCATGAAGAAAAATCGGCCGTCCGGGGCTTAGGCCCCCGGGCGGTCGACGGAAAACAGGACTGGTCCGATCATGGGGATTCCAAAGGGACTGTGGTCCTTTGGCGGGGGTCCCGGGGGCAGCCCCCCCCGGCGTTTTTTAATCGC
>JAEYRW010000202.1 GCA_023435435.1 Bacillota bacterium | reverse complement strand
GGTCCGGGGGCGGCGCCCCCGGCGTCCTCCCCTCTTTTTAGCGCGTGCGCGCTTGACAAGCGGGATTTGGGGCCTTATAATCAGAAAAGCAATGATGGGAAGTACTAGGCGAGATGCGCGCTTCAGAGAACCGCCGGTTGGTGCGAAGGCGGGAGCGCGGCGGTGCCGAACTCGTCCCGGAGCGTTCCGACGGACGGGTGCTCCCGATACAGGGCGTCAAGTGGGTCCGAGAGGGCCAATGAGAGTGGTACCGCGAAAGGCATGCCTTCCGTCTCTGTGGGGACGGGAGGCTTATTCTATTGGAGGGGCGGACATGAAGAACATACCGATTTATAACCCGGATGGGATCGAGACCAAGTGGCAGCGGCATTGGGAGGAAACCCACGCCTTTGCCGCCGAGAAGAGCCACGCGAAGCCCAAGTTTTATCCCCTGATCGAGTTCCCATACCCCTCCGGGGCGGGGCTGCACGTGGGGCATCCGCGTTCGAACACCGCCATGGACATCATCGCGCGGAAGCGGCGGATGGAGGGCTACAATGTCCTCTTCCCCATCGGCTACGACTCGTTCGGCCTGCCGACGGAGAACTACGCCATCAAAAACCACATTCATCCGGCCATCGTCACCCACGACAACATCGCGCGGTTCCGTTCGCAGCTCAAAAAGCTGGGCTTCTCCTTCGACTACGACCGGGAAATCGCCACCACCGACCCGAAATACTACAAGTGGACCCAGTGGATCTTCCTGAAGCTGTTCGAGGCGGGACTGGCTTACAAGCTCGAGATGCCCATCAACTTCTGCACCAGCTGTAAAGTCGGGCTGGCCAACGAGGAGGTCGTGGGCGGCGTTTGCGAGCGCTGCGGCGGCGAGGTCGTGCGGCGGGTCAAGTCCCAGTGGATGCTGAAAATTACCGAGTACGCCCAGAAGCTGCTGGACGGGCTGGACGAGGTGGACTTCATCGAGCGCGTCAAGACCCAGCAGAGAAACTGGATCGGCCGCTCGGAGGGCGCGGAGGTGGACTTCACCCTCACCACCGGCGACACGCTCACCGTCTACACCACTCGCCCGGACACGCTGTTCGGCGCGACGTACATGGTCATGTCACCGGAGCATCCGCTCATTGACGCGCACAAGGACAAGATCACCAATTACGGCGCCATCGCCGAATACCGCGAGGCGGCGGCACGCAAGAGCGACTTCGAGCGCACGGAGCTCAACAAGGAAAAGACGGGCGTCGCCATCGAGGGCATCGCGGCCGTCAATCCGGTCAATGGCAAGGAAATCCCCGTATGGGTTTCCGATTATGTGCTCATGGGCTACGGCACCGGGGCCATCATGGCCGTCCCCGCCCATGACGAGCGCGACTGGGAATTCGCCAAGAAATTCGATCTGCCCATCGTCGAGGTGGTGGCGGGCGGAAACGTCATGGACGCGGCGTACACCGACATCGCGGACGGCGTCATGGTCAATTCCCAGTTCCTCGACGGCATGAAGGTGGCGGACGCCAAGAAGGCCATCACCGAGTGGCTCGCGGAAAAGGGACTGGGCCACAAGAAGGTCAACTTTAAACTCCGCGACTGGGTGTTCTCCCGCCAGAGGTATTGGGGCGAGCCCATCCCGCTGGTGAACTGCGAAAAGTGCGGCTGGGTGCCGGTTCCGTATGGAGAGCTGCCCCTCAGGCTCCCCGAGGTGGAAAGCTACATGCCCACTGACAACGGCGAAAGTCCCTTGGCGGCCATGACCGACTGGGTGAACACCACCTGCCCCCACTGCGGCGGCCCGGCCAAGCGCGAAACGGACACAATGCCCCAGTGGGCGGGCTCCAGCTGGTACTTCCTCCGGTACATCGACCCCCATGACGACGATGAATTCGCGTCCATGGAGGAGCTGAAATACTGGCTGCCCATCGACTGGTACAACGGCGGCATGGAGCACACGACGCTGCACCTTCTGTATTCCCGGTTCTGGCACCGCTTCCTCTACGACCAGGGTTACGTGCCCACGCCTGAACCGTACGCAAAGCGCACCAGCCACGGCATGATTCTGGGCGCGGACGGCGAGAAGATGTCCAAATCCCGCGGCAATGTCGTCAACCCCGACGAGATCGTCTCGGAACTGGGCGCGGACGCGTTCCGCCTCTACGAGATGTTCATGGGCGCGTTCGACCAGGAGATTCCGTGGTCCACCGAGGGCGCGCGGGGCTGCCGCAGATTCCTCGACCGGGTGTGGAAGCTCATGGAGATGATGAACGAGGGCGAGGCCGTCTCGAAAGACATGGCCTACGACGTGAACTTTGCCGTCAGGAAGGTCACCGAGGACTACGAGCGCATGAAGTACAACACCGCCATCGCGCAGATGATGAGCCTGGTCAACGCTTTCTACGCCAAGGGACAGGTGACCCGCGGCGAGATGAAGATTCTCATCCAGCTTCTGAACCCCGTTGCGCCCCACGTCACTGAGGAGATCAACGAGCTGTGCGGGTTCGGCGGCGAGCTGGCGAAGAAGCCGTGGCCCGTCTGCGACGAGAAGGCGCTGGTGAAGGAGTCCGTGGAGATCGCGCTTCAGATCAACGGAAAGCTGCGCGGCCGGCTCGAGGTGCCCACGTCCCTGGCGGTGCCGGAGGCGGGTGACTACTTCATGGAAATCGAGGAAGTTCTGAAGGCCATCGACGGGCGCAAGGTGAAAAAGCTGATTTACGTGCCGGGACGGCTTGTCAACATCGTCGTTTAGTGCTATTCTATCCCGGGTGGCATTGGAATTCCGGTTCCGCCCGGGGTTTTCCCATTTTTTTAAGCATATCCATAAACCGGGGGTGGTCGCTTGACGGTGATTCAGTCGTTTATCCTGGGGATGGTGCAGGGACTGACCGAGTTTTTGCCGGTCAGCTCGTCGGGGCACCTGATGATTCTTCAAAAGGCATTCGGCATTTCGGCGGAGGCCGACAAGCTGCTGATGCTGGACGTGCTTCTGCATCTGGGCACGCTGCTGGCGGTTTTTGTCGTCTACTGGCGCAGAATTCTGAACATGATTCTGCATCCGGTGGAATCGGAGCTCAAGTGGCTCGTGCTCGCCACCATCCCGGCGGTGATCGCGGCGCTCACCATCAACTTCAGCGACGTATTCGAGGGCAAGTTCATCGTCTGGTCGTTCTATCTGACCTCCATCGTGCTCGTCGCCGGAAACTTCATCGGCAACCAGCGGCGCTTGCAGAGAAAATATCACAAGGAAGTGACCTGGGTAGACGCGGCGGTGATGGGCGTCATGCAGGCCGTCGCCATCCTCCCCGGACTTTCCCGCTCGGGCAGCACCATCACGGGGGGCCTCGCCAGCGGACTGACCCGGAAGCGTGCGGCGGACTTCGCGTTCCTCATGTCCATTCCGGCGATTCTGGGCTCGGTGGCCCTGCAGGCCAAGGACCTGCTCTTCCCGGACGCGGCGGCCGCCGCGTCGCCGGAGGCTGCCATCTCGACGGGCGCCATCCTCGTGGGCGTGGCTGCGGCGGCGGTGTTTGGGTTTCTGGCCATCAAGCTCATGCTTTGGGTCGTCCGGCGCATCAGCCTCAACTGGTTCGCGCTGTACACGTTCCTTCTGGGTACGTACCTGCTCATCGACAAGTACCTCATCAAGGGGTTCATGGCGTAAGAGGGCAAACGAAAGGGGACCGCTTGAAGCGGTCCCCTTTGCGCGTCCTCAACCGATGATGAAGGGTTTGATCTCGTCCATGAGATCGTCGCAGCTGTCGGCGTACACCTCGAGGGTGATGGGCTTTGACAAATCCAGGCTGAATATCCCCAATATGGATTTGCCGTCCACCACGTGGCGACCGACGCGAAGGTCAATATCGTAGGGGTACCGGTTGGCGATATTGACGAAGCTCTTCACGTTCTCGGCCAGACTGAGCTTGATGTTCACGGCTCGCATGTTCTTCATCTCCACATCCTGCCGCACGTGCGGCGTCTGACTTGATTCTATAATTACTATATGAAGGTTTCTAGCGCCGGAGTATCATTTACCAACATTTAAAGACGAATGATTCGTGTGCGCGCACATATTTTGGCACATCCCGACACTCTTTTTGCGAAAAAAACGAGAAAAGATTGCGCACGCGTTTCCGCCGTGTTATGATAAAAGCGGACTGTATTTGAGAAAGGAGCCATTTAAATATGAAGTACGCAATCGCCGTTTTTACCGGGAGGGCGACGATACTTTAACCCTCCCGCAGACTGGGAGGACTCATTTTGGATTTTGAATACATCGCAAGGCATTGGTATGCCCATTGGTATGAGAGCGCGGAAACCTGGACGACGGATACGGAGTTCCTTCTGCATATTCTGAAGGAGCAGGGTATCCTCCACGGCGCGCGGCTTCTTGAAATCGCGTGCGGCGGCGGGCGGATCGCGATCCCCCTCGCCCAGGCGGGTTACGATGTGACGGGCTTCGACGGGGACGCGCATATGCTCATCAACTGCTACCGGAAGGCGCGCGGAATCCCGAACCTGCGCTGCTACCAAATGAAAGCGGAGGCGGGCGACTGGGGCGAAGGGTTCGACGTGGTGGTGTTCGCGGGGAACCTGCTCATCAACATCGAATCCGACATGGACTACAGGGAGTCCCAGAAGCTGTTCATCGGAAAGGCGGCCCAGGCGCTGAAGCCCGGCGGACATCTGTTTCTGGACTTCGACCTGCACTTCGATCCGGCGTCCGTCTTTCACAATCCCAATGGGCACGGAGAAAATGAGTACACGGACGATATGGGAACGGTAGGCCGCTCGTGCTTTTACGGGAGCATTTACGATTCGGTGACACAAATCTGCGCGGGCGCGAGCCACACGGAATTCACAACCAACAACAGCGAACGGTTCATTGTGCCGCGACTGATGCGCAAGCACATCCCGACGCAAAAGCAGGTCTACGAATGGATTCGCGGCGCGGGGCTCGAGATCGAGGCCGCTTACCGCAACTTCACCGACGAACCGCTGCCGGAACCCCTCACCGAGGGCACGTTCCGCGCGACCATCTGGGCAATGAAGCCGTAAACGACCGGCAACGCCCCAAACGCGGGAAGAAATCAGAATGCGTCGGAGTGCGCGGGAACATCCGCGAAGTTTCCGCCGCATGTGGTTTCAAATCCCGCGTTTGGGGCGGCGTTTGGCCGGCGGGCCGCTCCGTATGCCCGTCGAAAAAACGCGAAAAAAGCAGTTGACAAGGGTCCCGGATTCATGTATAATATCATTCGTCGGTCGGGCGCGAGTCAGTAAGCCCTACGACGAAATGATGCCGAATTGTGTAATGGTAGCACCTACGACTCTGACTCGTATTGTCTAGGTTCGAATCCTAGTTCGGCAGCCAATATGCCTCCATGGTCAAGAGGTTAAGACGTCGCCCTCTCACGGCGAAAACTAGGGTTCGAGTCCCTATGGAGGTGCCACTTTCCTTGAAAGAGGCCGAACGGAAACGTCGGCTTCTTTTGTTCTGTTCCGGCACACGCGCGGGCCTCAACCAGCCCTTGAGCGCAATTCAACCGGCGCATGCTGGGCATTTCGCGCGCCGCGCGGTACGCTTGAGGCGCGGGAACGAATCCCCGCGGAAAGGATGACGCATATGTTTGACATGGAACGGATCGGGAGGCGCATTTCCGAACTGCGCAGGGCGCGCAACATGACCCAGATGGAGCTGGCGGACCGGATGGGCATCAGCTTTCAGGCGGTGTCCAACTGGGAGAGGGGCAACTCCATGCCCGACATCTCGAAGCTGCCGGATTTGGCCCTCCTGTTCGGGGTATCCATCGACGATTTGATCGGCGAGAGGTCGGAGCTCATCCGGCAGATTGCCGCCGACCGAACCAAAGAATACCTCGAGGAGAACGCCATTACCGTGCGGGAGCTCAGGGAGCTCGTCCCGATTTTGAAGCCGAAGCAGGCGGACGAGGTGTTCGAAGGCGCGGCGCGGACGGTGGATTTGTCCGAAGTCGCGGAAATTCTCCCCTACCTCAGCCAGGAACTCGTGAACGAATTGGCGCGCAACGCGGCAAAGGATGGAAAGCTGGACAATCTGGCGGCGCTGGCGCCGTTTGCCGACCGGGAACTCCTCGACGAAATCGCCCGCGACCGGATCGCCCAGGGCGACAGCTTCGGCGAATTCGCTCCGTTTGTGGGCAAGGAAACCGTGGACGAGCTTGCGCGGCGAAAATTTGAGATGCGCGGTTTGCGGGGCATCGAGGACTTCGCGGTGTTCATCCCGAAGGAGACATTGTCCGAGCTTGCGGATCGGGCGTTTGAAAAAACCGGTTTGCGGCACTTCGACGGCATCGCGCCGTATCTCGGCAAGGAGCACTTAAGCGCCCTCGCCAAGCGGGCCATTGAAAAGGACGGCATCAGGGCCATCAGCGACATCGCCCCCTTCCTCGACAAGGAAATGCTCTCGGCCTACGTCCGGGAAAAGTACCTGTAACCCATTGCGCGCGGGCCGCTTGAACCTGACAAAAGCGCGCCCGCGCCCATAGGAGCCTTGAATCCCGTTTTACCGGCGGGCATCCCCGCCAAACGAGGGTGAGCACCCGCGAAAGTGATGAACGCGTCCGCACGCGCGACCGGTCGGGTCGATCCTCTTCCCAAGCCCCGAACGGCAGCCGGAAACGTTCCCGCCATGGCTGGGCGATTCCCGATCGCCCCGGCCACCCCCGACAACGGATTCAATAAACAGAAGCCACAAAGGCGTGGAAGGAACGACCCGAAATGGACGACGAAAAAAAGGCCATGCTGGCCGCGACGGCGGCGTTTGTCATCTTCGGCTTCAGCTACCTGTTTTCCAAAATGGCGCTCAACCTGACCGAGCCCGCCATCCTCCTGGGCGCGCGGTTCACGGTGACGTTCATCGCGCTGAACCTTCTGGTTCTCACGCGCGTCATGAAGGTCAGTCTCCGGGGAAAGCCCATTGGCGCGGCCATTCTTCTGGGCGTCGTCCAGCCCGTCTTTTACTTCATCTTTGAAAATTATGGGCTCAAGTACACCACCACCTCGTTTACCGGCATGATCTCCGCCATCAGCCCCATCTTCACCGCCGTGCTCGGGGCGCTCATTCTCAAGGAAAAGCCCAACTGGAAGCAGTGGGTCTTCATCCTGGTCTCCATCGCCGGGGTCATGATGGTCTCCGCGGGCGGCGCGGGCGGACAGAACACCCTCCCGGGCATCCTGTGCCTGGTGGCCGCCTACCTTTCGGGCGCGGTGTACACGCTGCTCGTGCGGCGGTATTCGCGGGTGTTTACGGCGTTTGAGCTCACGTACATGATGTTCATGGTGGGATTCGTGTTCTTCATCGGCTGGGCGTTCGCCCAGTTCCGGGGACGCACATTGCCCCTGCTCGCGGAGGCGCTCTCCCATGGGCAGTTCATCGTTTCCGCGCTGTATCTGGGCGTCGCGGCATCGGTGTTCGCGTATTTTCTCGCCAACTATTCCATCTCGAAGCTCCCGGTGGCCCGGGCGATGATCTTCGGAAACGTCTCCACGGTGGTTTCCGTCATCGCGGGCGTGACCTTCATGGGCGACCCGTTCGGCGCGACACAGGCTGTGGCGTTCGCGCTCATTCTGGCGGGCGTGTGGGGTGTGAACCGGCTTCGGACGCGAACATGAAAGGAACGAAAGAAATGAACGAAGAAAGGCGCGGCATGATCGCGGCGACGGTCTCCTTTTCCCTGTTCGGCTTCAGCTTTCTTTTTTCCAAGCTGGCGCTCGACCTGACGGAACCCGCGATTCTTCTGTTCGCGCGCTTCTCCGTCACCTTCGCGGCGCTCAATCTGATGCTGGTTTTCCGGCTGGGAAAATTGGATTTGAAGGGGAAAAACGTGCTTCCGGCGCTGCTTCTGGGCGTCATTCAGCCCGTTTTGTACTTCGTCTTTGAAAATTACGGGCTCAAGTACACCACCGCGTCGTTTACAGGCATGTTTTCGGCGTCGATCCCCATCTTTTCCGCCGTGCTCGGCGCGCTGTTTTTAAAGGAACGCCCCAACTGGCGGCAGTGGGCGTTCATCGCGGTTTCGATTTCGGGCGTGCTGATGATCTCCATGGGCGGCTCCGGCGGGCGGAACACGCTGCCGGGCGTCCTTTGCCTGACACTGGCGTACCTCATGGGCGCGATTTACATGCTGCTTTCCCGGCGTTTTTCCCGCACCTTCACGGCGTTTGAAATCACATACATGATGTTTCTGGTGGGCTTTGTGTTCTTCACGGGCATGGTTTTGGTTCAGTACCGCACGGCGGTGTTCCCGATGCTGCTGGCCGCCCTGGGGCACCGCAATTTTGTCGCGGCGGCACTGTATCTGGGGCTGGGCTCCTCCGTGGGGGCGTTCATGCTCGCCAATTACGCCCTCGCCCGCCTGCCCGTGGCCCGGGCGACGATTTTTGGGAATCTGTCGTCCGTGGTTTCGGTGCTGGCGGGCGTGGTGTTTCTGGGCGAACCCTTCGGGCCGGTTCAGGCGGTGGCGTTTCTTCTCATCCTCGGCGGCGTCTGGGGCGTAAACCGGCGCGGGGCGCGGTAGATCAGAACCCGACCGCCTTCAAGAACTGATTCGCGATGTAGACGTGCCCCACATGGTTGGGATGCACGCGGTCCCAAGCGATGTTCATGGGGTGCATGTGCTGAAACAGCGCGTCCCAGCCTGCCTGAAGGTCCATAAACGTCTGGCCGTGCTTTTCCGCAAGCCTTTTCACGATCCCGCCGTATGCGTCCATCCGTACGCGCATGGGGTCGTTTTTGTTGGGCTCCATGAAATAGGGCGCCATGAGAATCATGCCCTTGACACACGGAAGCGTCCGGGCAATGAGCGCGTCGTAGGTCGCCTCGTATTCCTCGGGATAGACATGCTCCTCTGTGCGCAGCGGGCTGTCAAACTGCCGCCAGACGTCGTTGATGCCGATTAAAACGCTCACCCAGTCGGGCCGCAGATCCATAACGTCCGTCTGCCAGCGCGCCTTGAGGTCGCGCACGCGGTTGCCGCTTGTGCCCATGTTGACGAAGCGGATTTGCATCTCCGGGCGCATGCAGGTGACCTGGGCGGCCACGTCGGTGGCATAACTTGTGCCCAGCGCCTCGAACAGCCCCTCCCCCACCGGCCGCGCGCGGTTGCAGTCCGAAATCGAATCCCCGATGAAAAGCACCTTGTCCCCTTTTTCAAAAAGCATTGCGATTCCCCCTTATTTCAACTGCCAGAGCCCGCCCGCCGCGTCGGAAGGCATGCGCAGATCGCCCCGGGGCGACAGCGCAACCGAGCCGACCTTGGGGCCGTCGGGCATGCAGCTTCTTTTGAATTGCTGATTGAAGAAGCGCCGCGCGAACACCCTGAGCCACGCGCGGATGGTTTCCTCCGGGTATTCGTCCCCGAACGCGATCTTCGCCAGCCGCGCGGTCTTTTCCGCCGTGGCACCGCGCCGGAGAATGTGGTAGAGGAAAAAGTCGTGGAGGTCGTAGGGCCCCACGAGGTCCTCCGTCCTCTGGGCGATTTCCCCGTCCACGGGAGGCAGAAGCTCCGGACTAACGGGCGTTGCGAGAATGTCGTTGAGGCTGTCCGCCAGCGCGCGGTCCGGCGCGCGGTCGGCCTCGTACTTGACAAGATAGCGCACCAGCGTCTTGGGCACGGAGACGTTGACCGCGTACATGGACATATGATCGCCGTTGTAGGTCGCCCAGCCCAGCGCCAGCTCGCTGAGGTCGCCGGTGCCGATGGCAATGCCCCCCGTCTTGTTGGCGAGATCCATCAGGACCTGGGTGCGTTCCCGCGCCTGGCAATTTTCGTAGGTCACGTCGTGGACGTCGGGATTCTGACCGATGTCGCGGAAGTGCTTCTCCACGGCCTCGCCGATGGGGATTTCAAGAAATGTCGCGCCGATCTTTTCCGAAATGATTTCGGCATTTCCGCGCGTGCGCGGGGTCGTGCCGAAGCCCGGCATGGTGACGGCCAAAATGCCGCTTCTGGGAATCCGGCAGATGTCGAACGCGCGGGCCGCGACCAGAAGCGCCAGCGTGGAATCGAGTCCGCCGGAGACCGCCAATGTGGCCTTCTTCGCGCCGATGTGCTTGAGCCGCGTGGCGAGGCCGTGGGCCTGAATGTCCAGAATTTCCTCGCAGCGGGCCTCACGCTCCCGCTCGTTCGCGGGCACGAAGGGGCGCGGATCGACAAAGCGGTCGAGGACAAGCGCCTCGGGTTTTACGTCAAAGGGAATAAAACGGTAGCCCTCGGGCCGCGCGCCGAAGGTGTTCATGCGGCGGCGCTCGTGGTCGAGCATGTCAACGTCCACATCCGCAAAGACGAGTCCGGATTCATACCGCTTCGATTCCGCGAGCATGACGCCGTTTTCGCAGATGAGGTCGTGGCCCGCGAACACGAGGTCGGTGGACGACTCGCCCTCCCCCGCGTCCGCGTAGAGGTAGGCGCAGATGAGCTTGGCGGATTGGCTCCTGACGAGCATGCGGCGGTAGTCCGCCTTGCCGACGGATTCGTCGCTGGCGGAAAGGTTGCAAATGACGGTGGCGCCGGCCAGCGCGTGGCGCACGCTCGGGGAATCGGGCACCCACAAATCCTCGCAGATTTCACTGCCCACCGAAAATTCCGGCATCTGGCTGCAGGCAAACACCATGTCGCCGCCGAAGGGGACGGTTTCACCCAGAAGCGGGATTTCCGAAACCCCACGCGGGCCGGGAAAGAAGTGGCGCAGCTCGTAATAAACCGAATAGTTGGGTGGGTTGCGCTTGGGCACCACGCCCAGGATTTTGCCACCCTTCAAAAACACGGCGCAGTTGTAGAGCCGTCCGGAAAGGGAGAGGGGCATGCCCACACATGTGAGCACGTCCAGATCGCGAGAGGCCGCGCGAATCTCGGCGAGGGCGGAAAGCGCGCCCTCGAGAAGGGGCCTTTGCAGAAACAAATCGTTCGCGGTGTAGCCCGTCACGCACAGTTCCGGCAGCGCGAGGAGCTTGGCGCGCCGTTCATCGGCGCGGCGCATGAGGGAGATGATGCTCTGCGCGTTGCCGGGACAATCCGCCACGCGGATGCGGGGCGTGCCCGCCGCCACCCGCACGAATCCGTCTTTCATCCGGTACCTCCAATGCCTTTGTCTCATCTTATTATAGCCCAATCCCGCGAAGGCGCAAGGTGCATCCGCGTAAAGGGCCGGAATAAATTGACAGCCCCGCCCGCACAATGCTATACTGGCGAAAAAAGCGCGAGGTTTTCATGCTGGAGTTGCTGAGTTTCACCAACACAAGCCACGACTTCGGTCGGTTTAACGGTTTTTCGAGCCTGAGTCGGTTTTTAATCGCCCATGGATTGACCGGTCTGGAGCTCATGCCCTACAAGAGCGAGGACACGGGGTACCTGCCCGCGTCCGCCGTCACGGGGCTGCATCTTGGCTATTTCACCACGTGGGTGGATTTCTGGCGGGGCGACGAAAAAGCGGTGCTGAGCGAATTCGGGACGCGGGAAGAGGTTGAACGCCACTTCGGCGGATCGGAACGGGGGGCGCTCGTCTCCTTTTTTCGCGGGCAGATGGACATGGCCGCGCGGCTGCAGGTGAAATACGTGGTGTTCCACGTCGCCGAAGTGTCTCTGACGGAGTCGCTCTCCTACCGCTTCGCCCATACGGACGGGGAGGTCTGCGCGGCGGCGGCGGAACTGCTTGCGGCAGTTCTGCGCGGGCGGGAATATCCGTTTGAGATTCTCCTTGAAAATTTATGGTGGCCGGGGCTGACGCTTTTGCGGCCCGATGTCACGGCGCGGCTTCTGGACGCCGTCCCCGGCGCGGGGCTGATGCTCGACACGGGCCACCTGATGCACATGAACCGCAATCTGCGCACCGAGGACGAGGGGATCGAATACATCCACCGGGTTCTGGACGCGCATCCGGGCATCGAGGCAAAAATCCGGGGCATGCATTTGCAGCAGAGCCTCACCGGAGCATTTATCGAGGGCGTGATCGCCGAGGAGCACCGGCTCGAAGGAAGCTATTTCGAGCGGCTCTGCCAGGCCTACGCGTATGTGCTGGGGATGGACGAGCACAAGCCGTTTTCGACAAAGGCGGTCGGGAGGCTCATCGAGCGGATCGCGCCCGAATACCTGACCCACGAATTCATCACGACGGACGCGGCGCAGCTCGACGAGTATCTGAAAACGCAGAAAAACGCGATGAGGTGAAGGAAATGAACGTCATTTACATGCACACCCACGACAGCGGCCGGTATCTGAGTCCCTACGGCCACGCGGTGCCGACGCCCAACGTCATGCAGTTCGCGAAGTCCGCGACGCTCTTCCGGCAGGCGTACTGCGCTGGACCCACCTGCTCCCCCAGCCGCGCGGCGCTTCTCACCGGCATGAGCCCCCACGCCTGCGGCATGCAGGGGCTCGCCCACCGGGGCTGGCAGCTCAACGACTATGCAAGGCACATGGCCAACGTCCTGAAGGCGGCGGGATTCCGCACCGCGCTGTGCGGCATCCAGCACGTGGCGCCGGACGCGGGGATGATCGGCTACGACGAAATCATCGGGCACAAAAAGGTGGACATGTCCGACGTGGAAACCGCCATGTCCAAGTACGACCGGGGGAACGCCGACGCGGCCTGCGCGTACATCGCCGCGCAAAAGGAGCCGTTCTTCCTCTCCTTCGGCATGTTCGCCACCCACAGGCAATACGAGAAGGCCGGGGACATCGACCCGGACTACCTCGCACCGCCCGCGCCCCTCTACGATTGCCCCGCCGTACGGCGCGACATGGCGGAATACTGCGCGACGGCGAAGCTTGCCGACGAATGCTACGGAAAGGTGCTCGCGGCCATCGACGAGGCGGGCATCCGGGACGAAACGATGGTCATACTGACCACCGACCACGGCATCGCCTTCCCGCACATGAAGTGCAACCTCTACGACGCGGGCTCCGGTGTGGCGCTCATGATCCGGCTGCCCAAGGGGCACAGGCAGGTCAAGGCCACGGACGCGCTGGTTTCGCATCTGGACATCTTCCCCACCGTATGTGACGCGGCGGGCATCGAAAGGCCCGGCTGGCTCGAGGGAACGAGCCTTTTGCCCCTCATGGCGGGCGAGACGGAAAAGGTCCGCGACGAGCTCTTCCTGGAGGTCACCTACCACGCGGCCTACGAGCCCATGCGCGCCGTGCGCACAGACCGGTACAAGCTCATCCGCCGCTACGACTACCACAACGGCATCGTGCCCGCCAACATCGACGACGGATATTCAAAAACATTCCTCATGGACGCGGGCTACGGAAACGCGGTGAAGCCCCGGGACGCGCTCTACGATTTGTGGCTCGATCCGATGGAGCGGGAAAACCTGGCGGGCGACCCGCGATCCCTGACCGTCTACAACGACCTCTCCGCCCGGCTGGCGCGGTGGATGCTGAGAACGGACGATCCCCTCATCACCCACGGCGCGCGGGTGCCCAAGCCCATGGGCGCCAAGGCCAACCCTCTCGCGTGCGTTACGCCCACCTCAACGCTTTTTGAGCCGCAGGAACTGGATTTGTAGAAGCCCCTTGACCCACCCATCATTTGGGTGGGTTTTAATTAACCAAAAATGCGTTTACAGAATACCCCCCGGGGGTATAATACAGATGGACGGGAGGCGATCCATGATGGAGCATTGCGGGTCGGCGTGCCACCACAAGGCGACGCCGCGCGGGGACGAGACGGTGAAAAGCCTCAAAAACAGGCTGAACCGGATGATCGGACAGCTTTCGGGCATTTCGAAAATGCTGGACGACAATCGCTACTGCGGGGACATCCTCACGCAGGTGGCGGCAGTGGAACGGGCGCTGGAAGCGTTCGGATACATCGTGCTGAAGGAGCATTTGGAGACCTGCGTCGTTGAGGAGATTCGCGCGGGCAACGGCGAGGTCGTCGACGAGGCGTTCGAGCTGATGAAAAAGCTCAAATAGACGGGAGACCAAAATGAAAAAAGAGAAATTCAGCATCACCGGCATGACCTGCGCGGCGTGCCAGGCAAACATCACCAAAAAAGTCGGCAAGCTGGCGGGCGTGACGGGGGTCGACGTGAGCCTGCTCGCCAACCAGATGAGCGTGGAATACGACGAAAACGCCGTGGATGCCGGGAAAATCGCGGCGGCGGTTTCGTCCATCGGCTACGGAGCGGCCCCCATGGACGCGCCCGTTCCGGGCAAAAAAAGCGGCGTCCGGGAAGAGTGGCTCATGCGCCAGAAGAGCGCGGAGGATCACCGAAAAGAGGTGCGGGCGCGGCTGTGGTGGTCGGTGGCGCTTCTTGTGCCGCTCATGTACGTCGCCATGGGCGCGATGTTGGGGCTGCCGGTGCCAGCCATTTTCACGGGCATGGAAAACGCGGCTGTTTCGGCGTTTACGCAGCTCCTTTTAACCTTGATCATCGTGTTTCTCAACCGCCGCTTCTTTACGACGGGCTTCAAGGCGCTTGTGAAGCGCGCGCCCAACATGGACTCCCTCATCGCCATTGGCGCAGGTGCGGCGCTGGGCTACGGCGTGTATGCCGTTTACGCCATTCTCTATCACCTGGGCCGGGGGCACATGGATCACGTGATGCATTTCTCCCACCAACTCTACTTTGAGTCGGCGGCGATGATTCTGACCCTGGTCACCGTGGGAAAATACCTCGAGGCGCGCTCCAAGGCGAAGACCGGGGACGCGCTGGGCAAGCTCATCGACCTCGCGCCCAAGACCGCCACCGTGGCGCGCGACGGCATTGAACGCCTGGTGCCCGCCGAGGACGTCAGGATGGGCGACATCGTGGTCATCCGACCCGGCGAATCCATCCCCGTGGACGGCGAGGTGACAGAGGGTGCGGGCTACGTGGATCAGTCGGCCATCACGGGCGAATCCGTGCCCGTGGAGGTGCGGCCCGGTGCGCAGGTCATCTCCGCCACCCTCAATAAAAACGGTTCGTTCCGCATGCGCGCCGCCCGGGTGGGCGACGACACCACCCTTTCCCAGATCATCCGGCTGGTGGATGAGGCAGGCAACTCCAAGGCGCCCATCGCAAGACTCGCCGACAAGGTGTCCGGGGTATTCGTGCCGGTGGTGATCGGAATCGCACTCCTTTCGGCGGCCGTCTGGCTCGTCGCGGGGCAGACGTTTGAGTTCGCGCTCTCGACGGCCATCGCGGTGCTCGTCATCTCCTGCCCTTGCGCGCTGGGGCTGGCGACGCCGGTGGCCATCATGGTGGGAACCGGCAGGGCGGCGGAGCAAGGCATCCTCATCAAGTCCGCCGAGGCCCTCGAAACCCTGCATGCCGTCGACACGGTGGTACTCGACAAGACCGGAACCATCACCTCCGGCCATCCGTCCGTCACGGACATCCACGCCAAAGACGTCAAATCGCTTCTCCGGATCGCCGCCGCCGCCGAGGCGGGGAGCGAGCATCCGCTGGCCGAAGCGGTGATCGAAAGGGCAAAGGCGGACGGGATCGCCGTGCCGCGCGCGGAGTCCTTCGAGGCCGTGGCGGGGCTCGGGGTGCGCGCGACGGTGGAAGGGAAGACCATCGTCGCGGGGAACGCGGCCTTCATGACGGAAAACGGCGTCCCCGTGGATACCGAAACCAAGGACGCCTGCGACCGGTTCGCCAGGGAAGGCAAGACGCCCATCCTGTTTGCGGCGGACGGCGCGGTTGTGGGCGCGGTGGCCGTGGCGGACACCATCCGGGCCACAAGCCGGGAGGCGGTCAGGCTCCTGCGGGCGGCGGGCGTGAAGGTTGTGATGCTCACCGGCGACAACAAGGCGACGGCGGAGGCCGTGCGCCAATCGGTGGGCATCGACGAGGCCATCGCGGAGGTGCTGCCCACCGACAAGGAGGCTCGTGTGCGCGCGCTCATGGAGGGCGGCCGGAAGGTCGCCATGGTGGGCGACGGCATCAACGACGCCCCGGCGCTCACCCGGGCGGACATCGGCATCGCCATCGGCGCGGGTACGGACATCGCCATCGAGTCGGCGGACGTGGTGCTCATGAAGGACTCGCTGATGGACGTGGTGACCGCCATGGAGCTCTCCCGCAAGGTTGTGAAGAACATCCACATGAACCTGTTCTGGGCGTTCTTCTACAACGTTCTGGGCATCCCCGTCGCCGCCGGCGCGCTCTATCCCGCCTTCGGCATTCAGCTGAGCCCCATGATCGGCTCCGCGGCCATGAGCCTGAGCTCCGTCAGCGTGGTGCTCAACGCACTGAGGCTTCGCTTCTTCCGGCCCAGAAACGCGCCGGAGGACGAACGGATTGAAAAAACAAGAAAGGAAGAAAAAACGATGAAAAAGGTAATCGGTGTCGAGGGCATGATGTGTGCCCATTGCCAGATGCACGTGAAAAAGGCACTGGAGGCGGTGGACGGCGTGGAAAGCGCGGAGGTGAGCCTCGAGAACAAGAACGCCACCGTCACCATGACCAGGGACGTGGGCGACAAGGCGCTGAAGGACGCCGTGACGGAGGCGGGCTACACGCCGGTATGAGCAAAGGGGGGACGCGTTGCGCGTCCCCCTTTTTTTACAGAAGCTGCCAGGTACCGAATCTGGAATCCATCGTCCAGGTGTTCCCCGCCGAGGCGAAGTCGCACAGCCTGATTTTCCCGCCGCTCTTTAACGTCAGCCCGTACGCCAGGCGGATACCGGTTGGCGGGTCGATTTCCTCGAGTGTGCCGATGTCACCGGAATCGATCTCCCCCAGCCTTTCGAAGATGTCCCCGTCCCCCAGCCGCGCGTCCCGGGAAAGCGCCACAGGGCCCTTGAAGAACATGGCGGCCCGCGCGTGGGGGAGGAGATCCGCTTCCGTGACGTGGACAATCTGGCCCGTGGCCGTCCCCTCCTCCCCGATCCTGCCCAATTTCGCCCACCTTTGTTCGTGGAGGCGCACCAGGGGATGGTCGGGGGGAAAGCGGGTGTCGTCGAAAAACTCCACGCGCAGATCGGGATGCAAATCGAGGCGGAGAACGTCCCCGTCCTTCCAGACCCTTTCGAGCCGGAACCAGCCGGACGCGGCTTCCAGCGCCTCTTCGCCGTTGACGCGCACCGCGCTTTTTCCGCTCCACGCGGGAATCCGCAGATGGACGGCGAAGCGCGCGGATGCGGGCATACCCAGTGTGACCGCGATTTTTCCGTCGCCGGGCAAATCGCCCCGCACACGGATGGAAATCCTGCCGTTTTTCGTTTCCACCCCGCCGTCGGCCTGCTCGTACAGACCGATAAAAATGTCATTCCCCTTGGCAAACGCCGCCGATTCCACAGCCTGGAACAGCCCGCGCGGCAGATTGTCCACGCAGCACTGGTGGCCGCGCAGAAAGTGCGTGTGGGCGGGAATGTGCTCGTGGGAGGTGCGCAGGCGGCGCAGGCCCCAGCTTCCGTCCGGGGACGAGGCACACAGAAGGCTGTTGTACAGCGTCCGCTCGATCTCATCGAGATATTTGGCCTCGCCCGTGCGCAAAAGGAGCGCGTGGGAGAGCCGGTTCCAGTATACGGCGTCGCAGATTTCGGACAGCGCATTGATGAAGGAACGCGAGCCGATGAGCTTGTCGTCGAAGCTGACGCTGCCCACGCCGGTGCGCTCCCACCCGACGAGATTTTTGTGGATGTTTTCCACAGCCTGGAAATACGCCGCCTTCCCCGTCGCGTCGAAAAGCGCCAGAAGACCCTCCGCGCACGAGATCAGCTCATAGCCCTTGGCCCAATCGAAGGGGTTTTCGGCCCATTCATGCACCGGCTCATCCGCGAGACCTTTTTCCAGAATACCCTCCGGGCCCCAACCCGAGACGATGAATTCCGCGAATTCGAGGTATCTTTGCTTGCCCGTAACCCCGTAAAGCCGCACGATGGGGAGCAGAATGGACGAGGACGGCATGCCGCGGAAATTTCCCGTTTGGGCGATGGGAACGCCGTCCGGGCCGGCCTCGGAAATCAGGTGGTCGCAGAAGCGTTCCGTGGCGCGCAGAATCTCATCGTCCCCCAGCAGTTCCCACGCCTCGACCAGAGCCCACAGGGTGTACTTCCGGCACCAGATATTCCAGTTGTTTCCAAAAAGAAAGCCGGAGTCCCGGTACGTGCCGATGTAGCCGCTTTCGTCCTGGGTTTTAAGAAGACCGCCCACGGCGGCGGCGATTCGCCCCTTGAGCGCCCCGTCGCCGTAGTAGCGGCACGCGGCGATGGCACAGAGCATGTATTTCCCCCAGAACTCGCCCCGCCACTGGCCCACGCCGGGCCGCGCAACATCATCCTCCCGCAGGGAAAAAGCCGCTTCCGTCTGGGGATAGAGGGCGTCCCAGGCAGATTGGGGGACGAGGCGCGCGCTGGACACCGCGTCGATGCGCGCACCCACCCAATCCCGGAATCTCCAGCTCCCCAGCGGCAGAGGATCCAGCGCGTGATTCATCCGTCCACCAATCCCTTCCGTTTATCTGTTCCCTTGAGTGTACCGGAACCGGGCGGCCCTGTCAAGGCGCGATAAATCAGACAAAATCAATAGGAATTGCTTCGCATTTTACATGCGCGGTTTATAATGATGTCAGACACAAACGACGACGGCGGAGAGGCGATCAATATGCTTGAAATCAAAAATCTCACGTTCCGGGCCAAGGACGGCGGGCAGGCCGACATCCTGCACGAGGTAAGCCTCGCCGTGGAAGACGGGACGTTTCTGGTGGTGACGGGGCCCAACGGCGGCGGCAAAACCACCCTCGCCCGGGCGATTATGGGCCTCATCGAGCCCACGAGCGGGCAGATTCTCTACAACGGGCAGGACGTCACGCACATGAGCGTCACCCAGCGGGCGCAGCTGGGCATGAGTTACGGCTTCCAGCAGCCGCCGCGGTTCAAGGGGCTGCGCGTCAAGGACCTCATCTGCTTTGCGTCCGGGGACCCCCACATGCCGGACCTCGACTGCTGCCAGTATCTCAACAAGGTAGGGCTGTGCGCGGCGGATTACGTGGACCGCGAGGTGGACACCTCGCTTTCGGGCGGCGAAGTGAAGCGCATCGAAATCGCCACCATTCTCGCGCGCAAGAGCCCGCTCATGATCTTCGACGAGCCGGAGGCGGGCATCGACCTCTGGTCGTTTTCCAAGCTCACGGAGACGTTCCGGGCGCTCCACAAAAAGCGGGAGTCGACCATCATCGTCATTTCCCACCAGGAGCGGATCATCGATCTCGCGGACGAGATCGTGGTGCTCTCCGGCGGCGCGGTGGAGAAGCGGGGGCCGAAGGACGAAATTCTGCCCACGATCCTCGCGGACACCGAACCCGTGTGCAGATTTCAGCCGAGGGAGGCGCGCGCATGAGAACCCAGATTGACGAAACGCTGCTCCGCGAAATTGCGGAGATCGAGTCCGTGCCCCAGGGCGCGTACAACATCCGGAAAAACGGGAAGCTCGACGGGCGGAACAATACGGCCAACATCGTCATCGAGACCAAGGCCGACAAACCGGGCATCGACATCACCATCAAGGACGGCACCCGGAACGAGTCCGTGCACATCCCGGTGCTCCTCACCGAGACGGGCTATTCCGAGACCGTGTACAACGACTTTTTCATCGGCGAAAATTGCGACGTGACCATCGTTGCGGGCTGCGGCATCCACAACCCGGGCGAGGGCGATACCGAGCACGACGGCGTGCACACATTCCACGTGGGCAAAAACTCCAAGGTGCGCTACATCGAAAAGCACTACGGCGAGGGCGACGGGAACGGCAGGCGCGTCATGAACCCCGTGACCGAGGCGTATCTGGCGGAAAACGCGTCCATCCAGATGGACACCACACAGATCCGGGGGGTCGATTCCACCAAGCGCTACACCAAAATTGTGGCGGCCGCGGGGGCGGAGGCCATCGTCAACGAAAAGCTCATGACCCACGGACACCAGGTGGCGGAGTCCGAAATGGACGTGATTCTCGCGGGCAGGGAGGCCACGGGCCGCATCGTCTCCCGCTCGGTGGCCCGGGACCAGTCGAAGCAGCTTTTCTATCCGCGCATGACGGGCGAGGACTCATGCTTCGGGCACGTGCAGTGCGACTCCATCCTCATGGATGACGCACGCATTCAGTCCATCCCGGCGCTCATCGCGGATTCCCCCGACGCGCGGCTCATCCACGAAGCGGCCATCGGAAAGATCGCGGGCGAGCAGATTCAGAAGCTCATGACGCTGGGGCTCACCGAGGAGGAAGCCGAGGAGAAGATTCTCGAGGGGTTCCTGCGGTGAGGATCGACGCGGAAGCGGATTCGGTTCCAAGGTGAAAATAAAAGGGCGGGGGCGACCCCGCTTTTTTATGGTTTTTCCCGGGGTCTGCTCTCCGGGCGGTAGTATTTTGCGTATTCGCATTCGAGGCCGACGTCCTCGAATCCGAGGCGTTGGTACAGCCGGAACGCGGGGTTTCCATCCACGCAATGGAGCGTAGCCCCATCGCAGCCGCGCGAAAGAATTTCATTGACCGCGTGGGCCGCGAGGGCGGTTCCGCAACCGTATCCCCGGACATCCGGGCGCACGGCGAGGGTCGCAAGCTCGTTTCCGCGCACGCTTGCCGCCGCGACCACAGTGCCGCCATCCGTCAGCACGAACCGGTCGCCCGCGCGGCCGGCAAAGGCGCGGCGCTCCTCCGCATTGGGCGGCGTGTAGAAATTCGGCGCGAGGCGCAGCGCTTCCCGGAGATTCCAGAACGCGTCCGCCATGATCTCCGCGTAGGCGGGGTAGTCGGCGTCCGCATAGGGCCGGATTTCAAACGCGCCCTCCGGCAGGGGGCCGCCCCGCCGTTCCATGACGTGCTGGGCGCAGTAACGCGAAAAGCCGTGCCGGGCGAGCAGGCGCGGCGCGGCGTCCTCCGCGCCGGGAACGAGGACGGCGGCGCGCTCCGTCCAGCCGCTCTCCCGATAATGCCCGTCCATGACGCGCAAAAGCAACCCGCCGATCCCCCGCCTCCGATAGGCGGGCGCCACATATCCCGTGAACCGTGTGCGAAGGTATTTCCCCGCCGCGAAGGAGACAAGACCCGCGGGAACGCCATCCACGCGCGCCACAAAGACCGCGTCTGCCCCCTGCGCCTCCCGCGCCAAAAACTGCGCGCGAAAGAAGGGCGCCTCCGCCAGCATGGCGAGAACGCCCTCCCGATCCCTGTCCGGTTGGTACGGCTCAATGTTCATCAGTAGGCGATGATGATGCCCTTGTCGTTGGCGTACAGCGTGCTGATGCCGCGGGTGGGGACGATGAGGATGTCGCGGAAGCGGTAGCGGCTGCGGATCACGTCCCGAAGCTTTTCCGCCAGGCGCGGATTGTTGCAATGGGCGATGACCATGCAGGCGTCCTCTGTCTCCCGGCCGCTTTCCTCCACGGTATTCGCCAGCTTTTCCACGATCTGCTTTTCGCCGCGCGCGTGGGAGAAGAAGGCGATGTTGCCGTCGCCGTCCGAGCCCATGATGGGCCGGATGCCGATGACGGAGATCAGCTTTGCCGTGATCTTGTGAAGCCGCCCATTTTTGACGAGGTTGTCGAGACTTTCGAGCACGAAGTAGGTCTTCATCTGCTTGATGAGCCGCTCGACGGCCGGGACGATGGCGGCCCTTTGCAGGCCCGCGCGCAGCATCTCGCCGATGCGGACCGCCAGAAGCACCTCGCCCGCGGACGCGCTCTTGGAATCAAACACGTGCACGTCGCCGTTGCCCGATAGTTCCGCGCCGATGCGCGCGGACTGATGGGACCCCGAGAGATTGGACGAAAGCGTGACCGCGTAGCACTCCCCCGCCTCCCGGAACACGTCCTCATACTGACCCGGCGCGGGCGCGGCCGAGCCGACCTTCCCCGTGTAAGCCCGCATCTCGCGCAAAAGCGCCCCCAGATCGAGGGCGTCGTCGTCCACGATATGCCTGTCGCCCAGCGTGATGGTGAGCGGCACGGAGGCGATGTTGTATTTCTCCTTCAATTCCTCGGTAACGTCGCAGCAGCTGTCGACGACGATCCGTCCCATTGTGAATCCTCCCATGCGTCCGCGCGTCGCGCGGGAATGTACCCAAAATGATAACATTAGAAAAAGGCGCGATCAAGGCACCGCGCCCCATTTGAACAAACTGTTCTAATGCTACTTGAGCTCGTTGATGTACTCTTCCGCGAACACCGACGAGGTCGCGCCGTCCGCCGCCGCCGTGACGATCTGCCGGAGGGGCTTTGTGCGGATGTCGCCCACGGCGAACACGCCGGGAACGTTGGTCTTGGTGGTTTCGTCGGCCACGATGTAGCCGCCCTCGTCGAGGGTCACCTGACCCTTTACCAGCGAGGAATCCGGCGAGCGGCCGATGGCCACGAACACGCCGTCGCAGCTGAGCTTTGTCTTTTCCCCCGTCACCTTGTCGGTAATGGTGATGCCCGCGAACTTGCCGTCCTCGGCTCTCTCAAAACCCGTGATGAGCGCGTTCCACACGATCTCAATGTTCCCCGCCTTGTGGAGGGGTTCGAGGTAGTTTTTCGTCGCCCGAAGCTGATCGCGCCGGTGCACGATGTATACCTTCCTGCTCATGCGCGAGAGGGTGAGGGCGTCCGCCACGGCGGTATTCCCGCCGCCGATGACGGCGACGGACTTTCCCTTGTAGAACATGGCATCGCAGGTGGCGCAGTAATGGACGCCGCGGCCGCGCAGCTCGCGCTCGCCCGCAAGGCCCAATTCCCGGGGCGACGCGCCCATGGCGAGGATGACCGCCTTGGCCATGAGCGTGCCGTCGGTGGTTTCCACCTTCTTGGGCGCGCCGGTAAGGTCGATGCCGGTCACCTCGGCGTACTGGGTTTCCGCGCCGAAGCGCGTGGCGCCCCGGGCCATCTTCTCCGCGAGCACGAAGCCGTCGATGCCTTCGTCGAAGCCGGGGTAGTTGTCGACCAGGGCGGTCGTCGCCATCTGGCCGCCCGCCGAGAGCTTCTCGACGACCAGGGTTTCGAGTCCCGCGCGGGCGCAGTAGAGCGCCGCGGAGTAGCCGGCGGGACCGCCGCCGACGATGATCACATCATAAATTTTCATACACTCACCTCGAGATGCGCGCGCAGAAAGGCGTCGATTTCCGCCTCGGAGGAGGGGGCCACCAGCGGCTCCGACCATGCGCCTCGCAACGTATCATACGCAAACAGGGACGGCACGGTGTCGACGCCAAACTTTTCCTCGAGCGTCGGATCGTCGTCGATGTTCACCTGACCGAAGGTCACCTTGCCCGCATATTTATCGGACAGCCGCTTGAGCGCGGGTTCGATGCGCCTGCAATAGACGCACCAGTTCGCCGAAAACTCCACGAGGGCGGGGCCGCCCGCCTCAATCTCGGCCATGTTGCCGGCGGTTACTTTTTGTAGGGCCATGTTGCCTCCGTCGCGCTTTTTCTATATTATAGCACAACAAACTTATTGAAAGCGAGGTTTGACAGAAAAAAGAATTCGCATATAATAGTAACATGTGGATTTGTCCGGTTTGGAGGGAAACGATGAAGATTGCGGATTACTTCCCCGTCTGGGAAAAGCTTGCGCCCGGCGAACAGGCCGCGCTCGAGGCGGCGGCCGTGGCAAAGTGCTTCCCCGCCGGGGTGCGCATCCACAACGGCAGCGAGGACTGCGTGGGGCTGCTCGTCATGCGCTCGGGCCAGCTGCGCGCCTACATCAACTCCGAGGAGGGCAAGGAGATCACCCTCTACCGGCTCTTCGAGCGGGACATCTGCCTTTTGTCCGCGTCCTGCATGGTCTCCTCCATTCAGTTTGACATCACAATCGAGGCCGAAAAAGACACCGAGCTTTTTATCGTGCCCGCTTCGACCTATAAGGCGCTCATGGAAAAATCCGCGGTTCTGGCAAACTACACCAACCAGATCATGGCCGAGCGGTTTACCGAAGTCATGTGGCTCATCGAGCAGATCATGTGGAAGAGCTTCGACAAGCGCCTCGCGCAGTTTTTGACCGACGAGGCGGCGCTCGAGGACTCCGACCGGCTTTCCATCACCCACGAAAAAATCGCGAACCACATGGGAACGGCGCGCGAGGTCGTCACGCGCATGCTCCGCTATTTCCAATCCGAGGGGATGGTCCGCGTGTCGCGCGGGGAAATCCGGCTGCTCGACGAAAAGCGGCTGCGCGCGCTGGCGGAATGACGCGTCCGATCCCCCGCTTCATGGCAATCGGTTCCGACAAGGTCGGAACCGATTGCATCAGTCGAGGAGCGCCAGAATCTGCTTCTTGGGCCGCGCGCCCATGGCGCTGTTCGTGACCTTGCCCTCTTTCATGACCACCAGGGTCGGAATGGACATGATGTTGAACGCTGCCGCGAGTTCGCGCTGCTCGTCGACGTTGATTTTGCAGACCTTGACGTCGCTCTTTTCACCGGCGATTTCGTCCACAACCGGGGACACCATCCGGCACGGGCCGCACCAGCTCGCCCAGAAATCGATCAAAACAGGCTTATTGGACTTCAGAACCTCTTCCTCGAAATTATCCTTTGTGATGGTGACAACAGACATTGTTTTGTCCTCCCTCGTTTTATTGAGGCCATTATAGCACGCGCGTCGGGACCGGTCGGTGATCTCATCACGGGGCGGCGGGGTCGTGGTTTGCCCGGCCCAGGCGACAAAAAGGGCGCGAACGCCCGGCTTTCGGGGTCCGCGCCGCGGTTGGCTGCGGGGGGCAGGCGAGATTGCCGATGTCTGCCCGGCCCCGCAGGGGATCAGTTGATCTTCTCGTAGGTAATCAGCCAGTTGCCGTCCATGTCGGTAAACTCCAGCGAGGTTCCGTCCTCGGAAATGGTATACGGGGAGGTCTTTGTTTCGCCGGTCTCCAGAATGGCGACATAAAAATTCATGTACGCAAAATAGCCGTAGCTGTCGTCCAATTCGCCGTTATAGTAAGTGGAGGCGGTGCCGTCCGCCATGAATTCGACGGTGACCACGCCCGAATAACCCGCCTCGACATAGGAAGGATAGTCGGAGAAATCGCATTCCCAGATGCCGACGAAGGGGGCCGTGTAGTCAAGCGCCTCCGTTTCCGCGAGAGCCGCGCCCCCGAAGACGACGCACAGCAGGGCAAGCCCAAGGAACATGGAGAGAAGCCGATTGGGTTTCATGTGAATACCTCCCGATGATATTTATTTAGATAAAGCGGAATCAGTTCCGCCCGATCCCAAAATTCCGCCGCCGCCCGGCAAGAAGGCATGGCATCTTCCCGCTCCTCTAGTTAGGATATACTAACTAGAGGGCCGCAAAAAGCGGACTATCCGCCGTCTTCTTCAAAAACCAGCCCGAACAGCAGCCGATAGACCTGCTCCTGGGTACGGACATACGCCTCCTGATGAAGCGCCGCCCTCCCTTCCGCCGCCATTGCCATCATCTTGAGAAGGTTCGCAATGACCGGATAGTCAGGTTCCCGCCGGACGCCCTCCATCAGGGCAAACATGCCGCGCATGATTTGAATTTCCCGGTTGAGATCCACTTTACGGATGTCGGGAATCGCCGCGTACAGTTTGGCCTCGTCCTCTGCTGTCAGGTACTGATAGGCGCTGTTTTGGCCGAAGATAATCTTTTTGAGCACCTCCCGTCCCTCCGCGGCGGTCATCTTGTCCCGGCCGTTGAGAAGGGAACGGATAGAGTCCTGAAACTGCAGCCTCTCGTGACAGATGACCTCGTAGACATAGAATTCCTTAGAAAGAAAGAAGTTGTAGAAGGTGCTCTTCCCCACCCCCGCGGCGGCCGTGATCCGCTCGACGGACATGTGGGTCATGCCGTATTCCTTTAGAAGCGGAACCCCAGCTTCCAGCATGGCGACGCGAAGGCGCGCTCTCTCTTCCAGGGAAAAAGTTTTCGGCGACATGAATTCACCTCCCAGGCCCGTCGGAACAAACAGAAAAAAGTACGCGACCGTTTTATAATTTTATTCGCTTAATTATATCATTTTGTTCCTTGCACGTCAACCCCCGCGCATGAAAAACCCATTTCCGACCTCCCTGCCGCCGGACAGCGGGGAAAGAAACGGAAATGGGCCAACGCACCCGATTCGATCATTGGGGAGAAACGTCATTTGAACCTGCCGACCCGCAGCGCGCGCATGGCGTTGAGAATGGCCAGAAACGCGACGCCCACGTCCGCGAACACGGCTTCCCACATGTTGGCGAGCCCGAACGCGCCCAACCCCAGGACGAGAAATTTGATTCCCAGCGCAAAAACAATGTTCTGCTTGACGATGCGCAGCGTCTTGCGCGAGATGCCGATGGCGGCGGCGATTTTTTGGGGATTGTCGTCCATGAGCACCACGTCCGCCGCCTCGATGGCCGCATCCGTGCCCAGGGCGCCCATGGCGATGCCCACATCGGCGCGGGTGAGAACCGGCGCGTCGTTGATGCCGTCGCCCACGAACGCGAGCTTTCCCTTCGCCTCCGCAATAAGCTTTTCCGTCCACGCGACCTTGTCCGCGGGCAAAAGCTCCGCGTGGTATTCGTCGATTTCAAGGGCCCGGGCCATGTCCGCCGCCACCGCTTCCGCGTCCCCCGTGAGCATCACCGTGCGCCGGACGCCCAATGTCTTGATCGCCTCGACGGCCCGGGCGACGCCGTCCTTTAAGGTGTCCGAAATGACGATGTGCCCGGCATAGAAGCCGTCGATTGTCACGTGAACGATGGTGCCCGCCAGCTCGCACGGCAGCCAGCCCACGCACTCCCGGTCCATGAGCCTGCTGTTACCGACGCACACCCGCACACCGTCCACCGTGGCGCACACGCCGTGGCCGGGAATTTCCTGCACGTCCGAGACGCGGGCGGGATTGATTTCTCCCGCGCACGCCGCGCGCAGGGATTTGGAGATGGGGTGATCGGAGTACATCTCCGCGTGGGCGGCAAGCGCCACCAGCTCATCGGGCTTAAAGCCGTTTTCCGGGTGCACGGCAGTGACGGAAAAGGTGCCCTTTGTGAGGGTGCCCGTCTTGTCGAAGACCATGGTATCCACCCGGGCAAGCGCCTCCAGATAATTAGAACCCTTGACCAGAATGCCGCGCCTGGACGCGCCGCCAATGCCGCCGAAAAAGCTCAGCGGGACCGAGATCACCAGCGCGCAGGGGCAGGAGATCACAAGAAACAGAAGCCCGCGCTGGAACCAGTCGGTAAAGTTGCCGAAAAACAGCGGCGGAAGAAACGCCAGCGCAGCGGCGGCCAGCACCACAATGGGCGTATAATAGCGGGCGAAGCGCGTGATGAACGTCTCACTCCTGGCCTTTTTTTCGCTGGAGGTTTCCACAAGCTCAAGGATGCGCGACACGGTGGATTCGCCGTAGGGCCGTTTGACCTCGACGCGCAAAAGCCCCGTGACGTTGACGCAGCCCGAGATGATGTCGTCGCCCAATGAGATGTCGCGCGGCACGGACTCCCCCGTGAGCGCGGCGGTGTCAAGCGTCGAGGTTCCCCCGACCACAGTGCCGTCCAGCGGCACGCGCTCGCCGGGTTTTACGACGATCACGTCCCCCACCGCCACGTCCTCCGGATCGACGCGCTCCAGCGCGCCGCCCTTTTCGAGGTTCGCGTAGTCGGGCCGGATGTCCATAAGCGCCGCGATGGACGCGCGGGAGCGGTTCACCGCCACGTCCTGGAAGAGCTCGCCCGTCTGGTAAAACAGCATAACGAACACAGCCTCGGCATACTCGCCGACGGCGAAGGCGCCGATGGTCGCGATGGCCATGAGGAAGTTTTCGTCGAATACCTGGCCGCGCAGAATATTCCGCACCGCGCGGTAGACGACGTCCCAGCCAGCCATCAGATAGGGCGCCAGGAAGACGAGCGCGGCGAGGGGCCCGGAAACGGGAACCAGCTTCGCCGCGCTCAAGAGCGCGCCCGCCGCCAGTATCCTGAGCAGGCGGCGCTTTTCTTTTTTTGAGAGCTTCGGCATGTTACCTCTTGATTTCGCAGTCCGGCTCCACCTTGCGGCAAACCGCGACCACCTGATCCATGATCTCGTCGAAGCGGGCGTCGTCGGCATCCACGGTCATCTTCTGGGTCATGAAGCTCACGTTCGCGTCGTTCACGCCGTCGATCTTCTTGATGGCCGCTTCCATTTTCGCCGCGCAGTTGGCGCAGTCCAGGTCCTTGAGGGAAAATCTCTTTTTCACGTCAATCGTCCTCCGTCACATGCTCGATTCCCTGGTCGATGATGGAACGCACGTGGTCGTCGGCGAGGGAATAGAACACGGTCTTGCCCTCGCGCCGCGCTTTCACCAATTTTACGTTCTTGAGCGCCCGCAGCTGGTGCGAAATCGCCGACTGGGTCATGCCAAGGATGCCCGCAATGTCGCACACGCACATCTCCTGCGCGAAAAGCGCGTAGAGAATGCGCACCCGCGTGGAATCGCCGAAGATGCGGAAAAGCTCCGTCAGGTCGTAAAGCGTGTCCTCCGACGGGATCATGTCCCGCACCTTTTCCACGACCTCCGGATGCACCGCCAGCATTTCGCAGCACTCAATCTCCCGGTGATTCATCCCCTCGCCTCCCTTCATCTGAACGTTCGTTCATATGTTCATTTTATCACGCGTCCGTCTCCCTGTCAACAGGCTCCGCATAATATTGTGCCTGCATGTCGTAAAGGGTTCGGTAAAGCCCCCCGGCCGCGTGAAGCGCCGCGTGAGAACCGAGCTCCGCGATGACGCCGCCCTTAAAAACGGCGATCCGGTCGCAAAAGCGCGCGGAGGAGAGCCGGTGAGAGATGAAGACCGCGGTCTTTCCCTTCACCAAATCCGCGAAGCCCTGATAGAGCTCGAATTCCGCGCGGGGGTCGAGGGCGGCGGTGGGTTCGTCGAGGATGACGACGGACGCGTCGCGCTTCAGCGCCCGGGCCAGGGCGATCTTCTGCGCCTCCCCGCCGGAGGGCTCGAAGCCGCGCTCGTCGAATTCGCGGCCCACGTAAGTTCCGACGCCATCCGGGAGTTTATTCAGCTTCTCCCCCATCCCCGCGCGCCGGAGCGCCGCCTCCGCGCCCGGTTCGCCGAAGGAGACGTTGTCCCCGAGGGAAAACGAAAAGAGCTTGAAGTCCTGAAACACGGCGGCGAAGGCCGCACGGTACTGATCCAAGTCGATGTCGCGGATATCCACGCCCCCCATGAAGACGGCGCCCTCGGTGGGATCGATGAGCCTGAGGAGCAGCTTGGCAAACGTCGACTTGCCCGCGCCGTTTTCGCCCACCACGGAGAGCCGCTCGCCCGGGCGGATTGTGAGGTTCACGCCCCTGAGCGCCCACGTTTCCTGCCCGGCGTAGCGGAAGCCCACGTTGCGGAGCTCGATGCCGCGCCCATTGGGCAGCGGAAGGCGCTTCCCTTCCCGCATGGTGGCTGGCATGTTGAGGTAGCGGTCGAGGTCGTCAAAGTAGGGATCGTAGGCGCGCACCTCCGACACCGCGTCGAAGACCTTGCGCAGGGCGGCGGAGAACGCCGTGGCCGCGCCCGCATAGAGCACAAAATCGCCGATGCCCAGCGCGCCCGTCAACACCCGCACGCAGAGGTAAGCGTACACCGCGCCATGCTGAACGAAGCCGAGGAAGGCGCCCTGCACGCCGGAGCGGATGAAGGCGTCGTTCTGCTCCTTGTAGGCTGCGGCGCTTGCGTCGAGGAAACTCCTTTCGCGGGCGAGCAGCCAGTCCGCGATGCCGTTTTGGCGAAGCTCCTTGCCAAAATGGTAGTCCTCAAACAGCTTCGCGTGGTAGAGCCATTGGCGCTGGGCCGCCACGACCTTCTCCGTCAGCGCGAGGGCGCGCCGCTTCGCGCTGTTTTCGGACAGTGCGCCGAGCGCGGACAAAACCGCGAACAGCAGGATCATCAGAGGGTTCATGGTCGCAACCACCGCCGCGATGCCCACGAGGGTCACCATCTGCCCGCAGGCGTCCAGGGCGCAGTCGAGGAGGTAGCCGAAGCCGTGCCAGTCGCAGGAGAGAAACTTCTCCGCTCTCTTCTGCATTTCGAGGAACGCAGGGCTTTCAAGATTGGCGTAATCGGCTCGGGCGAGCATTCTGTGGGTGTCAAGGCCGAATGCCGCGTTGACGCGCAGCCGGTGGGTGAACGCATCCTTGTAGAAAAACGCAGATGCCGCGTTGGAGAAAAGCATAAACCCCGCGAGGAACGCCACGTAGGCCGCGAGGCGTTCGACCCGGCCCGCGCCCGTCAACTCGTCGATGATAAACTTGGGCATGACGGTGAGCACGATGGGCAAAAGCGAGCTTGTCAGTTGATAGAGGATCTTTTCGATGATATACAGCCTGTCGTACTTCCAGCCGTTTGCAATGAAAAAACGCAATGCGCGAAACATAAAAATCCCTCCGCCTGTTTTTTGCGCGCGCACAGGCAGAAGGCATGAAAAACCCCCGCCCGCCGCTCTCCATGGGCATAAAGACCCGCGGAGCGCAAAGCAAAGCGGAGGTGTTTATCAAATCACCCCGGAATGCCGCCGTCCGCGGTCAGGCGAAGATGTAGGGCTTGAACATGGATTTCATGAGCACCTCCGTAAGGTTACGTTGGGGGCGCCGTCCGTTGGCAACCTCCGCTCAAGGGACAATGCCCTTGAGAATCCCATTATGGGAAAATATAGAATATAGTGATTTTTCGTTCCCCATTGCGGGGATTCCAAAGGAGCTCAGTCCCTTTGGCGGGGGTGGCGGGGGGGGCGCCCCCCCCCCGGCCCC
>JAEYRW010000172.1 GCA_023435435.1 Bacillota bacterium | reverse complement strand
AGCGTCACCCCTGCCAACCTCCTCTGGCACTTCCTCGACATTTCCACCTTGAGTTCGCCGCGCAGGATGGCCATGAACTCCTCGCCGGTGATGGTTTCGTGTTCGCAGAGGTAATCGGCGAGCTCGTGGAGCTTGGCTTCGTTGTCGCGGATGATCCGGAGGGCCTTGTCGTGTTGGCGGGAGATGAGCTCCTTGACCTTTTGGTCGATGGCCGACTGGGTTTCGGCGGAGCAGGCGAGGGTGGTATCGCCGCCCAGATACTGGCTGGTGACGGTTTCCATGGCCACCATGCCGAACTCGTCGGACATGCCGTAGCGGGTGATCATGGCGCGGGCGAGCTTGGTGGCGGTCTCGATGTCGTTGGACGCGCCGGTGGTGATGGAGCCGAACACGATTTCCTCGGCGGCGCGCCCGCCCGTGATGGTGGCGATCTTGTTTTCGAGCTCTTCCTTGCTCATGAGGAAGTGCTCGTTTTCGTCCACCTGCATGGTGTAGCCGAGCGCCCCGGAGGTGCGCGGAATGATGGTGATCTTATGCACCGGCGCGGAATTGTTCTGCTTCGCCGCAACCAGCGCGTGGCCGATCTCGTGATAGGCCACGATCTCACGCTCGTGGTCGGAGAGGATGCGGTTCTTTTTTTGATAGCCAGCCAGCACCACCTCGATGGATTCCTCCATGTCCGCCTGATTGGCGGCGGAGCGTCCCTCGCGCACGGCGCGCAGGGCCGCCTCGTTGACGATGTTGGCAAGCTCCGCGCCGGAGGTGCCGGCGGCCGCCCGGGCGATGGCGCCGAAGTCGATGTTCGGATCGTGGCGGATCTTCTTTGCGTGTACCTTGAGGATTTCCTCACGCCCCTTCTGGTCGGGCAGTTCCACAGGCACCCGCCGGTCGAAGCGCCCGGGCCTGAGAAGCGCCGGGTCCAGGGACTCGGGCCGGTTGGTGGCGGCCAGAATCACCACGCCTTTGGTGCCGTCGAAGCCGTCCATCTCGGTGAGGAGCTGGTTCAGCGTCTGCTCGCGCTCGTCGTTCCCGCCGATCCGGCCGTCGCGCTTCTGGCCGATGGCATCGATCTCGTCGATGAACACGATGCAGGGTGCCTTCTCGTTGGCCTGCTTGAACAGGTCGCGCACCTTCGCGGCGCCCATGCCCACGAACATCTCGACGAATTCGGAGCCCGACATGGAGAAAAACGGCACGTCCGCCTCGCCGGCCACGGCCTTGGCAAGCAGCGTCTTGCCCGTGCCGGGCGGGCCCACAAGGAGCGCGCCTTTGGGCATCGAAGCGCCGATTTCCCGGTACTTGCCGGGATTGTGGAGGAAGTCCACGATCTCCCGCAGCAGATCCTTCGCCTCGTCCTCGCCGGCAACGTCCATAAATTTGATGCCGTCCACGGACTTGACGTAAACCTTCGCGCCCGAGCCGGACTTCCCGAACATCATTGTGTTCGCCCCGCCCATGCCCTTGGCCATGCGCTTCATGAGCAGCTGCCCGATCAAAACAAACAGCAGAACCGGGAATACCCAGCTGATCAACAGCGTCAGAAGCGGGCTCGTTTCCTCGGGAATCGGCGCCGAATAAACCACGCCCGCAGCCTGCAGCCGGTCCACCAGTTCATTGTCGTTAATCAGCCCCGTGCGGTATATCTTATCGTCCTGATCCGCAAAGACCAGCTGATTGTCCTGCACGTCCACCTTGGCGATCTGCCCCGCCGCAAGCATGTCCATAAACTCCGAATAAGCCACTTCCGTGACCTTGGCCGCGTTCATCTGCGGCACGATGAGCGTGTTGAACAAAAGCACCAGCAGCAATGCCGCCACCGAATACCAGATAATCGGTTTTTTGTGCGGAGGGAGTTCCTGCATTTCGACACCACCTCTTCCTATATCATATTGTATAACCCCGTCGTTTATATGTCAATCATGGTCAGATTTTTCTCGAACGCAGGTTGCAAACCGTTGACAACGGATGCTATGTGTCGTATAGTATTATGCGACGGGAGGTATTCGCATGGACGCACAATTGAAGCGCGGCCTTCTGGACGTATGCGTTTTGAAGGCGCTGTCGAAGGAGGACTCCTACGGCTACGCCATTGTAAAATCGCTTTCCGGGCGGATCGACATTTCGGAATCGACTTTGTACCCGATCCTCCGGCGGCTGGAGGCGGCGGGTTGCGTGACGGAGTATTCCAAGGAAACGGGCGGACGTCTGCGGAAGTACTACGCCGTCACGGATGAGGGCCGGGCGCGGATCGCACGGTTTCTGGAGGAGTGGCGGGAGGTCGCCGCAATTTCCGACTATATCCGGGGAGAGGGGACGGACGATGACGAGGCTTGAATTCGCGGGCCTTTTGCGCGGGGAGCTGCGCGGGCTCAATCAGGGGGAGATTGAAAAATCGGCGGCGTTTTACGACGAGCTGATCTCCGATCACATGGACGAGGGGATGACCGAGGAGGAGGCCGTGGCAGCGGTGGGAATCCCCGCCGAGATCGCAGGGGAAATCCTCTTGGACCAGCCGGTGACGGCGCTGGTCAGACGCAGGGTGAAGCGGGGACGGCGGCTGAAAGGGCTTGCGGGTGTGCTCATCCTGCTGGGCTTGCCGGTGTGGCTGCCGCTTCTCATCACGGGGGCGGTGCTGGCGCTGGTCTTCGTGCTGCTCGCGTATCTCCTGGTTCTGGTCGTCGCTGTGTGCGCGTGGGCGGTGGCGCTCTCGTGCGCGGCGGCGGGAATCGCGGCGCTTTTCAATCTCTCGTTCTCGGCGTTGGGGCTTCTGTACGCGGGCGCGGTCCTCGCGGGCGCGGGGTTGACGATTCTGGCCGGCATGGGTTCCGTTTGGGTGACGCGCCGGTGCGCAGCCGTCTGGCGCGGCACAGCGCGCGCCATCAAAAAAACTGCCTTGGGGAGGCGAAACCGAAATGATAAATAAGAAGATAACATGGATCAGGATTGGGCTTGCGCTGCTGGCCGCCGGGGTGGTTTTGCTCGGCGTTGGATTCGCCGGGGGCGGGTTCGACCAGTTGAAGCTGGAATCAGCGGCAGAGGTGCGCACGAACACATACGACGCGGGCACGGTTACGGCGCTCAGGATCGAGGGAATCGCCGCGGACGTGCGCGTGGAGAAGGCGGACGGGGACGCGGTGGAAGTGACGTATTTCGAGGGCGCGCGCGAGGGCGTCGAAGTGAAGCTCGAAAGCGGGGTTCTTACCTTAAAAGAGTATTGGGGACACAGCTGGCGCGATTACGTGCGCTTCATGTGGCGGGACGCGCGCAAGATCGTGGTGCGCGTACCGGGCGAGCTGGGAGGCGCGGCGATTTACTCCACCAGCGGGGACATCGTGCTTGCGGACGTTCCCGTGGCAAACGATTTGGCCATGGGCACCACCAGCGGCGACGTGGAAGTGAGCGGGCGGGCGGGCTCGCTCAAAATGACCTCCACCTCCGGCGCGCTGGACGCGCATGATCTGGAGAGCGCGGGCAGCCTGACGGCGGGCACCACCAGCGGCGACATCGCCCTTGCGGGCCTTGCGGTCGGCACGGATCTCAAGGCGACTTCCACCTCCGGCGCCATCTCCGTCTCGGAAACTGACGCGCAATCCTTCACGCTCGGCAGCGTATCGGGGCATATCCTTCTGAGGGGGGCGCGCGCGGCCAAGGGGGAGGGGAAAATGTCCGCCACCACCACATCGGGCGGGATCAAGCTGTCGGATGTCTCCGCCGCGGCGTATTCCTTCGGCACCGTTTCGGGAGATGTGACAGGTGCGCTTCCCGGAAACGTGCGCGATTATACGATCACGACCGGCACCGTCTCGGGCCACAACGACCTGCCGACGGAAAGCTACGGCGGCAGAAGGACCGTCGACGTCATCACCACCTCCGGCGACATCAAATTGTCATTCGAGGAATAAAACTGCACATTTATCAAAAAAATAACATAGTCGCATCAAAAAATGTTTGATTGCCCCGGCGCATGGTGCTATAATAATAAGGCTTGCGCTGGGGTACCTTTGTGCCTTTCAGCCGGCAAAGGGATGAACCGGGAGGTTGCGGCAGTGCCGGGCCGGTAATTTCCGGGGACCAGTCCGCCAATCGGACGACGAGCGAATGCCCGTCGAATGAAATAACATAGGACACGCCCGGCAGCGTGTGCATGAGTTCGACAGGAGGAATACCACATGGCGAGCCAGAAGATCCGCATCAAGTTGAAGGCCTACGAGCACACCCTCATCGATCAGTCCGCAGCCCGCATCGCGGAAACCGCGAAGAGGACCGGGTCCCGCGTCTCGGGCCCCATCCCGCTGCCCACCGAGAAGGAGATCGTGACGATCCTTCGTTCCCCCCACAAGCATAAGGACAGCCGCGAGCAGTTCGAAATGCGTACCCACAAGCGGCTCATCGACATCCTGAGCCCCACCCCCCGCACCGTGGACGCGCTGACCAAGCTCGACCTTCCCGCGGGCGTCGAAATCGAGATCAAGCTTTAATCGGCTTATCTGATACATTGTAAAGAGGTGCAACGATGAAAAAGGCAATTCTCGGCAAGAAGATCGGCATGACCCAGATTTTCGTCTCCGACGGACGTCTTGTGCCGGTTACCGTGGTCGAGGCGGGTCCCTGCAAAGTGACGCAGGTCAAGACCCAGAAGACCGACGGTTACGAAGCTGTTCAGGTCGGTTTCGGCGAGCTCTCGGAACAGAGGGCGAAGAAACTGCTCAACAAGCCCGAGCTCGGTCATTTCACCAAGGCAGGCGTCACCCCCGCCCGCCATCTCAAGGAGTTCCGCTTCGAGGACATCTCCTCCTATAAAGTGGGCGACGAGATCAAGTGCGACGTGTTCGCCGAAGGCGACGTGGTCGATGCCATCGGAACCAGCAAGGGCCACGGCTTCACCGGCGTCATCCAAAGGTGGAACCAGTCCACCGGCCCCATGGCGCACGGCTCCAAGTACCACAGGGGCGTCGGTTCCCTCTCGGCCAACTCCGATCCCTCGCGCGTGTTCAAGAACAAGAAGATGCCCGGCCAGTACGGCGGCGAGCAGGTGACGATTCAGAACCTCGAGGTCGTCAAGGTCGACGCGGAGCGCAATCTCATCATGATCAAGGGAGCCATCCCCGGCGCGAACGGCAGCCTTGTGGTGGTTCGCGACGCGGTCAAGGCTTAAGGAGGACGCACAAAATGCCGAATGTGAAAGTGTACAACATGCAGGGCGCCCCGGTCGGCGAGATGACTCTCTCCGACGAGGTGTTCGGGCTTGAACCCCACGTGTTCGCCATGCATCAGGTCGTCAGGGCCTATCAGAACGCGCAGCGTCAGGGCACCCAGTCGACCCTCAACCGCGAAGAGGTTCGCGGCGGCGGAAAGAAGATCTATCGCCAGAAGGGCACCGGCAACGCGCGCCATCACGGCCGCCGCGCGCCCCAGTTCACCCACGGCGGCGTGGTCTTCGCGCCCAAGCCCCGCGATTATCGCATTTCCGTTCCCAGGAAGGTGAAGCGCCTGGCCATGAAGTCGGCGCTCTCCGCCAAGGTGGTCGAGGCAGAGATGATCGTTGTGGACGCCCTTGCGCTTTCCGAAGCCAAGACAAAGGCCGTCGTCAAGATGCTCGAGGCCCTCGGCGCCCAGAAAAAGGCGCTCATCGTCACCAAGGAATCCGATCCCACGATGGTCCGCGCCAGCGCCAACATCCAGGGCGTCAAGACGACCTTCGTCGGTTCCCTCAATGTCTACGACATCCTGAACTGCGACAAGATCATCTTCGCCAAGGATGCCGTCGAAACGGTCGAGGAGGTTTACGCAGAATGAAGAGCGCATACGACGTCATTATTCGCCCGGTCCTGACCGAGAAGTCTTACGACGAGATGGCCCTTCGGAAGTACACCTTCGAAGTGGCGCTTACCGCCAACAAGACCGAGATCAAGGACGCGGTCGAGGAGATCTTCGAGGGGGTCGAGGTCGACTCCGTCAATACCATGCGCGTCCAGGGCAAGGTGAAGCGCCAGGGCCGCACCATGGGCCGCCGCCCCGAGCGGAAAAAGGCCATCGTTACCCTCAAAAAGGACTCCAAGGGAATTCCGTTCTTTGAGGGTATGCAGGAGGAGCAGGCCTAAAGCCTGCCCCGGCCTCCACAAATAAGGCTGGTTCGCCGAAAAAGAACCGCGAATGCAAAGGGGAGAATACCAAATGGGAATTCGAGTCTATAAGCCGACTTCGCCCGCCAGGCGACTGATGTCGGTTCTGACCTTCGAGGAGCTGACCAAAAAGGCGCCCGAAAAGTCCCTCATCACCGACCTGCGCCACAAGGCGGGCCGGAACAACTCGGGCAAGATCACCGTCCGCCACCAGGGCGGCGGCGCGCGCCGCAAGTACCGCGTGATCGACTTCCGCCGCCAGAAGGATGGCATCCCCGCCACCGTCAAGGCCATCGAGTACGATCCGAACCGCACCTGCTTCATCGCGCTTCTTTACTACAAGGACGGCGAGAAGAGCTACATCCTCGCGCCTCTGGGCCTTAAGGTGGGCGATGAGGTCATGTCCGGCGAGACGGCCGACATCAAGCCCGGCAACTGCCTGCCCATCAACAACATCCCGCTGGGCACGCTCATCCACAATGTGGAAATCAAGGTCGGCCGCGGCGGCCAGATGGTCCGCTCCGCCGGCACCGCCGCCCAAGTCATGGCCAAGGAAGGCGCCTACGCCCAGGTGAGGCTGCCCTCCGGCGAGGTGCGCAAGGTTTCCATGAACGCCCGCGCCACCGTCGGCCAGGTCGGCAATACCGACCATTCCAACGTCCGCGTCGGCAAGGCTGGCAGAAAGCGCCACATGGGCATCCGTCCCACGGTTCGCGGCGTCGTCATGAACCCGGTGGACCACCCGCACGGCGGCGGCGAGGGCAAAAGCCCCGTCGGCATGCCCGCGCCCATGTCCCCGTGGGGCAAGAAGACCCAGGGCGTCAAGACCAGGAAGCACAAGAAGTATTCTGACAAGCTGATCGCCAGCAAGCGCAGCAAGCGCAAGTAAGCCGAAAGGAGGCAAACCAATGAGCAGATCCATTAAGAAGGGCCCCTTTATTCAGGAAGCGCTTTTGAAGCGCGTCGAGGCGCTCAATAAGGCGGGCGACAAGAAGGTCATCAAGACCTGGTCGCGCGCGTCCACCATCTTCCCCGATTTCATCGGCCACACGGTTGCCGTCCACGACGGCAGAAAGCATGTGCCGGTCTATGTCACCGAGGACATGGTCGGCCACAAATTCGGCGAATTCGCCCCCACTCGCACCTTCCGGGGACACGCCGGGGAAAAAGCGTCGGGCCGGAAGTAACGGAAGGAGAGAAAAGAATGGCTACTCGTCAAAAAGTGAAGGCCGCCCAGCGCAAGCTAAACGCCGATAAGCGTCCCCACGCCACGGCCAAGTACGTGCGCGTGGCGCCGAGGAAGGTTCAGATCGTTCTGGACCTCATCCGCGGAAAGAAAGTGGACGACGCGCTGGCGATCGTGATGTACACGCCCAAGAGCGCCTCTCCCGTGGTCGAAAAGCTTCTCAATTCCGCCATCGCCAACGCGGAGAACAATCTTGAGATGGACCGCGAGATGCTCTACGTCGCAGAGTGTTACGCCAACCAGGGCCCGACGCTCAAGCGGTATTGGGCGCGTTCCCACGGCCGGGCGGACATGATCAAAAAGCACACCAGCCACATTACCATTGTGCTTGACCAGAAGTGAGGGAGGATAAAAGATGGGTCAGAAAGTAAATCCCCACGGCGCGCGTGTCGGTGTGATTCTGGACTGGAGCACCAAATGGTACGCCGGGAAGAAGGATTTCTCGAATAACCTCATCGAGGATTACAAGCTCCGGAAGATGCTCAAGGGAAAGCTCATGCAGGCCGGCATCTCCCACATCGACATTCAGCGGACCGGCGCGAAGGTGCAGGTTCAGGTCTTCACCGCCAAGCCCGGCATCGTCATCGGCAAGGGTGGCGCGGGCGTCGAGGCGCTGAAAAAGGAGATCGAGAACTTCACCGGCAAGGCGGTCGGCCTCGACATCATGGAGATCAAGCATCCCGACATCGACGCCCAGCTGGTCGCCGAGAACATCGCGGCACAGCTTGAAAAGCGCATCGCCTTCCGCCGCGCCATGAAGCAGTCTCTGGGCCGCACCATGAAGGCCGGCGCCAAGGGCATCAAGGTTTCTGTGGCCGGCCGTCTGAACGGCGCGGACATCGCAAGGTCCGAAGGCTATCACGAGGGCTCGATCCCGCTGCAGACCCTGCGCGCGAACATCGATTACGGCTTTGCGGAGGCCAAGACCACCTACGGCCGCATCGGCGTCAAGGTCTGGATCTACAAGGGCCAGGTTCTGCCCAACGCGCCCCGTCGTCAGGACGGCACCCCCGCGTCCCCCCGGCGCTACGACAGGCCCGAGCGGACCGAGAGGCCCGAGCGGCGCGAGCGGCGCACGGACAGAAGGATGGAAGGAGGCAAGTAAGTCATGCTGATGCCCAAGAGAGTCAAGCACCGCAAGACCATGCGCGGTCGCATGAGGGGAAAGGCCCAGCGCGGCAACTTTCTCGCCTACGGTGAATTTGGTATCGTCGCAACCCAGCCCGGCTGGGTGACCTCGAATCAGATCGAGGCAGCCCGTCAGGCCATGACCCGCCGCACCAAGAGGGGCGGTCAGGTCTGGATCAAGATATTCCCCGACAAGCCCGTCACCGCCAAGCCCGCCGAGACCCGAATGGGTTCGGGCAAGGGCTCGCCCGAGTACTGGGTCGCGGTCGTCAAGCCCGGCCGCGTGCTCTTCGAGATGGGCGGCATTTCCGAGGAGATGGCACGCGAGGCGCTGACGCTGGCGAGCCACAAGCTCCCCATTACGACAAAGTTCATCAAGAAAGAAACCGAGACTGGTGGTGAAGATGAGTGAAGACCAGAGAGACCATTACCGCCCTTCAGCAGAAGACCATGGCCGAGCTCGACACCGATCTCAAGGATAAGAAGGCGGAGCTGTTCAATCTGCGCTTCCAACTGGCGACCGGTCAGCTTCAGAACAATTCAGCGATCCGGGAGTGCCGCAAGGACATCGCCAGGGTAAAGACCGTCATCCGTCAGCGCGAGCTGGCCGGCAAGGCGTAACGCGAAAGGGAGGCAGAGAACACATGGCCGAAGCAAGAGGCAATCGGAAGACCCGCACAGGCGTTGTCGTCTCCGACAAGATGGATAAGACGATCGTCGTCGAAATCCGCACGCGCGTGAAGCATCCGCTGTACGGGAAGATCATGAACAGGACCAACAAACTCAAGGCCCACGACGAGGAAAACGCATGCGGAATCGGCGACACCGTCCGCGTCATGGAAACGCGTCCCCTGTCCAAGGACAAAAGATGGCGCCTTGTCGAGATCATCGAAAAGGCGAAGTAACGCCAGGAGCAAAGGAGGAGTACATTCATGATTCAGCCTCAGACCCGACTGAAAGTCGCGGATAATTCTGGCGCGAAGGAAATCATGTGCTTCCGCGTTCTGGGCGGTTCCTTCCGCCGGACCGGAGCCATCGGCGACATCATCGTCGCGTCCGTCAAGACCGCCACGCCCGGCGGCCAGGTGAAAAAGGGCGACGTCGTCAAGGCCGTTATCGTTCGCACGAAAAAGCAGTACAGGCGCAAGGACGGCACCTACATTCGCTTCGACGACAACGCTGCCGTCATCATCAACGACGCCAAGCAGCCCAAGGGCACCCGCATCTTTGGGCCGGTGGCGCGCGAGCTCCGCGAGAAGGATTATATGAAAATCGTCTCGCTGGCGCCCGAAGTGCTTTAACGGAGGTCGACAATATGAGCACACCGAAATTACAGGTCAAAACCGGGGATACCGTCGTCGTGATCTCCGGCGTGAATAAGGGCAAGAGCGGCAAGATCACCAAGGCCTATCCCAAGGATGGGACCGTGGTCGTCGAGCACGTCAACATCGTCAAGAAGCATCAGAAACCCCGCGGGCAGGGTATGCCGGGCGGCATCATCGAAAAGGAAGCCGCGATTCCCGCGTGCAAGACGATGCTCATTTGCCCCGCCTGCAAAAAGGCCACGCGGATCGCCCACGCCTTTGTCAAGAACGACGAGGGAAAGCTCGTCAAGCAGCGTGTCTGCCGCAAGTGCGGACAGAGCATTGACGACTGACGCTAAAGGAGGAAATACGCTGTGGCCAGACTGAAGGAAAAGTACCGCGAGGAGGTCGCACCGTCTCTCAAGCAGAAGTTCGGCTATGAGAACGTGATGCAAATTCCTCGCCTTGAAAAGATCGTCATCAACATGGGCCTGGGCGATTGCAAGGACAATTCCAAGGCCCTCGAAACCGCGGTGACGGAGCTGACGACCATTTCCGGTCAGAAGCCCCTGATCACCAAGGCCAAGAAGTCCATCGCGAACTTCAAGCTCCGCGCGGGCATGAACGTTGGCGCGAAGGTGACGCTTCGGGGCGAGCGGATGTACGAGTTCTGCGATAAGCTCGTCTCCATCGTTCTCCCCCGCGTGCGCGACTTCCGCGGCGTTTCCGTCAAGGCCTTCGACGGCCGCGGGAACTACTCCCTGGGCGTGCGCGAGCAGCTGATCTTCCCCGAGATCGAGTACGACAAGGTCGAGAAGATCCGCGGCATGGAGATGATTTTCGTCACCACCGCAAAGACCGACGAGGAAGCAAGGGAACTTCTCCGCTTGCTCGGCATGCCGTTCTCGGCTTGATGAAGGAGGATATACGCTGTGGCAAAAACCAGTTTGATCAATAAGCAGCAGAGGACGCCCAAGTTCTCGACGCGTGCCTACACCCGCTGCCGCATCTGCGGACGGCCCCACTCGGTGCTCCGCAAGTACGGCGTTTGCCGCATCTGCTTCCGCGAGCTTGCCTACAAGGGCGAGATTCCCGGCGTCAGGAAGGCAAGCTGGTAAAAAGGGCAATACGGAAGGAGGTTCTCAAATGGTTATAAACGATCCCATCGCGGATATGCTGACCAGAATCCGCAATGCCCTGGTCGCCAGGCACGACGCAGTGACGATCCCGGCCTCCAACATGAAAAAGGCGATTGCCAAGATTCTTTTGGACGAGGGATACGTGAAGTCCATCGATTTTATCGATGACGGACTCCAGGGCCAGATCAAGATCGCTCTCAAGTACGCGCAGGGCAAGTCCTCCGTCATCAAGGGCCTCAAGCGCATCTCGAAGCCCGGCCTTCGCGTTTACGCGAAGAACGACGAGATTCCGAAGGTTCTGGGCGGTCTGGGCATCGCGGTCATTTCCACGTCCAAGGGCGTCATGTCCGACAGGACCGCGCGCACGTCCGGCGTGGGCGGCGAAGTCCTGGCCTACATCTGGTAAGGGGGGTTATCGAAATGTCTCGAATCGGTAAGCTTCCGATCGCCGTCCCGGCGGGCGTCACCGTTGACATCGCGGGGGACAATACCGTGACCGTCAAGGGCCCCAAGGGCACGCTTTCGGAGAAAGTCAACAAGGACATCAAGGTGGAGATGGCGGGCGAGCAGCTCCTCGTCACCCGCCCGTCCGATTCCAAGCCCCACAAGTCCATGCACGGACTGTACAGGGCGCTCATCAGCAACATGGTGACCGGCGTCACCAAGGGCTTTGAAAAGGTGCTGCTCATGGAGGGCGTCGGCTATCGCGCCCAGTTGGACGGCAAGAACCTGACCCTCTCCGTGGGCTATTCCCACCCGGTCGTGTTCACCCCGCCCACCGACATCGCCTTTGAAACCCCCGCCGCGACCCGCATTGTCATAAAGGGCATCTCCCGCCAGCAGGTCGGCGCAATCGCGGCCGACATCCGCGCGGTCAGAAAGCCCGAGCCCTACCTCGGAAAGGGCATCCGCTACGAGAACGAGCACATCCGCCGCAAGGAAGGCAAGGCCGGAAAGAAGTAAGAGGGAGGTAACCGCAAATGTTTATTAAGCGTGACCGCAACGAAGTGCGGCTCATTCGCCACGCGCGCGTGCGCAAAAAGATCAGCGGAACGCCCGAACGTCCGCGCCTTTGCGTCTATCGTTCAAACACGCACATCTACGCGCAGATCATTGACGACGTCGCCGGCGTGACGATCGCCAGCGCTTCCACCGTCGAGAAGGAACTGGCATCCCAGCTTTCCGAGCTCGACAAGAAGGGCGCGGGCAAGCTCGTCGGAAAGACCATCGCCCAGCGCGCCGCGGAGAAGGGCATCAAGGACGTCGTGTTCGACCGCGGCGGCTATATCTACACCGGCCGTGTGGCCGAGCTGGCAAGTGGCGCTCGCGAGGGCGGCCTGAACTTCTAGAGTGGAGGGTTAACGCATGCAGCGCAACAATCAACAGGATTCGGAATTCAAAGAGAAGCTGGTTTCGGTCAACCGCGTCTCCAAGACCGTAAAAGGCGGCCGCAACATGCGGTTCTCGGCGCTCATGGTTGTGGGCGACCAGAACGGGCGCGTGGGCTGCGGCATGGGCAAGGCAGTTGAAATTCCCGAGGCCATCCGCAAGGGCACCGACGACGCCAAAAAGGGCATGATCAAGGTCCCGATTGCCGGCACCACCATCCCCCACGAGGTCGTCGGCGTGTTCGGCACCGGCAGGGTCAAGCTCATCCCCGCCCCGGAAGGAACCGGCGTCATCGCCGGCGGTCCGGTGCGCGACGTGCTTGAGGCCTGCGGCATCAAGGACATCGTCACCAAGTCCATCGGCACCAACAACAAAATCAACGTCGCCAAGGCCACCATGCAGGGCCTGAGCCAGCTCCGCAGCGCCGAGGAAGTCGCAAGGCTTCGCGGCAAGACTGTGGAAGAGATTCTGGGCTAGGGGGTACGTGAACATGAAGCTGAAAATCACACAGACGAAGTCCACGATCGCCTGCCTGAAGGACCAGATCGCGACCATCAAGGCGCTGGGCCTTCACCGGATCAGCCAGACGGTGGTCAAGGAAGATTGCACCGCCATCCGCGGCATGATCTTCAAGGTCAGGCACATGGTCAAGGTTGAAGAAATCGAAGACTGAGGAGGGCCCGAGATGAAACTACACGAACTCCATCCGGCAGAGGGCGCAACCACCGCCCCCAAGAGGCTGGGCCGGGGCGTCGGTTCCGGACTTGGCAAGACCTCCGGTAAGGGCCACAAGGGCGCCAAGGCGCGTTCCGGCGGCGGCAAGCGGCCCGGCTTCGAAGGCGGCCAGATGCCCCTGACGATGCGCCTGCCCAAGCGCGGCTTCACCAATAACTTCCGCACCGAGTATGCGGCCATCAACGTTTCGCGCCTCGAGATTTTTGACGACGGTCAGACTGTTACCCCCGTCGACCTCATCGAGGCGGGCGTCATCAAGAATGTACGGGACGGCGTCAAGATCATGGCGGGCGGCGAGCTGACCAAGAAGCTCACCGTTCAGGCCTCGAAGTTCACGGCTGCCGCGAAGGAAAAGATCGAAGCGGTAGGTGGGAAAGCCGAGGTGCTCTGAGATGCTTGAGACATTGAGGAGCGCCTGGAAGATGCCCGATCTTCGCAAGAAGATCCTCTACACCATCTTCATGCTTTTGATCTACCGGATGCTGTGCTTCATTCCCGCGCCGGGCGTCGATCACGAGATCGTCAAGCAGACCATGGAAAACTATTCCCTGCTTGGCTACATCAACTCGATCACCGGTTCCAACATGAGCGACTACAACATCATGGCGATGGGCATTACCCCGTACATCAACGCGTCGATCATCATGCAGCTTCTGACGGTGGCCATTCCCAAGCTCGAGGAACTGAACAAGTCGGGCGAGGAAGGCCGCAAGAAGATCGCGCAGATGACCCGCTATGTCACGGTCGCGCTGGGCTTTCTCCAGGCGGTCGCGCTCACGACCGGTCTTCAGGCCGCTTCCGGCTTCCTGAACGTTTTGACCATCGGCTTCTGCCTCGCAACCGGCACCTGCCTTGCGATGTGGCTGGGCGAACGCATCACGGACAAGGGCATCGGCAACGGCATCTCGCTCCTCATCTTCACGGGCATCATTTCCCGCTTTGCCGGCTCCGTCGTGACGGCCATCGGCAACATGTTCAAGCAGGGCTTCGGCGAAACGGGACTGACCTACGTGGTCGTGTTCGTGGTTTCGATCCTGATGATCGTCGCGGTGGTCTTCATCGACCTCGGCGAGCGCAGGGTACCCGTCCAGTACGCAAAGCGCATGGTCGGCAGGAAGATGTACGGCGGCCAGTCCACGCACATCCCGCTGAAGGTGGATGCGTCGGGCGTTCTGCCCCTCATCTTTGCCTCCGCCATCATGCAGTTCCCCTCGACGATCCTGGCGTTTTTCCCGTCCAGCTCCGCCTACACATGGTGGGACGGCCACGTGTCTTACGGGACCTGGCCGTATCAGCTGATCTTCGCCGTCATGATCTTCGGGTTTACCTTCTTCTACTCGACGATTTCCTTCAATCCCGTCGAGATTTCGAAGAACATCCAGCAGAACGGCGGCATGATCCCCGGCATCCGGCAGGGAAGACCCACATCCGACTTCCTGGCCAGGACCGTCCGGCGCATCACGCTTTTCGGCGCGGTTTATCTCGCGCTTCTCGCCACCGTCCCCACGATCTTCTACCACCTTGTACATGCGAGCCTTCCATTCGCGGCGTCGTCGCTGCTCATCGCGGTCTCGGTCTCCCTTGAGACGACCAGGCAGCTTGAGAGCCACATGACGATGCGCAACTACAAGGGCTTTCTGAAGTGACCGGAGGCATGGATAGATGAAGCTGATTTTTCTGGGCCCTCCCGGTGCGGGCAAGGGCACGCAGGCAACGGGCGTGAGCGCAAAGCTCGCGGTTCCGCACATCTCCACCGGCGACATGTTCCGCCAGGCCCTCAAGAACGAGACCCCCACGGGAATCGAGGCCAAGGCGTTCATGGACAAGGGACAGCTGGTGCCCGACCGCGTGGTCATCGACATGGTGAAGGAACGTCTTTCCATGGACGACTGCAAGGCCGGCTATCTTCTGGACGGATTTCCCCGCACGGTGGATCAGGCCGCGGCGCTTACCGAAATCGCGTCTCCCGACGCGGTTGTGAACATCGTTGTTCCCGACGAAAAGCTCCTTGAGCGGCTTACCGGGCGGCGCGTGTGCCTCAAGTGCCAGGGCACGTTCCATATTGGCAGACTCGCGGACGACAAGGTTTGCCCCATCTGCGGCGGCGAGCTTTTCCAGCGCGAGGACGACAAGCCCGAGACGATCAAAAAGCGGCTGGAGGTCTATCATGACCAGACGTCGCCTTTGATTGGCTACTACGATCAGGCAGGCAAGCTGATTTCGGTCGACGGAGACAATCGACCGGAGGATGTTCTGAAATCCATCCTCGAACGCTTGGGCGAAATATGATTTCAATCAAAACCGAGCCCCAGATTGAAAAAATGCGCGCGGCGGGCGCGCTGCTCAAGCAGGTGCTCGACGCGCTGAGGGCCGAGATTCGGCCCGGGGTTACGACCCTTCATCTCGACCGGTTTGCGGAAGGGATGATCCGCGCGGCGGGTGCGACCCCCTCCTTCAAGGGCTATGAAGGCTATCCCTTCTCCATTTGCGCTTCGGTTGACGATCAGGTGGTGCACGGCTTCTCGACGGATCAGCCGCTCCGGGAAGGCCAACTGCTCTCCGTCGATTGCGGCGTGATCTTGGATTCCTGGCAGTCGGACAGCGCGTTTTCCGTGCTTGTGGGCCAAGGCGCCCCCGAGGCGCAAAAGCTGATCACCGTGACCGAAGAATGCTTCTGGCGCGGTGCGAAGATGGCGCTTGCGGGGAACCGTTTGGGCGACATCTCCTGGGCGGTTCAGCAGCACGCGGAGGCGCACGGCTACGGGGTAATCCGCGATCTGTGCGGCCACGGAATCGGCATGGAAATGCACGAGGACCCCTCGGTGCCCAACTACGGACGGCCCGGACGCGGCGTGAAACTCGAAACGGGCATGGTGCTCGCCATCGAGCCGATGATCGCCATGGGCGATTGGCGCGTGAAGATTCTCGAGGACGGCTGGACGGTGGTGACCCGGGATCACAGTCTCTGCGCTCACTACGAGCACACGGTTCTGATCACGGGGGGCGCGCCGGAAATCCTCTCATATCCCGGCATGACGGTCGGGGAGGCCCTTCCATGAGGGGTTACCCAGTCGAGATCGGGCGCGTCGTGATTTCCAGGTGCGGGCGCGACGAGGGCAGGCGGTTTCTGGTGACAAAGCTGCTCGACGAGGACTTCGTCCTCATCGCGGACGGCGAAACACACACCGCCCAGAAGCAAAAGAAGAAGCGGAAAAAGCATTTGAAGGCCACTGAAACGATCATTGAACGCATGCGCGAGCGGCTTCTGTCCGGCGAGACGCCGGAGAACCACGAAATCGCCTTGTGTCTTTCAAAGGAGGAGGGTTAGAGCTTGTCGAAATCCGATGTTATCGAGGTTGAAGGCGTTGTCACGGAGTCCTTTCCCAACGCCATGTTCGAAGTTCAACTGCCCAACGGGCATAAGATACTGGCGCATGTTTCCGGAAAGATGCGCATGAACTACATTCGCATTTACCCCGGCGACCGGGTCACGCTGGAGCTCTCGCCCTATGACCTGACCCGCGGCCGGATCACCTGGCGCAGCAAGAACTGACGCCGAACTGACTAATGTGAAGGAGGTAAGCCCCATGAAAGTGAGACCTTCCGTGAAGCCCATCTGCGAAAAGTGCAAGGTCATCAAGCGCAAGGGCCACGTAATGATCATTTGCGAGAACCCCAAGCACAAGCAGAAGCAGGGCTGACAATCCTTGTCATAAGGCAAAGGCCGTCGGAGCGGCTGCCCGGGAAACCGGGTTCCGGCGACTTTCACATACCCTCCGCGCGCGTCGCCAGGCGCCGGAACAGGTTCGAATAATGGAGGTAATTGTTAATGGCACGAATCGCAGGTGTCGATCTTCCCAGGGAAAAACGCGTTGAGATAGCCCTGACGTATATCTACGGCATCGGCCGCAACATCGCGGATGACATTATCGAGGCGACCGGCGTCAATCCCGACACCAGGGTCAAGGACTTGACCGAGAACGAGATTGGCCTCTTGCGCGACTACATCGACCATCACGTAAAGGTGGAGGGCGACCTTCGCCGCGAAGTCTCCATGAACATCAAGCGCCTCATGGAGATCGGCTGCTACCGCGGCCTGCGCCACAGAAGGGGACTCCCGGTGCGCGGACAGAACACCCGCACCAACGCGCGCACGCGCAAGGGCCCCAAGAAGCAGGCGGCCGCCGGCAAGAAGAAGGTCGGCAAGTAGTGAGAAGGAGGATTTCTTAAATGGCTAAGGCGAAGCTCAAGTCGAAATTGACGCGCAAACGCCGCGAGAAAAAGCTCGTGGAGCGCGGCGCAGCGCATATTCGCTCTTCTTTCAATAACACCATCGTGACGATCACCGACACCGTCGGCAACGCGCTTTCCTGGGCGTCCGCGGGCGGGTTGGGATTCCGCGGCTCGAAAAAGTCGACGCCGTTTGCCGCGCAGACCGCCGCCGAGACGGCCGCGAAGAGCGCCATGGAGTATGGCCTCAAGACCGTCGACGTGTACGTCAAGGGCCCGGGTTCCGGGCGCGAGGCCGCCATCCGCTCGCTTCAGGCGGCGGGGCTGGAGGTTACGATGATCAAGGACGTGACGCCCATCCCGCACAACGGATGCCGCCCGCCCAAGCGCAGAAGAGTGTAACAGGAGGTAACAATTAATGGCTAGATATACAGGTTCCGTTTGCCGCCTGTGCCGCCGCGAGGGCTGCAAGCTCTTCCTGAAGGGCGACAAGTGCTACGGTCCCAAGTGCACCGTGGGCCAGCGCCCCACCCCGCCCGGTGAGCACGGCCAGGCCCGCCAGCGCAAGATGAGCGAGTACGGCCTCCAGCTGCGCGAGAAGCAGAAGGCGAAGCGCGCCTACGGCGTTCTCGAGAGCCAGTTCCACCGCTACTTCATTCAGGCAGGCCGCATGAAGGGCATCACCGGTGAAAACCTCCTCCAGATTCTGGAGCGCAGGCTCGACAACGTCGTGTACCGCTTGGGCTTCGGCGCGAGCCGCCCCATGGCGCGCCAGCTGGTGCTCCACGGCCACATCCGTGTCAACGGCAAAAAGGTCAACGTGCCCTCCTATATCGTTGATGTGGGCGACGTGATCACCATTCGTGAGAAGTCTGCGGAGTCCGACCACTTCAAGGCCCTGCGTGAGGGCACCGGCCGCGTCATTCCCAAGTGGATGACCATCGATGCGCCCAACCTCAAGGCGACCATCGACGCCATGCCCAAGCGCGAGGACATCGATCTGACGATCCAGGAGAACCTGATCGTCGAGCTTTACTCCCGCTGATAACGACGAAATTTCTTGTTTCGCAGGACGCGCCGCCCGTCGCAGGTCGCACGGGACGGCCAAGCTCCGCGGACGCGGAAGAACCCGCGCCGCGTCAGGAGAGGAGGAAACGCTGAGTGATCGATCAAATCGAAAAGCCGAAAATCGAACGAGTGGAGATCGGCGAAAACAATCGCTACGCGAAGTTCATCGTCAACCCGCTGGAGCGCGGTTTCGGTCAGACGCTGGGGAATTCCCTGCGCCGGGTGCTGCTCAATTCCCTGCCGGGAGTTGCGGCCACGAGCGTGCGCATTGAAGGAGTCCAGCATGAGTTCTCGACCGTGCCGGGCGTCAAGGAGGACGTGGCCGAGCTGATCCTCAACATAAAGCTGCTCTCGGTAAAGCTCTACACCGACAGTACCAAAATCGTCACCATCGACATGAAGGGCCCTTGCGAGATCACGGCCGAGGACATCAAGGCGGACGAGGAAGTGGAGATCGTCAACCCCGACCTTCACATCGCCACGCTTTCCGAGGGCGCGCATCTTCAGATGCAGATTACCCTGGAAAAGGGCCGCGGCTACGTAACCGCCGAGCGCAACAAGCAGCTTGCGTTTGAACGAAGCAAGGTTGGCGGCATGCCCATCGGGGTGATCCCCGTGGATTCGATTTTCACGCCGATCCGCAAGGTGAGCTACTCCGTCGAGGACACCCGCGTGGGCCAAGTGACGGATTTTGACAAGCTGACCATTGAGGTGTGGACCAACGGAAGCATCCTGCCCAAGGAGGCGCTCGCCTCCGCCGCGCAGATACTGACCAACAACATGCGCCTGTTTACCGACCTGACTGTCAACGTCGTGCACGTGGATTACAACGAGCCGGAGAACGACACCAAGGAAAAGGTTCTCGAGATGACCATCGAGGAACTGGACCTTTCGGTGCGCGCGTTCAACTGCTTGAAGCGCGCCGGGATCAACACCGTCGCGGAGCTCGTGCAGCGCAACCAGGAAGACATGATGAAGGTCAGAAACCTGGGCAAGAAGTCGCTGGAAGAGGTCGAGCAAAAGCTCATCGCGCTCGGACTGGCCCTCAAATCGGGCGACGAATGAATGAAACATTAGGGAGGAACCGGATATGGCCAATCGCAAGCTGAACAGGCCGAGCGACCAGAGAGTTGCCCTTCTGCGCAATCAGGTCACAAGCCTGATCTGGTATGGCAAGATCGAAACCACTCTGCCCCGCGCCAAGGAGGTCAGCTCAATTGCCGAGCACCTGATCACCATCGCGATGCGCGAGTGCGACAATACCGTCGCCGCGACGAAGGAAGGCAAGAACGAAAAGCTGCAGATCGTCGTCAAAGAGGTCGTGAACGACGCCCCCGGCCGCCTCGCCGCGCGCCGCCAGGTCATGAAGTACCTCTACGACATCCCCGTCATGCAGAAAAAGGACGAGGACCGCGACGACTTCCTGGAGCGCAAAAAGAACATCAAGCATCAGGTCGTCGAGAAGCTCTTCCGCGAAATCGCGCCCAAGTACAAGAAGCGCGCCGCGGACAAGGGTCAGGGCGGCGGATATACCCGCATCGTGAAGAAGGGCCCCCGCCGCGGCGATTCCGCCGAGATGGCGATTCTGGAGCTCGTCTAACGCGGAATGGAAGAAGCCGGCGGCGTTTGCCCCGGCTTCTTTGGCATATGGAGTTGCTGTGAAGGGAGGACGCATGGACTTTTTGAAGGAAACCGTGTACTTTGGGAACACGCTTTCCCGGTACCTGCTCTTTCTGGCCGTGCTGGTCGCGACGCTTTTCGCCGTCATTCTTCTGGGTAAGATGATCGGGGGGCGGCTTCGCGCGTGGTCGGAAAGGCACGAAAACACAACGGGTGATTTTATCGCCCTGGGAGTCAAAAAATACGCGCTCCCGGCGGCGTATTTCTTCGCGGTTTACTTATCCGCGCACATTCTAACGCTGTCTGACAAGGTCGAAAAGGCGCTTGGTTACGCGCTGGCGCTCCTGGCGACGTACCTGGGCGCCGCATTCCTTTCGAAAATGGCGGCCGTTTTTCTCGGCAGGGCCGTCAAGGGCGGCGCAGGCTCCGAGGAAGCGGCCCGCTGGATGGCGGGCATCGCCAAGGTGGTCATCTGGTTGATCGCCGCCATTCTGCTGCTCGACAACCTGGGTGTCAAGATCAATTCGCTGGTGACCGGGCTGGGCATCGGCGGAATCGCCATCGCCTTTGCCGCCCAGAGCGTCCTGACGGACATCTTCTGCTTTTTCACGATCCTGCTGGACAAGCCCTTCGTCATCGGCGATTTCATCATCGCGGGCGAGAACATGGGCACGGTGGAGCACATCGGGCTCAAGACCACACGGCTGCGCGCGCTGGGCGGTGAACAGCTCGTCGTTTCGAACGCCGATCTCACAAGCGCACGGGTTTCCAACTACAAAACCATGACGCGCAGGCGCGTCGTCGCCACAGTCGGCGTGACGTATGATACTTCGCCCGAGCTGCTCAGGCAGATTCCGGGAACGGTTGCGGAAATTCTCGGCGGGATCAAGGGCGCGGAATTCAACCGCGCGCACTTCTCCGCCTACGGGCCCTACAGCCTGAATTTTGAGATCGTCTATTTTGTCGATGGCGCGGATTATGCGCACTATATGGACCTCAACCAGCTTTTCAACCTTCGGCTGATGGAGGCGTTTCAGAAGCTGGGCGTTCAGTTTGCCTACCCGACGCAGACGCTGTTTGTGACGCGGGATTCATGAGCGCGCGCAATTTCGCGCTGCGCATCGCGCGGCGGGGTTGGGCCGGCGCGCTCCTCTCTTTTTCCATCCGGCATTTTTATCGGGCCTTGCCATTGAAGCGGCTTTCTGAGGACGCGGATGTGGTGGCGTTTTTTCATCCCGTGCCGTCGTGCGATCCGCACATTCTCATCGTGCCAAAACAGCGGGCGCGGACGGTCTTCGACCTGTCGGAACCGGGCTTTTACGCCGCACTCCGGATGGGGGCGGATATCGCCCGGCGGTATGAAGTGCCGCTTCAACTCCGAATCAACGGCGGTGCCCGTCAGGAGGTTCTGCAGACCCACTTTCACCTTTGTCCGCGCGGAAACCTGAAGGCGTGCCGGGCGGAGAGTTATCCCGCGGCGCTCGCCCTCGCGCGGGGCGCGCGCTGGTTCTCGCTCATTGTGCCCATTGACGGACAAACGGGCACGGCGGAAGGGATTCTCGTCGAACGGGACTGATTTAAGCATGGTACGGAAGGGCCGTCCGGGAAAACCCGGGCGGCCCTTCCTTTGCGGGCGGCATCGTAAGGGAACGCGTCGCCCCAAACGCGCGCTATGTATGGTTGTCGTGATAGCCCTTGTTCTCGTCGGCGATGATCTTCATGACCTTTTTGTAGATCTCCGTGGAATACTGGGCGAACTTGATTCCCAGGGCCGTCTTGCCGTTTTCGCGTCTCTTCCAGACAATTCTTCCCTCAATTTGCCCGATGAGGTTTGACTCGAGCCGCACATCCGCGCCGGTGGTCACGCCATCCTCGGGCATGTCGCATTCGAGCTTCGCGCCGGTTTCGGAGATGTCCACGATCCGGCAAGCGGGTATGCCGTCGATGTGCACATCCACCGCCGTGCCCGCCGAGACCCGTTCGGCAATCCGCTCGCGCGGCCGCTCGATGCAGACAAGAATGCTCATGACAATGGCGATGACGTTGTAAAACGACCAACCCACGTTGATAAGAACGCTCCCCGCGTCCGTCTGTCCGCCGATCAGGCGGAAATCGGTTATGGTCCAGCCCGCGAAGGTCAGCCCAAGAAGCGCGATGTAGGGAAGCGCGGTGCGGAAAGCGAAAGTGGTTTTTGCCGCGCTCAGGCCCTTGGGCGTGACGCGGAAGGGAATCGGCCGCGAAAAGAGCGCCTCCATGAGCGCCGCGATGGCAAGATACGGCGCCATGGCGACCTCGTAAATGTGGCTCCAAGTCATCGAGCGGCTCTTGTTGCTCAGCAGGCGGTAGGAGAGAAGGGAGGCCAGGTACGAGGGAAGCCAGAAGAGCAGAAGCTGATTGACCGAGGTGCTGAGGATGACGGTGCCGAAAAGGAGAAACGCGAGAGGCGAGAGAATGTAGATGATCTTCTGTACGCCGAAAAACCAGTAGAGCAGGCCGTCAATGTAGATAACCCGCTGGGCCAGGCTCAATCCCTTCGCGGTGAACGGGCTCCATTTCTTGGTCACCTGGATGTTTCCGCGGCACCAGCGCTCGCGCTGGCGGATGAGGTCGTGGAAGCTCTCGACGGAAAGGCCGGTGCACAAAACCTCGCGGATGAATACGGAACGGTAGCCCTTGGCCTGTAAAAGCATGCCGGTCGCCATGTCCTCCGTGATGGTGCCCGTGGGGATTCCGCCAATCGCCTCGAGGGCGGATCTGCGGAACACCGCGTTGGTGCCGACGTGCAGAACGGCGTTGTAGCTCGCGCGGCCCGCCTGGATGTCCATCATGAAGAAATCCTGCTCGTTGGGAATTCTCTGGTTGAGGTGGAGGTTGAACTGGAACGGGTCGGGGTTGAAAAACATCTGCGGCGTCTGCACAAAGCCAACCCCGTCGTCCATGAAGGCGCCCACCGTTTTTTGCAGGAAGCTCGACTTGGGCATCATGTCCGCGTCCAGCAGCATCACGAAATCACCGCTCGTTTGCGCGAGGGCGTTGTTGAGGTTCCCCGCCTTGGCGTGGAGGTTGTCCGGCCTTGTGATGTAATGGATGCCCAGTTCCTCGCAGAGTGCGCGCGCCTCGGCCCGATGTCCGTCGTCACAGAGGTGGATTTGAATCCGGTCGGCGGGATAATCGAGGTTGAGGCAGGCGATGATGGTTCTGCGCAGAATGGACATGCCCTCGTTATAGGTGGCGATGAAGACGTCCACGGTGGGCGGGGTTTCCCACTCGCTCAGCGGATGTTCCTCGCGGTGGTACCCCTTCACAAACAGCAGGCGGTAGATGGACGACTGCCAGAAGCCGAGGAGCTCCGCCACGAGCAGCAGCAGGCTCAGGACCGTGCTCGCGATGCCGAGAGAGACGGGCAGCGTGAAGGCGGCGCGCCAGACGAGGTAAACGAAGTTGTAACCGATGGTGACAAAGACAAAAATTCTTTTCCATTGGGGGGCCGCCTTCCCGGCAATAAACAGGACCGATAGAAGAAGCACGGCGCCGAGCATGTAATAGGTCGATTTGGCGGCAAGGACTGAATTCAGAAGAAACATGCCTGTCACCCCCGTCAATCAAAGGGTGGAAGTATTATGTGATATACGCGACGGAGTATCCGGAATCATTTCTATGTAACCTTGGGTGGCCTTTCCGGTGTTCTGGCAATGCGCAGATGCAATTCAGCCGCCCGGGAACGCCGGACGGTCAACGGGAATTTTGATTCGGCGATTCGAGCGCGGCCACTGTGACGTGACAGTTCTCCGCCTCGACGCGGTCGTAGGGGGAGGTGGGGAAGGCAAGCATTGTGGCGGCGTAGCTGCCCCGGTCGGCAAAGGCTTCGAGGACGCAGACGTCGAAAAGCACGTCCATCTCGATGGGGCCGTCCAGACAGCGCCCCCCGCGCGCGACGCCAAACGCCGGGCCGAGGATTTCGGGAGCCGCGCCGCATTCGCCGGATTTTCGGCGGTCAAGGATAAATGTTCCCTCCTCGCAGGCGATCGAGAGGGCTTCGCCGCCGGCGTTTGCGAGTTGGACGCGGAAGTCGCCCTCCGCCCGGATTTTCAGCCGGAAGCTTTCGCCGGGAAGGGTGCTTGCCGCGGCATACGCGCCGGTGATGGGATCCACCAGAGGCCTTTGCGCGAGCCGAAGTCCAATCTTTGTCTCAAGGAGGGAAAGCGCGCGGGGGAATGTGAGCGCGCCCGCGTAATCGCCGGTGGGGAGCCGGTCGGCATACGCCCAGTTGGACGCCCAGCCCATGGCGATGGGCGCGGGCGTGCCGTAGAACGTCACGGGGGCGTAATCGTCGGGTCCGGCGTCCATCCACGCGGGCGCGGGGAACGGTCGCGTGAGCCGGAACGCGTCGCCGTCAAAGTCGCCCAGTACGTACTGGGTGCGGTTGCCGCCCGCGGGCAAAATCATGCTGGCGATCATTGCGTAAACCGTCGAGCCGTCCGGCGCGGCGAGGGGGAACACGTCCGGGCACTCGTGAATGCCCGTCACGCGGGTCTGATCCGAAAATTCGCCCGTCTTTTGCCACGCAACGAGGTCCTTGGAAGCGAAAAACGCCACGTGGTCGCCCGCCGCCACGGCAACGCCATACATGCCGCGCGCTTCGTTCCAAAAAAGCTTGGGGTCGCGGTAGTCCTTCAACCCCGGATTTTCGATCACCGGGTTTGCGGGATGGGGGATAAACGCGATGCCGTCGTCCGAAAATGCAACGGACTGGGCCTCGGTTTCCCCGTGGGAGGTGTACATCAGCGCGATTTTGCCGCCCACGGTGCAGGCGCTTCCGGAGAAGCACATGCCGTTTTTATCGGGGGACAGGGCCACGGGCAGATGGCGGAAGCGGAGAAGATCGCCGCTCACGGCGTGCGACCAGTGCATGGGGCCCCATTTCGCGTCGTGGGGATAATGTTGGGCAAAGACGTGATAGGTCTCCCCGTCGAACACAAGACCGTTGGGGTCGTTGATCCAGCCCTTTTCGGGGGTGTAGTGAAATTTCGGGCGGTACGTCCGCGCGCCTTCAGTCGCCATAGTCGTCCCCCTCTTTGCCCGGCGGCGGAATGAAAAACGCGTCCGCGCCGTAATCCCGCGCAAACGACGGATCGGCGGCGAGCTTTTTGAAATCCTCCCGGGAAAGCAGCGTGCCCGTGCCAAGGCAATCCGTGCAGCGGCGCCCGCAGGCCGGGCACACGCAGCCCAAAGTCAGGCTTTCGGAATGCGCCATGTACGCGCCGCAGTCATGACAGGCGCAGCGCATTATGCCATCTCCGCGAGGGCCTTGTAAAGCGCCACGCCCGCCACCAGCGCGCCCTCGTCAAAGTCGAAATTCGCCGCGTGCAGCGGAATGCCTGTCCCGAGACCCACCCGGAACAGCACGGCGGGCACCTTCCTGCCGTAGTAGGAAAAATCCTCGCCCAGAAAACTCGCCTCGGGAATCATTTCGATCTTCATGCGCGCGCTGGCCGCCTCAAGCAATCCCGCGTCGTTGATGACCGCCGGATAGCCGTCCTTCACGGTGAGATCGCACTTGACGCCGTATTCCTCCTCCGCCCCCGTGGCGAGGGAGAAAAGCGCCGCCTTCATGTGTGAATAATCCGCGTCCGAGTAAGTGCGCAGCGTGCCCTTGACGTGGGCCGCGTCCGCGACGACGTTGGTTGAATTGCCCGCCTGGAGCTGGCAGAACTTCATGCGGTGAGGCCTTTCCGCCGCCATGTCCGCCTCCGCGCGGTACGCGCCGTATACGAAGTCCACCGCGGCCGCCAGGGCGTCGTTTCCCGCGCCGGGAATGGCGGCGTGTCCGGCCTTGCCCTCGATTTCGAGCAGAATCTCGCTGGCCCGGGCCATCAGCGGGCCGGGGCGGGAGGCGACGACGCCCGCGGGTAGGTTTGGCTCCACATGGATGGCGAACGCCCGGGTGACATTGTATTTTTCCAAAAAGCCGCTTTCAACGATCTGCTCGCCGCCGCCGCCGGATTCCTCGGCGGGTTGAAAGGCCAGAAGCACGTTGCGGGGCAAGGACTTGACGTTTTCTTCGACCCAGAGAGCGAACGCCAGCAGCATTGCCATATGCCCGTCGTGGCCGCAGGCGTGCATGCGACCGGGATGCTCGGACGGGAAATCGTTTTTCGTGTTTTCGGTCACGGGCAGTGCGTCCATGTCGCTGCGGAAGAGCGTGGTTTCCTCTTTCCCGGCGTCAAAGTAGGCGAGCACGCCGGAGGTGGCCACGGTGATTACCTTGCACGAGAGGCCCGCGAGGGTGCCCAGCACGTATTTTTGTGTCTCGGGCAGATCGTACATCAGCTCCGGAATTCTGTGAAGTGCCCGGCGGTGGCGGACGAGGGTGTCAAGAAGCATTTTTTTCAGTCCTTTCAGCGGAAAATCATGCACGCGCTGCGCACGGGCAAAATGGGCTTGGCCCTGCCCCCGGCGCGCGCGGGCGTGGCGGTGACGACGCCTTCGGTCTGGCTGCCGCCGAGGATCCAGCGGCCGGAGGGGGAGAACGCGAATTCCCGGGGAGTGCGCACGGTCTCCACGAAGACCGGCTCCGCGAGCCCGCCGCCGGGCAGAAGGTCAAAGAGGGCGACGGAATCGTGGCCCCGGTTGGAAACGCCGAGCCTGCGCCCGTCGGGGGAGAAGTGGATCGCCGCGGCGTAGCTTTCCTCGGTGTACCCCCTGGGGAGGGTGGACCTGGCGTCCACAAAGCGGAAGTTTTCGGTCAGCGCCCGGCGCAGAATTTGATTCGAGAGCTCGCAGACGATGTACATGTGCTTGTCGGTAAACGCAATGTGTCTGGGGCCGCTGCCGGGCGGGCAGTCCAGCCGGATGGGGTCGCCGAGCCCGGTTTTTTTGTCGAAGGGGTACATCATCACCGCGTCGATGCCCAGATCGCACACCGCGAGGTATTTTCCGTCGGGGGTGAGGTTTACGCTGTGGGGGTGGGGGGCCTCCTGCCGCGCGGCGTTGGGACCCGTGCCCGCGTGCTTGTAGACGCGCCCGGTTTCCCCCGTCTGCGCGCCGAATTCGCCCGCCGCGTAGTCCGCGGCGAACAGCCAGCCGCCCTTTGCCTGGATGTGGCAGGTGTTGTGAACGATGAGCGGAATATCGCAGGAGAGTGAAAAGTCCGGCCGGGAAATCATGGCGACGGAAAATGCCGCGCCGTCGATTTTTTCCTGGATGGTTTCGGGCGCGGCGGCCAGGGGGCGCGCGGCATGCGCCACAAACAGGCTCTGGCCGTCCGCGGAAATCCAGTCCGGCATGTCGAGGGCGAGGCGGCCCGTGACGGACAGTTCCCCCTTGGCCTCGTCGAAGTCCGCGCGCAGAACGCCCGAGGTACCGTCGAGATACGAGTATGCGGAGAGATATAACGATTCCTTCATCACGAATCCCCCTTCCCATGTGCTATAATTATAGCACAGCATCGGCCAATTTCAAGGAGGTTCTATATGCTCAGAACAAAGATCATCTGCACGCTCGGCCCCGCCAGCAGCACGGAATTGATCATGGACGATATGCTCAGAAGCGGAATGAACGTCGCGCGCATCAACATGTCCCACGGCAACCACGACGAGCACAAGGCGCGCATCGATACCTTCCGCGCCGCGCGCGACCGGCTGGGCGTGCCCGCCGCCGTACTTCTGGACACCCGCGGACCGGAGATCCGGCTGGGGGTGGTCAAGGACGGCTTCGCGGAAGTTTCCGAGGGCGCGGCGTTCACCATCACCTCCCGCGAGGTGGTGGGCGACAGCTCCATCGCCACCATGAACTATCCGGAGCTGCCCCGGAAGATGAAGCCGGGCCAGCACATCCTCATCGACGACGGCAGCGTCCGGCTCGTCGTGCGCGAGATCAAGTCCGACGACATCCGGTGCGAGGTGGAGTACGGCGGCCGCATCGGGACCCAGAAGGGCGTCAACGTGCCCGACGCGCGCCTCGAGATGCCCTATCTCTCCCAGCGCGACAAGGATGACTTGGCCTTCGGCGTCAATATGGACGTCGATTTCGTTGCCGCCTCGTTCGTCCGGCGCGCCGAGGACGTTTTGCAGATCAGGCGGCACCTCGACTACCACGGCGGCCAAAAGATCCGCATCATCGCCAAGATCGAAAATGAAGAGGGCATCGAAAACATCGACGAGATTCTCAAGGCCGCCGACGGCATCATGGTCGCCCGGGGCGATATGGGCGTCGAGGTCGCCTTCGAGCGCATTCCGGGCATCCAGAAGCGGTTCATCCGCTCCTGTTACCGCGCGGGCAAGCCCGCCATCGTCGCCACCCAGATGCTCGAGTCCATGATCAAGTCGTCGACGCCCACCCGCGCCGAGATTACCGACGTGGCAAACGCCGTCTTCGACGGCGCCAGCGCCGTCATGCTCTCCGGTGAAACCGCCGCGGGCGCCCACCCCGCCCTCGTCGTGCGCACCATGGCGCGCATCATCAACCAGGCCGAGGCGGACATCCGGTCCGGCAACGCGCCCGCGCTTGAGCCCTGCGACGTCGATGCCACCGACATTACCGACGCCATCGCCGCCGCGGCGTGCATTACCGCCGAGCAGCTCGACGCCAAGCTCATCATCGCCGATACCACCTCCGGCTTTTCCGCCCGCAGGCTCTCCGCCCACAGGCCCCGCCAGATCATCATCGGCGCAACCCCCAACGCCAAGGTCTACCACCAGCTCGCCCTCAGTTGGGGCGTCTATCCCATGATCGCCCTCGTGCAGAATTCCGTCGACGACCTCTTCCGCCACGCCATCGCCTGCGCCAAGTCCAGCAGCCTCACAAACCTCGGCGATACCGTGGTCATCACCGCCGGACCCATCAACGTCGACGGCATGACCAATATGCTCAAGGCCGAGAAGGTGTAGGGGACGGGGAGAACGCCGGGGCTCTGCCCCGGACTCCGCGCAAGGGCTGATGCCCTTGAGAATTCCAAACTGGGTGATCATAATATCATTTGTCCGTCGGCGGCGCCCCGCCCCATGAAGCGCTTGACGGAGTAGACGGTGTGGCCGGCGTCGGTCAGCAGGCGCCGCTGGGCCTCGCGCCCGACGTGAACGCTGCCCCGGTCGTCCACCGACACGATCGAAGGAAGGAGCACCTCCCC
>JAEYRW010000156.1 GCA_023435435.1 Bacillota bacterium | reverse complement strand
CGCAATGTCCGCGGCGCGCGGCGCTTTTTTGAAAATACGGATTTTTGATTGATGTATCCGGGGCGATCCGTTATAATAATCAATGGGCGGATGTTTGGCAATGAAAAAAGGCGGATGGTGATGATGGCCGACCCCAGGGAACTGCGAAACAGGCGGTTATACAACGAGTATCAGGAATTGATGCGCATCAGCGGATCGGTGATTGAAGTTGTGCCCGCCGGGCAGATGCCCTATGAAACCTACACGGTTATTTTTCACATTCGGACGATCATCGGCCCGGCGCCGACCTACCGCGACCGGACGGTCTGCGCGCTGACCATCCCGCCCAACTATCCCGACGGCGCGCCCATCATCACCGTGGACGAGGCCCCCTATCCGTGGCACATCAACTGGTTTCAGAACGGGCGCTGGTGCTTCGGCGACTGGAGCAAGGAAGAATCTCTCGTGAGCTACCTGCGCAGATGCGCGCGCACGCTTCAGTTCGATCCGGAAATCGCCAATCCCGACAGCGTCGCGAACGCGGACGCGCTGCCATTCTGGGAAGCCAACCGGCAAAATCCCCGGGTGGTGCCCAGCGACACGCAGGTTCTGCCGACGCCGGACGTCCCTGAAACCATCACCATACGCGCGTGGCAGACGCCCAAGATCGTGATCCGCGGTCAAACGGACAAGCCGAGGATCCGCATCATCCGAAAAAACGGATGACCGATTCAACATCCGAGGAGGAGACGCTTTCAATGGTCGACCAAAGAGCCCTGCGACAGCGCCGTCTCGCCAACGAATACCGCGAATTGATGACAATCAGCGGCGGCGTGATCGAAATTGAGCCGTTGGGCAGCGCCCCCTACGAAAAGTACCGCGTGACATTTCACGTTCGGACGATCGTCAGTCCCGCGCCCGCCTTTCGGGATCAGACCGTCTGCATTCTCACAATTCCCGGGGGCTATCCCGACATCGTGCCCAAAATCGCGGTGGAGGAAAGCTCCATGCCCCAACCCTGGCATCCCAATTGGTACAGAAGCGGCACGTGGTGTTTTGGGTTCTGGTCAAGGGAGGAGTCCCTCGTCAACTACCTCTACCGCTGTGCGAAGACAATTCAGTTCAGTCCGGCGTTTACGGACGCCAGGCCCGACGCCGCCGCAAACAGGGAAGCCGTGGAATTCTGGAACGCGAATCTCGAAAAGGACGGCGTGATCCCGTCCGACACAAAGGAGTTGCCCACGGCGGACGCGGAAGCGCCCAGAATTTCCATACTCGCAAGAAGCAACCCGAAGATTCGCATCCTGCGGGATTAGGGGGAAAGAACGTGCCAAAGCTGAAGCTGAAAGTGGTTCACCCCACAAACGGTTCGGACGTCATGATTGAGGCCGATTCCAGCGTAACCGTCGGCGAGGTGATTTTCGAGCTTGTGCAAAGCAACTTCCTGACGGGCAGCCTCGCCTATTCCGTGGCGATGGGGAAAGACCCCGATGCGGCGAAAGTGGCGGACCACAACAAGAGCATGAAGGCGCTGGGACTCACAGACGGCGCCACCCTCGCGGTGCGGGTCGCCGAAAGTACGGCGGCGCAGCCGCCGGCCCCCCCGCAAAAACAGGCGAACCCGCAAAAGAAGAAGTCCGCGCCAAAGCCGGACGGCGGCGCGCTCGCGGCCTCCGGCGAAGCCCAAGCCCCGGCACCCGCGCGGGACGCGGACGCCACGGCCCGAATTCTGGAGGATTACGCGCGCGTTCTGGCCGAAAATGCCCAGTGGACAAAGAGGCACGAGCTCGAATACAAGAGCTATGTGGACGAGCGGACGAAACTGGAAAACGCGTTGAAATCCCACGAAAGAAAGCTGGGCGAAACGAAGATCGCCGCCGTCGTGCTCGCGGGCGCGCAGATCGTTACCGGCCTGGGCGCGGCCTTTGTCGCGGTGAGCGCGCTCCCCTCAATTCTCACAATCGCCGCGGGCGTGCTGATGACGGCGGGCGGATTGTGGCTTTCCTTCCGAAAAAGCAGATAGGGGCACGGATTTCCCACAGGAATACGGAGGTATGGGCAATGGATACCATCAACGTGAAGATCATTCATCCGACGAACAATTCGGACATCGACATCGGCCTTCCCAAAAGCATACTGCTGCGCGACGTCTTCAGTCAGCTGGTGGACGCGAACTTCCTCAGTCCCTGGCAGCCGTACACGGGCGTGCTCAAGCCCGCGGGCACACGCAAGGAGAGCGTTCCCCTGAACAACGACAAGACCATCGCCGAAAACGGCGTCAGCAACAACGACACCATCCAAACCCTGATCGCCACCCAGGCGGGTTGAGCGGAAAAGGAGATTCACGCATGACGGCCATCAACGTAAAAATCATCCACCCGACGAACAATTCGGACATCGACATCGCTCTTCCGGAAACCATGCTTCTGCGCGATGTCTTCAGTCAGCTCATCGACGCGAACTTCCTCGGCGCGGGGCAGGCCTATACGGGCGTGCTCAAGCCCGCGGGCTTGCGGAAAGAGAGCGTTCCGCTGAGCAACGAGAAAACCATCGGCGAAAACGGCGTCGGCAACAACGACACCATCCAGACGCTCATCGCCACCCAGGCCGGCTAACCGCGCATTCGGCGGGGCACGGAGAAGTACAGATCATTCGGTTCTTCGTAGGGGGGATAATGGTTGGCTGATCTGCGGATCAACATCCTTGGTCGCAACGACCACAACAAAATAACCGATCGAAGCTATCCTGATTTCAAAGGAGCCGCGGCGCGTCTGAAGCCGACGGGCGGTTCGCTTGCCTCGAAAAACGTCAGGATTGTCATAGAACCCTCCGCGGCGAGCTCTTTGTTTGAAAGCATCGGCTGGGGGCAGAAGTACAAACGCGGGGATGTCGAACAGGCCGGCATCCTGATCGGGCATTATTACAGGGACCGTTCGGCGGAGGAGGAAGTGGTTTGGGCGGACGTCGTGGCCGTCATTCCCGCCGACCCGACCCTGGTGAACGCTTCTTTTGAGAACATCGACATCACCGCCGACGCCTGGAAGCAGATGTATGACGACGCGGATGAACTTCACGCGGAGAATCTCCAGATCGTCGGCTGGTATCACACCCACCTCGACAACATCAACACGCGGTTTTCCGGCGTCGATACCAGGACGCAGCGCAAGGCCTTCACCTACGAATACAGCTTCGGGGTGGTGTTTAACCCCAACCAGGAAAAATGGTCGGCGTTTTACGGACCCGACAGCCGCGGCTGCGTGGGCGACCTCATCTATGACGAGGCATTGGAAATCCGGTACGGAAGGCCAAAAATCACCATACGCCAGGTAAACGGCGATTCCGAATTGAAAAAGGACGGCTCTGTCGTCCATCTCGACGAAAGCGGTCAGCCCATCGAAAACCGCCCCCCCGCGCCGCGGACGGATGCGCGGTCCTTCGGACAAATTGCCGGGCAATTCTTCGTCGAATTGGGTAAGCTGATGGCAAAATCCCCCAAAGAGCCCGAACCGCACCGGCCGCCGGAGGGCGGCGAGGCCCCGAAACCCGCCGTGCGGACGGAAGCCGGAGAGACGCAGCGCGCCGGGGACGCTTCGCCCAGAATCGAGATCAGGAGCATCCCCCAGGGGGCGCCAACGGTGAGCGAACGCTATTATACGATGACGCCTGACAACAAGATCAAGGAACAGCAGAACTTCAGATGCTCGATCAACAAAAGTGACGTGGACGAGATCATCAAGTACCGCCAGAGGTGCATCGAGCAAAACAGGTATTTGTGGGCGGACATCCGACAGATCAACGAAGGAATGGAACTGACCCTCGTGGACGAGCAGCGCGCCAACGCGAAGATCGTCTTTTCAAAAAACAACCTGAATCGGGAAATCAACGAGACGGTGGCGATGGGCTTTCAGCTGTCCAGCGGCCCAAACATCAGGTTCGTCGTGCTGATCGATAGCGTGTCAACGCTCTCCATCGACATCCGGGTGATCCGCTTCAGCAGGGAGTACGTGATATGAGCGACGCGAAGATCACCATTCAGTCCGGCGCGTACGGCGAAACGGCGTTCGACCGCGCCAAGCTCATTTCGTGGTGGTCTCAGGACGTGGTCTCCGCGGGCAAAATTCTCGTCGTCGGCGCGGGCGCCACCGGGAATGAAACCTTGAAAAACCTCGCGCTGCTGGGCGTCGGCAAGATATTCATCTGCGATATGGACACGGTCTCCATTTCCAATTTGAGCAGAACGGTGCTGTTCGGGATGGACGACGTGGGCAAATACAAGGCGAAGGTGGCGGCCGAACGGGTCCGGCGCATGAGCAATCACCCCGACTGCAAGGTGGACTATTTTACCGGTGACATCGTCGGAAAGCTCGGCCACGGCGTGTTCAGGCGGTTTGACATCGTACTGGGGTGCCTCGACAACATGCTCACGCGCGTCAATGTCAACCGCCGTTGCTGCCTGTTTCAAAAGCCCTACATGGACGCGGGAATCTCGGATCTGGGACTCTCGCTCAACGTCCATCACTTTCCGGAATCAAGCTGCCTCGAATGCGGCATGGACGCAAAGGACGTCGCCCGCGAGCGGATGATCCGCTATTCCTGCGACGTCTTTAAAAGAAGATTCGTGCAGAAGGGGCATGCGGCCACAGTGCTTGTCTCCGCGGCGATTGTGAGCGCTTTGCAGGTGCAGGAGGCCGTGAAGGCGCTGCATCAGCTCAACGGCATCGAGCTCGAAGTCCCCATCCAATACGGCAGAAAGTACTACTACCACGGCATGAACCATCTGTTTGAACAGCTGCGCGTGCCGCCCAGGGAAGACTGTCCGGCGCACATCAGCCTCGGCGAGGTGACGGAAACCGGCCTGTCGGCGGGCATGACCCTCGGCCAGACCCTCGATGCGCTGCGCGGCCTGCTGGGCTACGATTGCGTCATCGATACCTATCCCGACAGCGCATTTGTCACAAAGGCGAGGTGCATCCTCTGCCACAGGGAAATGACCGTCAACAAGCCCATGTCGGACATTTATTCGGACGAGCTGTACTGTCCGGACTGCGCGAAAACCGACGCCGGCGGCTATACGCCGGAGTATACCGCGCTGGATCTGTTTTCGGCCGACATGGAGGACCGCGCGCTTCTTGACTGCACGCTGGAGCAAATCGGAATTCCGCCGCTGCACGTCCTGACGGTCAGGGAAAAGGGCAACGATTTGAACGTCAGGTCCATCGAGCTGACCGGCGATTTGGCGCGGGTTTTGCCCAATACATACGGCGCCACGTAAACCGCAACACGCAGAGCCTGTTTTTTTGACGGGGATAACAACACATACGCCCCCGGCATCAATCCGCAAAGGCAGCTTCTGAACGCCTTCCGCGTCAGACAGCGCCACGCGGCGCGGGCGTTTCCGCGGTTGGGCGTCTGGGGAAGCACGGAGGAGAAACGATGGGCCGGATCAAAAACTGGTTCGCAAAAATGGGGCGACGCGCAGGGAACGGCGAACCGCCCGCGGGGCCTGCCATTGAAATCAGGCAGCGGCACGACGCCGCGCCGGAGGACCCGCCGACGATCAGCATCTTGCGAACGACAGAGCGACCGTCCATGGAAAGCGCCGAGGGCGAAAAAAACGCGCCGGATTTGGCGCTCGGGCAGGGCATGCGGGTCATCGCCCAGCGAAGCCCCAGGCGGTGCCCCATTTGCGCGACGCGGGATAAGGTGGTCGCAAACAGCGGCGAAGGCGGCAAATGGAAATGCGAGGCATGCGGGTCGGTCTTTTAGACCCCCGAAGGACGCGACGGCTTTCAAGCCGAAAGGAGGGTTTTATCATGGATAAAACGCCGTATGAGGCAATCAAACTGGACGAAACCTGCTGGCGCATCGAGGAAAACGGCGTGCGCGCCTTTCTGGTGATCGGCAGCGAAAAGGCGTTGCTCATCGACACCGGCTTTGGGACAGGCAACATCAGGGAAACCGTGGAAACCCTGACGGATCTGCCGGTGATGCTCGTCAACACCCACGCCGACCGGGACCACATCGGCTGCAACCGGCTGTTTGAGACCGCCTACATGCATCCCGCCGAGTTCGACCGCTACCATCAGGGAATCGGCTACGACGCGCCCGTTGCGCCGCTTTGGGAAGGGGCTCGCGTCGACGTGGGCGGGCGCGCCTTCGAGGTCATCCTGATCCCGGGGCACACCCCCGGCAGCATCGCCTTGCTGGATGCGGAAAATAAGGTGCTCATCGGCGGGGACAGCGTGCAGGCGGGGGCGATCTTCCTGTTCGGACCGGGCAGGAATCTGCCGGCTTACCGGGAAAGCATGAAGAAGCTTGACGGCATGAAGGTTCGGTTTGAGACCGTGTACCCGTCCCACGGCGCGATCCCGTTCCGATGCGACATCGCGGATTTTGTGGCCGGGGCGGAAAAGCTCCTCCGCAAAGAGGTGGTGGGAACCGAGCAGACGAGATTGCAGGCGAGCGTAAAGGTGTACGACACCGGAACGGCGAAATTCCTCTACGAAGAAAAGTGAAAAGGAATTGGAAGAAACCTCCGGGCCGCGACGAAAGGCGGCCCGGAGGTTTCCGCATGGAGACCGACAGAATCAGTAGCTCTTGAGGCGGCGCGGGACATAACCCGCGTTGATGTAATAGGCGACGCTTCGGATCGACGTCGAGCAGGTATTGATGGCTGCCTCGGCGCCGCCCTGCTCGATGATCACCATCTGCGTGTGCGCCGCGTCCGCGTAGTAGAGGAACATGACGACGTGCTTGTTGCCCTTGTTGATGAGATCCCCCGGCCGCAAATCGGAGGCGGAGACCGTCTTGTAGGCGGAGCTGACCGCGATGTCCCACGTCCTGTCGTCCGAGTGACTGGAATTCGTGCCCCAGATGGCCATGGAGACAAACGCCGAGCAGTCATTTCCGCAGTAGACGCCGTTGACCAGCCTGTCGCGGTTGAGCAGGTAATAGCCCGCGCCGCCGTCCGTATAGCGGCGCTCGCTCACCGCCTTTGTCACGTTGTACAGTCGGTTCGCCGCGGGGCTGCTTATGTAGGGCAAACCGTAGTAGACGGTGCCGGGCTGGAAGTTTTTCGCCCCGCCCTCCGAATTCGCCGCGCGCCAGTAGAGCTGCATGGTCAGGGTCATCCACGGAAAGCTGTACATGGCGAAGGCGTTGTTAACGATGCTTTTGCGTTTGGCGTATTCCGTGCCGGAGATCGCGCCGCGCACGCGGAGCGCCTCGAGCTCCAGAAACGCCGATTCCCGCACGCGCTCGATCCTCTTCAAATTGGCCCCGATGCCGTCGATGCCCGTGCGGCGCTCCGGCATCACGAGACAGCGGTCGTCGCTGAGCACCACCAGCGTGTATTTGAGCACGATGGCTTGGTTCTTGCCCGATTTGCCCTTGATGACCACCGCGCCGTGGGAGACGGCGCTCACCGCGCCCGTCGCCGCGTCCACGCGCGCGATCCTGGCGTCCGAGGTGCTCCACGAAAGCTGCGGATCGGCCGTCGACGGCGTGACAACTACCTCCGGGGTGAAACGCTCGCCGGCCTCCAGGTAAGCGGGCACGCTCACGAGGGTACATTCGTCGGGATACAGGGGATCAAGGACCCGCACCATGACGCGCGCGGAAACGCCGTTGTGCGCGGTGACGGTGGCAACCGCCTTTCCGCCCCCCACCGGGGTAATCAGTCCGCTCTGATCGACGGTGAAAACGGCTTCGTCGCCGGAGGCGTAGGTAAGCCCCGCCGCCGTGCCCTCTGGCAGCAGCGGATGGAGCTGGCATGTTTCGCCCAGATTGACGAGCAGGGTGCCCTGTCCCTCCGCGAGAACGATGCTGTCGGGAGCGGGCAGCACCGTAAACTCCGCCGAGGCCAGCACCCCTTCGACGTAGGTATAAACCGAAACCGTCGCCGTGCCGGTCCGCCCGGCGGTCACGAACCCGTCCTCCGACACGGACAACACCGCGCCGTCGGAGCTTTCAAAGCGCAGCCCGGAAGCGCTGCCCGCGTCAAGGGCCGCGGTGAGCCGCAGCGTCTGTCCGACGCCGAGCACGCCGTCCTGCGGGTCCAGGGAAACGCTGGCGGGCGCGTTTACCACGCGCACCGTGCAGCTGTCCTTTTTCCCGTTGAAGGTGGTATAAGTCAAGACGGTCTCGCCAAGCCCAACCGCCGTCAGAAGGTTCCCCTCCCCCACCGAAACCACCTCGAGATCGGCGCTGACGGCCTCCACGGCGGAGGCGGACTTTTTAGAGAGCGCATACAGCAGGGTGCGGGATTCGCCCAACCCCAGCGTCAGACGCTCCGCTTCGAGGGCAATGCCGGTGGGCGCGCGGCGCACCGTGACGGTCACCGTGGCCTTTTTTCCGTTGTACGTCTTGATGGTGATCTTCGCCTTGCCCGCCTTGACGCCCTTGATGACGCCCGCTCCGCTGACCTTCACGTACTTTTTTGCGCTGGTGGCGTATGTAAAGGTCGCGGCGCTGCCGTCAGGGATCAGCGGAGAGAGCGCCATGCTCTCACCCAGGCCGATGTACAGTGCCGTCGGTTCCACTTTCACCCATTCGGGCGCGCGCAGAACCGTCGCGACCATCGCGTCCGACGCGCCGTTGTATGCGATGGCGGTGACGGTCGCCTGCCCTTCGCCGACTGCCGTGAGCTTGCCCGTATTTTGGTCGACCGTGGCGACCGCCTCATCGGAGGAAGCATAGGTTACGCCGCCCGCGGTGCCTTTCGAAAGCGCGCAGGCAAGCGCCTGGGCCTGCCCCACGCCAAGCGTGAGCTCCCCGGGCGAGACCGCCACGGATTCCGGGGCGGGCAAAACCGCAATGGAGAGCACTGCCTTTTTCTTGTTGTACGTTTTTGCCGTAATCTTCGCGCTGCCAGCGCCCACCGCGCGGATCACGCCGTCCGCGTCCACCGTCGCCACCGCCTCGTTGGAGGACGCAAACGTTACGGCCCCGGCGCTTCCCTTGGTGAGCGTCACGGCGGTCGCCATCTCCTCGCCGACGCCGAGTTTTTTCCGCGCGGCCTTGACCGCGATCTTGGCGGGCGCTTTCTTCACCCGTATCTTGACGGCGGCCTTGACGCCGTTGTAGGTGATCACGGTGATGATGACGGTGCCCGCCTTCTTTGCCGTCACGACGCCGGTGGAACTCACCGAAGCGACCGAGGATTTGCTGCTTAAATATTTGACAGACACATCCACATCCGACGGCCCGACGTTCAACCCAAGGCTGAGCTTTTCGCCCACACCCAGCACCGTGCGTTCGGCGGCGATTGCAATTGTCTGCGGCGCGGCCACCACCTCTATGCTGCACGCGGCCTCGAGGCCGTTGTATGTGGTCGCGCGCACGGTCGTCTCGCCCTCCGTGAGACCCAGAAGCCTGCCGCTCGCGTCGACCTTCAAGATCGCCGGATCGTCTGAAACGTACGTCACCGCGCCCGCGCTGCCGGCGTTCAGAAGTACGGCGAGCCTTTCGGTATCGCCCGCCGCCACGGACAATTCCTGCGGTTGAATGGTCACGTCCTCGGGCGCCTTGACGACAGTGAGTTTGACGGCGGACTTCTTTTTATTGAAGGTTGTGGCCGTAATTTTCGCGCTGCCCGCGCCCACCGCATGGACCACGCCGTCTGCGTCCACCGTCGCCACGGCCTCGTCGGAGGACGAAAACGTTACGGCCCCCGCGCTTCCCTTGGTGAGCGTTGTGGTGATCCGCGTCTCCTCGCCGACGCCGAGCTTATTCCGCGCGGCCTTGACGGTGACTTTGGAGGGCGCTTTTTTGACCTTAACCCGTACCGCCGCCTCGACGCCCGAAGCGTCCCGGATGACGACGGTGGCGGTGCCGACTCTTTTGCCCGTCACCACACCGCTCTTGCTCACCTTGGCGACGGAGGACTTGCTGCTTGCGTACGTCACGGCGGCATCCGCCCCCGCCGGTTCAACCGTCCAACCGGCCACGGAGGCGCGCTCCCCCACGCCGATGATTAAAACCGTCGCGGCGGGAACGATCCGCGCCAGCGACCCGGGTTCGTCCTGCGTCTGCTGGCTCTCGTCCGGCTGCGCGGAAGCACGAACCTGTGCGAGCGTCACGGATGCCAGCCATTCGGTTTTCGGAGACACCCCACCGGAATAGCCGGGATTTCGCGCGAGCCAGTCCTGGGCCATGGATTCCGCCGTCGCGCCGGGGCCCGCGCAGTACAGCCCCATCTCCGAAGCGTCCCGTTGGGCGGCCGCGTCGAGCAGCGCGTCCAGTTCCGCCTGATCCGAGAACGCGGCATAGCCCTTTTCACGCACAAAGTAGTTGTCGGCGGTTGCCGTGCAGGTCGGGCGAAGGGAGCCGTCCTCTCCCCGCGCGCCGTCCCAGCGGTATGCGCGCGCCATGACGGAATCGGTGACGCAGAAATACGCGTAGCGGCTCTTTGACGACCTCTTGTCGAGCGCCACAGAGACGTGGTACCATTCCCCGTCGAGGCGGATCACATTCCAGACAGCGTCCTCGTCGTCCAGATCCGTCACCAAGGCGCTTTTGATCCGGGCAGCCGACAAAAGCGCGCCATAGGCCCGCGCAAAGGCGGCCGGAGTACCGGCGCCGCGCAAAAGCACGGCCTCCGCGCCGCCATTTTCGCCGTTTGGCAAGGCAAGCGAAGCTCTTTCAATCAGCTCATCGTGCAGCCACAGCGCCCGGTCAAAGTCCGTGCGGTTTCCCGCCTCCTCGCAGGCAAGAACGATGGCGCGTACCGTCGCTTCCAACTGTTCCGCCGGGGTTTGGGTCACAGCCACATCCGCAAGGGCGGCGCTCGTCGCTTCAGCCGACGCCTGCGTTTCGGGCGAGGGTTCGGGAGACGGCGTAGTCGTCGGCTCGACCGTTGGTTCGGCTGTTGGTTCAATGGTCGGTTCAGCCGTCGGTTCGGCTGTTGGTTCGACCGTCGGTTCGGCTGTCGGTTCAGTTGTCGGTTCGGCTGTCGGTTCGGCCGTCGGTTCGGCTGTCGGTTCAGCCGTTGGTTCGGCCGTCGGTTCGGCTGTCGGTTCGGCTGTCGGTTCAGCCGTTGGCGCGGGCGTTGGTTCGACCGTTGGCGCGGGCGTTGGCTCAGGCGTTATTTGAGCCGTCGCTGTTGCGGGCGGTTCCGTGGCCGCAATGTCTCCCAGTTCCGTAGGCGCTTCCGTCGCGACTGCCTGCTCCGCGCGGGCCGGAGATGGAATCCTACCGCAGACCGTTGTAAAAAACGCCATGCAGAGCAGAATCGAAAGCAGTCGAATCCTCCGTGTGATCATCGCATCGACATCCCCCTTTTGCTCATTTGGCAAATGCTGTCATGTTATATTCTACCATATTAAGTTGGAAAGATAAAGTACGGTAGAAATGTACCCGGGCAGCGAATGCAACTTGGCGACGGTCAGGACACGCGCGGCAATTGCGGCGCGGAAACGGGTCCCCCCATGCGCCGGGCTGGCAACGCCTCCGCGAAACATGCTGCGCGGGGAAATTCGGAATTCTCATCCGAAATCCGCCGCGCCCCCGCAAGTGGCCCCCCTCCGGGCAGGCGTCGTTCAGTTGCCCGACCGAAAAATCCTGATTGTACACACGGCCTTTTTGCCGCTGCCGTCGTTGGCTGTGGCGGTAATGATGACGGTGCCGTTCTTGAGGGCAGTGATCGTTCCGTCCTTCCCTTTGGCGATCTTCGGATTGGACGATTTCCAGATCAGCGTCACGGAATAGCCGCCAAGCTTGGAGGGAATGCTCACCATCGCGGCCTTGCCGGTGTAGGCAAGCAGAATGGCCTTCTTTTTATCGGCGATGTGCTTATAGTCCGATTTCGCATCGGTGAGGATGTACGGGATTCCCGCATAATGCGCGAAGCGGTGGGCCTCGGCGATCGGACAGCCCGAGAACGCGTTCTCACCAATGGAGGTGAGCCCGGACGGCCATGTAATGGACGCGATGCCGCCGACCCGGACGCTCTTAAGCGAACTGCAATAGAGGAATGCGGCGCTCCCATGCTTATCACCGAGTCGGGGCGGGTGACAGACCGTATCGGCAAGCTGGAGAAGGCCCAGTCGTCGATGGCGGCGACGGGACAACCCCCCCAAGTTGAGCGGGCACTGCGATGGCCTTTCCGTATCAATGCATCCGGCAATCGTCGCCTCGCCGTTGCCACTTCGCAAAGGAACGCAGCCTCGTCCTCCAGGGACATCAAAAGCGCCTCGGCGGGCATCGGCGAAGGTTCCGGTACAACATCAGGTTCCAACGCGGGTTCTTCGGAAGGCTCCGCCGTGGGCGCAGCGGCCGGCTCGACGGTTGGTCCCGTAGCCGGTTCCGCCGACTGTGACCGATCGGCAACAGCAAAGCCGTCCGCATGCCATTGAGGTTTGAACGGGTGGCAGCCGGTTTATGATTATGGCAACAGGCGGAAGGTTGTCGATTAAGGGTTACAAAAAAGGAGGACGCTGCATGCTGTTTATGATGCTTGTCAAGGGATCGAAGGTTGGGAACCAGCCGGACGCATCGCTGGAGGAGGCCATGGGCAAGTACAACGAGGAACTGGCGGCGGCGGGCGTGCGTGTGATGGCGAAGGGCCTGCATCCCGATTCGGAAGGAATTCGCGTCTCGTACCCGAAGCCGGGTGGGACGCCCGTGGTGACCGAAGGCCCGTTCGGCTCGGACGACCCGGTGGCCGGTTTTTTCCTGATCGACGTGAAGTCGAAGGAGGCGGCGGTGGCCTGGGCCGTCAAAGCGCCCGACCCCATCGGACACGGCGAAGGCCAGATCGAATTGCGGCAGGTATTCGCGGATCGGGACTGACCGGGACGTTGGGGAATTCCCGCGCGCGATTGACACGCGGAAGCATCTGTGATACCTTTTTCGTATCGGCGACATCCATACAAGGGTCGGAGGAAACGATATGACGCCCAGGGAACGGATCATTGAAACGCTGAACCATCGGGAGCCCGATGAGCTGGCCATCGATTTCGGCGCGATGCGGTCGACCGGCATTCACGCAATCGCCTATCACAAGCTGGTTCAGCATTTGGGGATGAATTTGGAGCCCGCGCGGCTTTACGACCTGTTTCAGCAGCTGGCGGAGCCTCAGGCGGCGGTGCTGGAACGCTTCGGCGCGGACGTGGTACAGGCGCACCAGCGCTGCCCCGCGTTCGGCATCTCCATCGACGAGGGCTGGAAGCCCATCCGTCTTCCGGACGGGACGCCCGTGATGGCGCCCGTCGGGTACAATCCCGTGGTCGAACAGGACGGCAGCGCCTACATCTATTTAAAAGGCATCAAGTGGGCGAAGAAGCCCGCCGCCAGCCTGTACTTTGATCAAGTCGCCCATCCATACAAGGGTTGCGAGACCGAGGATGACATTGACAGGGTCCCCATTTCCGGCTATTCGGACGAGGATCTCGATTTTCTGGAGCGGGAGGTCAAGGCCCTCTACGAGGAAACCGACAAGGCGATTTTGCTCCCCTTTGGCGGCAACATCTTCGAAGCGGGGCAGATGGATTTCGGCTACGAGGATTTCTATGCGAATCTCCTTCTCGAACCGGACCTGATGCACTACTACTTCAACCGGCTGTGCGACAACTACATGCGCAATCTCGAGAAGCTGCTTCCCCGCGTCGGAAAATACATTCAGGTTCTCCAGTTCGGCGACGATCTGGGCACCCAGCAGGCCCCGCAGGTTTCCCCCAAGACATACCGCGAAATGATCTTTCCCTACCACAGCAGGCAATACCGGTACGTGCAGGATCATTACCCGGATGTCAGGGTATTTTTGCACAGCTGCGGGTCCATCGAGCCGCTGATCCCCGACCTCATCGACGCGGGGGTGCAGGTCTTGAACCCCGTGCAGCTTTCGGCGAAGAACATGAATCCCGCCCATTTGAAGAAGGAGTTTGGCAAGAGCCTGAGCTTCTGGGGGGGCGGGGCAAACACGTCCGAGACGGTGACCCACGGCACCGCGGACGAGGTGCGCCGGGCATCGCGCGCGCTCATTGAAATCTTCGCGCCGGGCGGCGGGTTTGTGTTCACTCAGGTGCACAACATTCAGCCGGGCGTCCCGCCGGAGAACATCGTCGCCATTTACGATGCGGCGCTGGACTCCCGTCGCGGCCAGACGCCGTAAAGATTAAGGCAACGCCGCACAGAGGTTGCGCGTGCCGGCGAGATGAATTTTCGGCGGCAGTGCCGCCCCCGCGGATTGTGCATCCAGAATTCGACGGCGCAGCGGCCAGGGGCGGACTTTCCGCCTGCGGCAAGAATTCTGCGGGCGCGAGATGGCGGAAATACCGCCGCACGCACGCGTAGGATTTGGGTGTTGTTGCCTTAATACCTTTTTGGCAGAAGACGACGGGACGTCCGCGCCTGAATGCGGGCATCCCGTCTTTCATATGACCCGAATCACTGAATCCGCACCGCGCGCACCCGAAAGACCGCTTCCGGAAGCCGCTCCCAACCGCCGGAGATGTCCGGCGAGCACTGTCCGCGCAGGTTGTCCTCGGGCGACGGGGCGCGCCGCGCCTCCCCGGTGCGAAGGGTCAGCCGTTCCACGCAAAGAGTCGGACACATGAGCGGATAAATCTGCCGCGCCTGTCCGTCGAGGGAGATGCGCACGCTTTGCGCCGCGCAGTCCGCTTCCATCCGAATCTCGGCGGCCTCCCCTGCGGCGCGCCGACCGAGGAGATGCTCCCCATTCCCCGCCCTGACCCGGATCCGTCCGTCGCCGTCCAGAATGACCCGCGCGGCGGGCATTCCTTTTTCATCCTCCAACTCCATGTGCAAAGCGCCCCTCCGCGCGCCGTCGGAGGAGACCCGGACGGCCACGTCGCACCTTTCTGCCCGGGGAAACGCGCGCACGGCCTTGGCGCAATCGCAGGGATCGCCGTCCCGCAAAACCAGGCATCCGGATTCGATGCGCACCGACGCCCAAAGAGGGCTGTAAACATGCCATTTCCCGGGAAAGGCTTCCGCTTCCGCGGAAAAGTCGTCGTCGACGGCCTCCGTCTCCGCGCCGGTGAGCTCGGCGGGGAGGCGCACAACCCAGATGTCTTCCTTGTTCATGGAGTAGGCCGCCCAGATTCCGCCGTCCGGAGGCGCGCCGTTTCCAGGCATGATGCCGCGTATGTAATTGAGACCGTGGTTTTTGAGGAGTCCGCCGTAACGCATGGGGGGCACCTCGGCGCCCGCGGCCAGCATATGGTCGAAGGCGCGGCCGTCCTCCGAGGTGACTGCGGCCAAAGGCCAGCGGTGCTGCCCGTCGGGCGAGGGATTGTACAAGATCACGTACCCGCCGGACGGTTTGCGCTGCATCCAGCATTTGCCGCCGGAGGTGAAGATTCCCGCCGCCTTCTCGGGCACAGTCCACGTGCGCCCGCCGTCTTCGCCCATGGCAAAGAGCCCGTCCTTGCCGATGACCGCCACCGTTCCGTCTTCCAGCGGGCAGAAACTGGGCGCGCGGATGCCCTTGAGCGGGAAAAACGCCTCGTCGAGCCGCTCCTCCTCCCACCACGCGCCCGTCGCCAGCGGGTCACCCAGAAGCCGGGCGCACGCTTCCCGCAGGGCCTCGTCCTCCGCGTCCTCCCAGAGGGGATACGGGAAATGGATCGGCTTCCAGCCCGCCTGCGCGTTTATGCGCAGCACGCAGACCGGCCCCAGCGTCCCGTCCGGGAAGATGCGGCGCGCCACGCGGCCCATGCCGTATCCCGAATTGGGCATGACGTGGACGTCGGGCGTGACCCCCAGATGCGTCATGGCCAGAAGAACGCCGTTTTCCGCCGCGTAAAAGCCCATGCGGTGGTGTGCCACCGTGCGCGCGCCGGGAAGCAGCTCCTCCGCCCGCCCACCGCGGTACACGCCGGGCGGCACGGCGATGTCCTCAAACAGGAGGCGCGGCTTCTCCCACGCGTACCCGTCGGGTGAACGGGTCAGGAGCACCCGGGCCATGCCGCCGTGCTCGTGCACCGGGCTTGAAAGGTATAAGAGATAAAAAAACCCGCTCCAGTAACACAGCATGGGCGCGTGGTTGTACGTCCAGCCCGTTCCTTCGGCCAGTTCCGGACATTCGCGGTTGGCACGCAGCACCTGAATGTGCCGCGCGCCCGCCACGGGCCGGAGCGCGCCGTCGTGAAAGCGCGTGTCCGCCGCCTCGCGTCCGACATACCGTATCTTTTTCATGAAAACCCCCCTCGGCATCAGATACGGCCACTATAACAAATAATCCCATCGTCCGTCAAGGCGCGTCGTCCTGCTTTCCGGGGCGGTGCTTCATGCGCTTCTTGTCCTTGAGGTTGAGGTAGGTGGGGCGAAGCGAATCCGTGTCGGAGCGGTTGATAAACAATCCGGCAAAGTCCCGCCCTCTGAACGGCGCGAGCGGCGTCAGAAACGGAACGCCAAACGAGTTGAGGGACACGAGGCTTGCAATGATCGCCGTCAAAAGGAGCGTAAACCCGAAAAAGCCAAGCGAACCCGTGAACAGAATGAGCATGAACTTGTAGATTCGGAACGGACTGACGAGGGAATAATCCGGAATGGCAAACGACGCCAGCAGGGACACGGCCGCGATGGTGAGCAAAACCGCGCTGAAAAACCCGGCGGCGATGGCCGCCTGGCCGATGACGATGGCGCCCACGATGCCGATGGCGGGACCAATCTGCTTGGGGACGCGCAGAAGCGCCTCGCGTAAAAGCTCCATGATAAACTCAAGGATGATCGCCCCCACAAGCGCGCTGAACGGAACGTTCACGCGCATTTGGGCAAGCGAAATCACATAATCACTGGGCAAAACCTCCGTGTGAAACGAAGTGATGGCCACATAGATGCTGGAAGCCGTGAGCCCGATGGCGATGGCTGCGTAACGCAAAATCCGGTTGAACGCGCCGAGATACTTGTTATCGTACCGGTCGTCGCAGGAATAGAAAAATTCGGCGAATACCTTGGGCGCGTAGATCGCAATGCCGCTGCCGTCCACCATGACAAGCACCTTTCCTTCCAGGAGCGAGTGGAATGCCATGTCAGAACGTTCAATGAGCCCCATGAGCGGGAACATCGGCTTCGCATTATTGAGCAGGAGGGATTGAAGCTCACCGGATTCGCCGATGCCGTCCACATCGATGCCTTGAATGCGCTTTTCAATTTCCTTGACGGCGACGTCGTTGGCAATATCCCGAATGAAGAGCAGCGCCACGTTCGTCTTCGTACGCGTCCCCACTTCGTAATGCTTGATGCACAGGTTCGGATCCTTGACCCGGTAGCGCACGAGGGAAAGGTTCGTCTCAAGGCTCTCCGTGAAGCTGTCCTGCGGCCCGCGGATGGTATAGGTGAGCCGCGGCGTGTCGATGGCGCGCTTTGCCACGTTCTTGAGGTTGAGAACCGCATACTCCTCGTCGGTGGAAAACAGCATGACCGTCATGCCGCTGAGGATGAATTCGAGGATCTTGTCGGTGTCCGATTCGATTTTGCAGGCGTCGGCGTAGATGACCCCGTCGACGGTCATCCGCGCGGACAACTTCTCTTTCGCATACGCGCAGTAGACCACGAGTGGTTTAACGACGTTTTCCGTCAGCGCGGGACGGTCGGTGAGCTGGCAGATATAAAACAGCTTGACGACGCCGCCCTTGAAGGGAATCGACCGCTCCGCGATGTCGAGATCATTGTCCTTAATCGAGGAAACCAGTTCCTCAAACGCCTTTTTGCGCATCCGTTTTCCCCCTTCACCGCGCGACGTCGTCGCTGTAATCGAGCATGTGGTTGATCGTCAAATCGACGCTAACGTCCACCTGAAATTCCGCCTGTGCAAACATCTCTGCCCAATCGAGCGAATCAAAGAGCGCCGGATACTTGACGCGAAACGCATCGTCGCATTGCAGATAGTCCGTCCGGTATACGTCCTGCGCCTGATAAAACGCAGTCTGAACGTCGCCGATAATAAGCCCCTCCACCGTTTGTATAAGCGCCGCGCGATCCGTCTCCATCAGGTCGTAAGGTGTCTTTGTGTCGCCGTATTCGACGGCCGCGTCCACGCGCAGAGAAAATGTGAAGTGCGCGCGACCGTCCGAATACGTGGCTGCGAGCTTTCGGCTCCGCAGACAGGTCTCCACCGTGAGCTCCATATCCCGATACGGCATGACGTAAAATGTCTTCGCCTTATCGGCCTTGAGAAGGTTGACCCCGGCGCATTCGTCGATGGGAATAAAGCCCACCGCGCGCGTCCCTTCGACAACCGTATATCCGGTGAGCGCCGTCTCCTGTCCCTGCAATCCAACTGCGGGAATGAGGATGCCCGTGTAAGCGTCGGAAAGGTTTTCCAGCAGCCGCGAGGTCGTTCGGAGGAAGCAGCTTCCCTGCGCGTCAAGGGTCTTGATTGTGTTCTCCGCCGAATAGCCGACGGACTGGTTTTTGTCGTTGAACGTCTTGAAAAGCACGTCGAGTTCGTCCGTGGTCGTCAGCGTGATGACCTTTTTTCGGTACGTCTCGTCCGCGCGCAGTCTGTTCAGGTAGTGAACCAGATCATCCTCGGCGAACCGCTGCGTGAGCAGAAGCGTCCGGACGCCGCCCATATAGAGCGGCTTGTCGAGCTGGCGGTTGAGGTCCGAGCGCGCCTCGACGAACGTCTTTCCGTGGCTCTTGACGACATAATATTGGCCGGCGACGCCGCCCGCGCCGGCAGTCGACCCCTTTCCCGCCTCGATATTCGCGAACTCCACATAAAACCAGAACTCGCCATCCCGTAAATCGACGGCGATTGTCGTCGCGATGAGCTTGTCATTGATGTCGCGCGAATCCCCGACGACGGTGGTCGCACCCGCGAGCCCCATGAGAAGAAGAAGCGCGCACAGTTTGATCAGCCGGTTCATGCCGCGTCCTCCGTTTCGGGCGCGCCGCGCTTTTTGCGCACCAGGGCGATCACCATGAGGAAACAGGGAATCAAAATGGCCGACACCGCCACAAAATAAGGAGCGTATGCGTCAAGCTTGACGGTGATATTCCGGATGCTGAGCGCGGGAAGGCAAAGCGTGTAGAGAACGGCCGCAATGACCGGCGTGACCACTGTGCGCTTGACGCGGGGAACGAGACGGCAGGAAAACTCGAGCACGCTCAGAAACACGATGATCATGCCGGCAAACAGGCTCGTAAGTCCGACGGTGAGATAGAAGATGTCGGTGCGCTCGATGATCGGTACGTAGACGACCTTAATCGCTTCGATGAAGGAATCGTTGTAAAGAATGGTGTTGTTGATGCCCAAAATGCTGATCGTGCCCTCCACCACGAGCACGTAAAAAAATCCGATGAAGAGCATGGTCAGAAAAGCGGCGCGCGGCGCCTTTTTATTTTGCTTCGTAAATGGAATGATCAGGAGAACCTCGATTCCGCCAAAGGGAAAGAGCATTTGCAGCGCACCCTTGGGAAACAAATGAAGCTCTCCCGGATGGAAGAAGGGGCGGATGTTGTAGGTCATCCCCTGAAACAGCATCACGGCGCAAATGATACTCGTCGTGAACAGAAAGGTGACGCCGAACAGCTCGAACAGCCGCGCGACGTTGGTTATCCCCTTGAAAGCCACATAGCCAAACAGCGCCACGCTGAACGCCAGCAGTATAAACTGAGGCGTCTTGGGCAGAAAATTCGCCGAAAGGAACTCCACCAGCTTGACTTTGAGGTACACGCCGACGAGCGTAAAGTAAATGATATAGTACACGGCAAGCGCACGGGAGACGAATTTGCCCACAATCATGCTGCTGTAGTCAAACATGACCATGCCCGGGAAGCGGTTATTGAGCTTAGTAATGACCACCGCCCCACCGCCGAATACGAGCGCCACAGCGAGAATCACCATCCAGCCGCTGCGTCCTACCACCTTCGCAACGAGGTTTGGAAGGTCTATCGTCGTATAGGTGGTGAGCGTCATGATAAGAATGAAAAACATCTGCCGATTTGTGACGCTGTTGGTCATGCCGCCTTCCCTTTCTGCCGAAAATCTCTGTTATTATTGTGCCCGCACACTTTTTTTATGCGATTCGCCGTACTTCAAAGGCCCGGGGCTTTACCCCGGACCTCGTCGAGCCCAAAAACAGGCTTCCATATATTACCATTGTTCAAGAAAGACGAATATGTTACCATACATACACAATATTGTAATAAGGAGACAAGAAATGAAACGATTCACGGCTTATTTCCTCGCAATGATCTGCGCGATTACATTCATCTCTCTGGGAGGGCCCGTCGCATATGCGTCGAGCGCATCGCCCACGGCTGGCACGGTCAAGACGTCCGCGGCACAGCTGAACGTCCGCAGCGGCCCGGCGTCTTCCTATGGGGTCGTCACAACCCTTTCCAAGGGCGCCACGGTCATGCTCTACGAAAAGAGCGGCGGCTGGTGGCGCGTGGGGCTGCCGGGCGGAAAGACCGGCTATTGCTCGGCCGACTACATCAGCGAAATTTCAGGCAGCGCGGCCCGAGCGGTTTCGGCGAGCGCCCTGAATGTCCGCGGCGGCCCTTCCGCCTCCTATGCCGTCAAGACGGTTCTCTCCCGGGGCACAGTGGTGGTCAAGCTCTCGACGTCGGGCAATTTCGCGAAGATCGTCTACAACGGAACGAGCGTCGGCTATGTGAACGCGAGCTATCTCAAATCCGTCGGCGATTCATCCGCATCTACCGCGACCACATACGCCGCCATTTCACTGAATGTGCCCAGTTACAAACAGACGGACAGCCGCTGGGCCGCCGTCGAGGTGGGCGATTCGGGGAAGACCATCGGGAGCATCGGCTGCGCAACGACGGCGCTTGCCATGACGGAATCCTACCGCACCGGCTCGACCGTCACGCCGGACGAGATGGAGGAGCGCCTCTCCTACGATTCCAGCGGCTCCCTCTACTGGCCGGACAACTACGCGCTGGTTTCAAGCATCACGTTCAGCCAGCTCTACGCCAAGCTGAAAAGCGGCGTCCCGGTGGTGGTAGGCTGCAAAAATGCCTCCGGAGGCTCGCACTTCGTGGTCATCACGGGCTATTCCGGCGGAAGCAGCCTCACCGCATCGGGCTTTACAATCAACGATCCCGGTTCCAGCTCCCGCACCACGCTGGCGCAGTTTCTCTCCGCCTATCCCACGCTTTTCCGGCGGCTGTACTACACCAATTAATACGCCTGGGCGAGAAACGACGCCGCCACCGCCGTCAACAGACCGCACACCGTGAGCGCGAGGGAGCTCATCGCGCCCTCCACCTCGCCGATCTCCATGGCCTTGGCGGTGCCGATGGCATGGGCGGCGGTGCCCAGCGCCAGGCCCTTGGCGATGGGTTCGCGGACGCGGATCAGTCGGAACAGAGATTCGGCGAACATGTTCCCCACTGTACCGGTCACGATGATCGCCGCCACCGTCACCGCCACCGTCCCGCCCAGCGCCTCGCTGACGTCCATGCCGATGGCGGTGGTGATGGACTTGGGCAAAAGCGTCACGAACTGGAACCTGTCGAGCCCGAACAGCTTCGCGAGCACCAGAATGGTCACGAAATTGGCGAGCACGCCCGCCACGATGCCCGCCGCCAGCGCCCCCACGTTTTTGCGCAGAAGCGCCAGCTGCTCGTACAGCGGCACCGCCAGGCAGATGGTGGCGGGGGTAAGAAGGTAGGAAATGATTTTGGCGCCGTCGTAGTAGCTGTCATATTCCACGCCCAGCGCGAGGAGCAGCCCGATGATGAGCACTATGCCGATGAGGATCGGGTTGAAAAGCGGCAGCTTGAGCCGCTTCTGGAGAAACCGTCCGATTTCAAAGGCAACGAGGCTCACCACGACGCCGAAGTAAGTGGATTCGGTAAAAAAATTCTTCATCGCCCCGCCCTCCTGCCGGTGAGCCGAACCACTGCCTGCGTCGCGTGACCCGTCGCCGCCAGCACGACCAATGTGGAAACCACCGAAATGATGACAACCGGCAGGGCGATGGGCTTGATCGCGCCCCAGGTGCTCATGAGCCCGACGCCAACGGGGACGAACATCAGGGGCATGATCTCGATCAGGTATTTCGCGGCGTCGTGCACCTGGTTGGGCTTGACCACGCCCAGGGACAACGCGGCCAGCATCAGGAAAAGTCCGTACACGCTGGCGGGGATGGAAAAGGGAATCAACGCTTTCGCGACCTCCCCGAAAAAGGAGAAGGCCGCGATGATCAGGAATTGCCTCATGAGTCTCATCGGTTCACGCTCCGTTATCCGCTGTGATTGATGCGGCCATTATAGCAAAACAGTATGAAATTTTGAGGTACCCGCGCGATTAACCCAGAAGTTCGCCCCGGAGCCTGCGGATGTTTTCCTCGACGGCGCGAATCACCTCGCGGAACGCCTCGTCACCCTTGCCGGTGGGGTCGTCAAGTCCCCAGTCCTCCCGGCGCTTGCAGGGGAGAAACGGACATTCGACGTTGCAGCCCATTGTGACCACCACGTCCACGGGCGGCAATTCCTGGAGAAGCTTCGGCCGCTGGGTCTTTTCCATGTCGATGCCGTAGATTTGCTTCATCAGCCGCACGGCGTCGGGATTGATTTTGTCCTTTTTCTCCGTGCCCGCGGAAAAACTTTCGAACGCGCCCCCAGCCAGGTGCTTCCCCAGCGCCTCGGCGATCTGGCTGCGGCAGCTATTGTGCACGCAGAGAAAGGCAACCTTCTGCTTATTCATATTGAAACCATCTCCTTGTCTGATTCGCGATTTTAACCAGCGTCAGCATGACGGGAACTTCCACCAGAACGCCGACAACGGTGGCCAACGCGGCGGGACTCTGCGCGCCGAACAGCGAGATCGCCACCGCGACGGCCAATTCGAAGAAGTTGGATGCGCCGATCATTCCGGCCGGCGCGGCGATTTCGTGCTCGAGCCTGAGCATTCTGCTCGCAAGGTAGGCGATAAAAAAGATCAGAAACGTCTGTATGGTGAGCGGAATCGCGATCAGCAGGATGTGCAGCGGATTTTCAAGGATTACCTTGCCTTGAAAGGAAAAGAGGATGACCAACGTCAAAAGGAGACCGGATACGGTGGCGTTGTTCCACTTGGGCAAAAACACATTCTGAAAATACGCCTCGCCTCTGCGCCGCGTCATCCGCATCCGGGTAAGTACGCCGCCCGCAAGCGGGATCACCACAAACAGCGCGACGGAGAGAAGCAGCGTATCCCAAGGAATCCGCACGCCCCCCACGCCCATCAGAAATGCCACAAGCGGTGAGAAGGCGACCAGAATGATGAGGTCGTTGGTCGCCACCTGAACGACGGTATAGGCGGGATTCCCGTGGGTCAGGTGGCTCCAGACAAAGACCATCGCCGTGCACGGCGCGGCCCCGAGCAGCACAGCGCCCGCAAGGTAGTCGCGGGCCAGCTCGGACGAAATCAGGCCCCTGAACGCAACGAAAAAGAAAAACCAGGCGATGCCGAACATGGTAAAGGGCTTGATGAGCCAGTTTGTCACCCACGTCACAAACAATCCCTTTGGATTCTTGCCGACGTCGCGGACGCTTTGAAAATTTACCTTGAGCATCATCGGGTAAATCATCAGCCAGATGAGGACCGCAATGGGAATCGATACGTTTGCATATGTAAAGCGCCCGAGGAAAGCGGGAATTCCGGGCAAATATTGACCGACCAGCGTGCCCAGCACCATGCACAGAATCACCCAAAATGTGAGATACCTCTCAAAAAAGCCAATTCCCCGCGCCTTGTTCGCCATCCGTCTTACCCCAATCCAATGCAATTTCCACAGCATAACAGCACATGTCCCGAATCCGGTGCAAATTGCCCTGTCGGCTTCCATGCATGGGCCGAGCGGCTCGCCTTCGTCCTCATCCGGAACAACCGCGTGAACCCGATATTCCTTCAGCGGTTTGCGGATGCGGTGGCCGGACGCGCATTTGCGCTTATCGATGCGCGCCCTTCTCCGTCATCCCCGCGCCTTTTCGAGAATCGCCGCGACTTCCTCGGTTTTTAGCACCTTCCCGTAGGAGACGACCTTGCCGTCCACCACCAGCGCGGGCGTGGACATGACGCCGTATGCCGCGATTTCGGCATAGTCCGTCACGTGACCCACTTCTTCCGCGACGCCCCTTTGGGCAAGCGCCGCCTTCACCGATTCCTCCAGCTGCCGGCACTTCGGGCACCCCGCGCCCAACACCTTAATGGCGGCATCCCCGCCGTGGCCCTCCGTCTTTTTCCCAAACAGTCCCATTCCCAACGCTTCCTTTCTCGATCCCTGTCCACCCAAATCGAATTCATTGGATGTGACCAGCATATACCTCAAATCGACTTTTGTCAATATGATTGCGCAAAAAAAACGGGCCTTGCGGCCCGCTTTCCCATAGATTCCCATTCCGATCATCTTTCCAATCGGAACGGCTTGTCCGTGCAGATCCACGAGACGCCGCTCTTTCTCAGCTTTTTCGCCCGCGCCGCGGAATTTACCACATGAATCTCCATGGCCAGATCGGCTTTCCTGAGCGCGGACATGTATCCCGCGCTCCACCACTCGTCCGGGAGGGCGATCACGTCGATTCCATTCTGCGCGCAAAAATCGGCAATTGCCTTGAAACGCTCGGTGCTCGGCGCCTTCTTGTCGAGGAAGTAGAAGGCGTACACGTACTGATCAAAGTGATACACATCGTCGATGGCGCGGTAAATCGACTTGCTGTACACGTACACGATGGTGCGGTCAAGGGCTCCAAGGGCGTCCTCCTCCTCGGCGATGCTCCGCATCTGGCTGTACATCTGCGTGGCAGCTTCCGGCGTGCTCAGTTTGGAGTCGATGAGAAACCGGGCGTCCGGATATTCCTTCATCAGCGCGATGAGGTCCCGGTATGTGAGGGGCGTGTACTTGTCGTCGATCTTCATCTGCCGGAACTCCGCAAGGGTGGGCACATACCCAAGCGGCGTTTCCGCGTTGATTTGATTCTTGGCCCAGTTGTGCCACAGCACAATCCCGCCGTCGGCGGTCCGGGACAGGTCGCACTCGAAGATTCGGCAGCCCAGGGCATAGTTCGTCAAAAACGCATCCAAAGAATTGGTGTACGTCTTGTCCTCCATGTCGCCCATCGCGTGGGCGACATAATCGTCGTCCAGCATGTCCACCCATATTTTGACGGTTACGCGGATCTTCACCGACTTGCCGTTGTACGCGGTGGCGGTAACGGTACAGCTTCCGCTGCCCTTTGCGGTCACGAGGCCCGAAGCGCTCACCGAGGCGACTGAAGTCTTGGCGCTTTTGTAGGTCATGCCCATGGCCGTTCGCCCGTCCATGTCCGGCACGATCTGAAACGTGTCCCCCTTTTCGATTTCGAGAAGATAAGCACCGGCGTCCGGTGCGGGCGCAAGGAGCGTGAGCTTTTCCGGCGCGGCGACCACCGAGATTTGCGCGGAGGCCTGCACGCCGTTGTATGCGGTGACGGTGACGGTCGCCTCCCCCACCCCCGCGGCCTTCACGGCGCCTGTTTCCGAATCCACCGCCGCGACGGTGGGCGCATCGCCGGAAAATCCGCAAGCGCCCGCCGACCCCTCGTTCAGCACCGCCGCGAGGACGAGGCTGTCCCCGACGCCGATGACGGCATGGTCGGGCGAAACGCGCACCTCCTCCGGCGCGGATGCGACTTGAATGGTCGCGCCGCATGATTTTCCGTTGTATGCGGTGGCTGTAATGACGGCGCTTCCCGGCCCGACGGCGACCACGCGGCCGTCCTCCACGCGGGCGATGCTTTCGTCACTCGATTCAAGGGTGCTTCCGCCCGCGCTCCCCGAGGGCAGACGGACGCGGCAGCGCGTCGACTCCCCCACGCCAAGAAGCGCCCGGTCGAAAGAAAGGGACAGTGATTGGGGGGCCTTCTTGACAGTGACGGTCAGTTTTGTTTTTTTGCCGTTATAGGCGGTGGCGGTGATGACGGCGCACCCCGCGCGCTTTCCGGTCACGACGCCGTTTTTGTTCACCGCGACGCATCGCGCGTTGCTTGATTTGTAAGCGACGCGCCCCGCGCTCCCCTCCGGCAACAGAACCGTGGAGAGCCGCAATCGCTCGCCCACGCCGAGGGCTTTCATTCCATCCGGCAGGGAGAGTTCTACCGATTTCGGCGCGGGAGAGACTGTGACCCGGCATACCGACTCGCACCCGTTGTACGTCCTGACGACAATTTCGGCGATCCCGGCCCCCACAGCCGTGACCTTGCCGGTAGACGCGCCCACCCTCGCGACCGTCTCGTCACCGGACGAAAATGTATACACGCCGGCACTTCCCTCGCTGAGCGCCGCGGTCAGGACGGTCTTTTCTCCCACACCGAGGGTCAGCTCCGTCTGATCAAGGCGCACGCTCTCCGGCGCGGGCCGCACCGTCAGTGTGCCCTTCTTTGTTTTGCCATTGTATGTCCTGACCGAAATCCTCGAGGTGCCCGGGGCGCGCGCGACGACGGCGTCGCCGGAGATTTCCGCCACCGACTCGTCGCCGGAAAACAGCGCGTAGCCTCCGCCGTACCCTTTGGAGAACCCGACCTCGAGCGGGAGGGTTTCCCCGACGCCCACCACATTGCGTGCCGCCGAGAGGGAAACGGACCGCGGCGCCTTCCACACCCGAACCGTCACTTGGGCCGTCGCGCCGCCTGCGTCTTCGATGGTGATGACCGCGCGACCGGTCCCCTTGGCGGTCACCACGCCGGATGCGTTCACCTTTGCGACGCGCTTGTCACTGGACGAGTAGCACAAATCCGGCACCGCGTCCGCCGGCGCCAAATCGCACACCAGCGTGCGCTTTTCCCCCACACCCAGTGAAAGTTTTGCCTGGGTGGGCGCAATTTCCGAAACCGCGCGCCGCACGTACACGCGGCAGGAAGCGGCACGCTCTCCGTCCGGCGTCGTGGCGATCGCGTCGGCTTCTCCCGGGCCAACCGCCGCGACCAGTCCCCCCGCCACCGTGATCACGCTTTCGTCCGAAGAACGCCAGCGCACATCCGTCCCCGAGGCGACCAATCGCGCCTCCTCCCCCACCAGGAGGGAGAGCGCATCCCGGTCCAGGGAAAGCGCAGCGACATCGGCCCCCGCTTGCGCCGCCGTGTCGGGCCCGGGCGCGGATTGCGGTTCCGCCGCTGTCGGCACGCATGCGGCCTCTGATCCGACGCCCTCCTCACCCGTTTTCGCCCCCTCTCGGACGGCGTCGGAGCGGGTGCCCGTTTCTTCTTCCTCGAGCACCGTCGGCGTGGCGGAAGGCGCGCCGCCTGTTCCTTCTTCCTCGAGCACCGTCGGCGCGGCGGAAGGCGCGCCGCCCTGTTCTTCTTCCTCGAGCACCGTCGGCAGGGCGGAAGGCGCGCCGCCTGTTCCTTCTTCCTCGAGCACCGTCGGCAGGGCGGAAGGCGCGCCGCCCTGTCCTTCTTCCTCGAGCACCGTCGGCAGGGCGGAAGGCGCGCCGTCCGGTTCTTCTTCCTCGCGCACCGCCGGCGTGGCGGAAGGCGCGCCGCCCTGTTCTTCTTCCTCGAGCACCGTCGGCAGGGCGGAAGGCGCGCCGCCCTGTTCTTCTTCCTCGAGCACCGTCGGCATGGCGGAAGGCGCGCCGCCTGTTCCTTCCGCTTCGAGCACCGTCGGCATGGCGGAAGGCGCGCCGCCCGGTTCTTCTTCTTCGAGCACCGTCGGCGCGGCGTCCGGTACGGCTCCTGACTGTTCCGACTTTGCCGGACCGGGATGCGCGCAAAGCAGGGCAATGATGAGAACGAGTACAGCCTTCGGGCGGCGCAGCAAATCCATTTTGTCACCCCCGCAAATGTATATCATTAATCGGATGCTACCATATCGCACCAGAAAAGTCAATAAATTGACCAATCCGTGCGGACTTACCGCCCCGCTTTGCAAAATATTCTGAAAAAAAGCCCTGTGCCGCGATTTTCCCCGGTCGGGAAACGGTTCTCCCGCCAGCCTATATCCTCAAAAAAACGGGCCTCACGGCCCGCTATAGAACGCTTTGCAAAAATTGCTTCAGTCGCGGATTTTCAGGGTTTCCGAAGATTTCGCAGGGCGGCCCTTCCTGCGCGATGGTTCCCGCGTCCATGAAGATCACCCGGTCGGCCACCTCCCGCGCGAACCCCATCTCGTGGGTCACGACGATCATGGTCATTCCCTCGTCCGCCAGGGACTTGATCACCGACAGAACCTCGCCCACCAATTCCGGGTCGAGGGCGCTGGTCGGCTCGTCAAAGAGCATGATTTCCGGCTGCATGGCAAGCGCCCGGGCGATGGCGACGCGCTGCTGCTGTCCGCCCGAGAGCCGGGACGGGTACTCGTTCACCTTCTCGGACAGCCCCACCCGCCCAATGAGCGCGCGGGCGATTTCCTCCGCCTTTTTGGCGGGCATGCCCTTCACGTTCACCGGCGCGATCATCACGTTCTGGAGCACCGTCCTGTGCGGGAACAGGTTGAAGGACTGGAACACCATGCCCATGCGCAAGAGGATCGCGCTCTTTTCCCGGGCGGTGAGCTTGACGCGGTTGACACCGTTCTCCCGGTCGTCGAGGGTCTCCCCCTCGATGATGATCCTGCCCCGCGTGATCTTCTCAAGGTGAATGAGTGAGCGCAGAAACGTGGACTTCCCCGAACCCGAAGGCCCGATGATGCACACCACGTCCCCCTTGTTGATGGAAAGACTCACATCCTTTAAGACGTGCAGGCTCCCGAACAGCTTGTCCACGTGCTCCGCGCGGATCATCTCAACAGCTTCCATCGCCCCGCCCCCTCACTGATACACGCTGAATTTCTTCTCCAGCCGGTTGAACAGATACGTGAACACCGCCGTGATGACCAGATAGATCACCATCGCGGGCAGATAGACGAGCGGACTGGCGCTGGAGGACATGATCTGGCTCGTCTTTTTCATGAGGTCCACCAGCGCGATGGAGGAAACCAGGGACGTATCCTTGATGACCATGATGAACTCGTTGCCCACCGGCGGGATGAGCCGCCGGATGGACTGGGGAATGATGATGAGCCGCATGGTCTTTGCGTAGCTCATGCCCAGAACCCGCGCGGCCTCGAACTGCCCCTTGTCGATGGACTGGATGGCCGCGCGGATGATCTCGGCGAGATACGCCCCCGAGTTGAGGGAATAGGCGATCCACGCGGCCACAAAGCGGTCCCGGATGGTGAGCGCGGGGTTGATGAGGGGCAGCGCATAATAGATGAAGAAAATCTGCATCAGAAGCGGCGTGCCCCTGAAAAAGAAGATGTACGCGTTGCAGACGGCGTTGAGTATCTTCGATTTCGAGATCTTCCCGAGGGCAAGAAAGACGCTCAAAATCAGCCCGCAGCTCACCGCGAGCACTGTGAGCGAAAGCGTTATTTTCGTCGCCTCAAAAAGCGCGGGCAGCCACCCGATCATCTGCTGAAGTTTCTCCATATCACGCGCCTCCGGTCAATCGCTGCCCGGCCCGCCGCACGGCGGGCCCGGCGCATGCTTGTTCAGCGGACGCCCGCCGTGGTGTCATACCCGAAGAACTTGATGGCAATCTCGGACATGGTGCCATCCGCGTACATGGAATCGATGGCATCCTCCACGGCCTGGGTCAGCGCGTCGTTGCCCTTCTTGAGGCAGATGCCCAGAGGCTCGGCCTCGTCGTTTTCCCATACGATGGAGTACTTGTCCGCGTCCGCGCCGATGTAGTAGGCCGCCACCACGCTGTCCACCAGCACCGCGTCCACGCGGCCCAGCTTAAGCTCGTCAAAGCACTGAATGATTTTGTCATAGACGTAGTAGTCGCCCACTTCGAGGCCCTCGGCCATCTTCGTCTTCATATAGTCGTCGGAGGTGGTCTCCGCCTGCACCGCCACGCTGTGGTCGGCCAGGTCCTCCGGCGAGGCGATGCCCAGATCGTTGGCCACCACCAGAACCAGCTTGTTGGCAATGTAGGGGCGGGTCAGGTTGTAGTTCTCCTGCCGCTCGGGCGTGATGGAGACGGATGAGAGAATGAGGTCGTACCGGTCCGCGTCCAGAGAGGCGAAGATGCCGTCCCACGCGGTGTCCACCAGCTCCACATCAATCCCCAGACGCGCGCCCAGCTCGTAGGCCACTTCCACGTCAAAGCCGATGGGCGTGGTGCCGTCCTCGTCGAGGTATTCCATGGGCGGATAGCCAATCTCCATGCCCACCTGCAAAACGCCTTCCTTGAGCGTCAACCCTTCCGCGAGGGCCGCGCCGGAGAACGCGAAAACGAGAGCCAATGCAGAAACAACCGCGATGAGTTTTCTCATGGATGAACCCCTCCTCAAATTTGTGCGCAAAAAGGACGCCGTGACACCCGCGTCCTCTTTTTATATTTATACATTAGCACTCCGCATCTCCCCCGTCAATCCCCTGTTTATGTTATTTTTTATTGATGTTTATACACATCCTGTATATTATGCAATCTCCACCATGCAAAGTTAACAAACAGGGCGCCCGAATTTGAACGACCGTATTGCAATTCCTGCAAATTAGGCACAGAAAACCGCCGCCCCACCGGGCGGCGGCCATCGCACAATGTCAGTCGAAATGCCTGGTAAAAATCTCGTCCTTTTCGAGCAGGCTTTCAATGGTGTCAAAGCCCAGCCTGTGGAGAAGCTCCGTCACGTACGGGTTCTCGGCGGGCGTCCGGTACTGGGCCTTTTCCCCGTAGGCGTTCACCGCCTCGCGGCCCTGCTCCCTGGGCGTCACGGCCCGGGGGCCGCCCACGCAGCCGCCCACGCAGCCCATGCCCTCGTAGAAGTTCGCGCCGCCCTGTCCGGCGCGGATTTCGTTCATCATGGCCCGGCACGCGGGCACGCCGTCCGCCTGGCGGGTTTTGACGGCAATGGGGCGGTTGGGACTGATGCGCCTTACCGTCTCCGTCACCGCCTCGCTCACCCCGCCCGTGCGCGCATACACGCGTCCCGCCCGGGAGGCATGATCCTTCTCGCTTTCCTCCATCTCGGCGGGATCGATGCCGAGCAGGTCGAAGATGGACTTGGTTTCCTCAAACGTGAGCACGAAATCCACCGCCCCTGCGAGGTCCTTTTCCCGGGCCTCGGCCTTCTTGGCAAGGCAGGGGCCCACGAACACCGTCACCGCGTCGGGGTAGAGCGCCTTCACCGTGCGCGCGCACGCCACCATGGGCGAAACCGAGCCCGGCACGTGGCCCATCAGCTCCGCATACACCTTGCGGATCATGGCGATCCACATGGGGCAGCAGCAGCTGGTGAGCTGATAGTCCGCCTCGGTGGTGATACTTTTGTCGAACTCCAGCGCTTCCTTGAGGGTGAGGATGTCCGCGAACAGCGCCACCTCGATCATGCCGTCGAAGCCGGCCGCCTTGAATGCGGTGCGGAGCTTCCCCGGCGTCACCGCCTCGGAAAACTGACCCAGATACGCGGGCGCGATGAGCGCATACTTTAGACCCTTGGCCGCGCGCACCGCCCGCAGGGCCGCCACCACGTCCGTGCTCGCCGCGATGTTCTTTTTCTCGCACGCGTCCACGCAGCCCGCGCAGCCGACGCACTTGGCCGGATCGATCTCGATGTTCCCGTCCGCGCCCACGGACATGGCGTCGAACGCGCAACGGGCCGCGCATTCCGCGCGGTGCGTCGCGTCACAGTCGCAGTTCCCCGCGCGGATCACCACCGGACACTTTTGCGGGTTCAGGAGGCAGTCCAGGTGACGCGGATCATATTCCCCCCGCGCTTTCTCCAACTGGGCCGGATCAAGGGCCAGCGCCGCGGCCCGCTCGTACAGTTCCTTGAATGTCTTCATCTTTCGTCTCCCGTCAGCGTCAGTCGGCCCACTCCACATCCTCGATGGCCCAGGCGGCCAGCTCGTTCATGGATGGGTGAATGACCATCGATTCCGTCACCGGATCCACCGTGCCCATGGTGGGGCAGTCGGCCCGCCGGTATCCGCCCGCCATGCGGACGTCGGGGCAGGGCGTGCCGGCGTTCATGAGGTACACAAAGGGCTGCACCAGCATGGAGGCGTAGGGCCCGGCGATGTGCGCCCCCAGAATGCGCATGTCGCGCCCGAGAATGATCTTCGCAAAGCCGTTGTCCGCCGAATGCTCGGAGATGCCCATGGCAATGCCGCCCGCGATGGACGAGTAGTAGTTGCGCGCCACGCCGTAGCGGATGCCCTTTTCCCGCGCCTCGCGCTCGGTGATGCCCACGTGCCCCACCTGCGGCCAGGTAAAGATCGCCCAGGGCACCGCGTCGTAGCGCGCAGCCTTGTGCGCGCCGCCAAACAGGTTCTGAACGAGGATGGTGGCCTCGTAATTGGCCTTGTGCCGGAACTGGTATTTGCCGTTGATGTCGCCGATGGCGTAGACGCCCTTGACGTTGGTCTCGAGGTACTCGTCGGTCTCGACATAGCCGCGCCCGTCGGTTTCAACGCCCGCCGCCGGGAGATTCAGAAGGTCGCCGTTGGACCTTACGCCGGCGCTCACGAAAATCTCGTCGCAGGAAATCGTCCGCCGCTCCCCCGTGTTCACGTCCTCCACGAGCACGCTCTTCCCCTCCGGCCCGGACGCGGCCTTCAGAACCTTGGCCCCCGCCACAATCTCGATGCCATTCTTCCGGAAGTTCCGCGCGACAAACTCGCTCACTTCCTCCTCCTCGGTGGGCACGATGTTTTCCCGCATTTCGACGAGGGTAACCTTGGTTCCCAGGGCGGAGAAAATGTGCGCAAACTCCGCGCCGATGGCGCCGCCGCCCACGATGACGAGGCTCCCCCACGGCGTCTTGGGATATTTCTCCCCGAAGAACAGCTCGCTGGTGACGTAGCCCGCCTCCTCCAGCCCCTCCACGGGCGGTACGAACGAGCGCGCACCCGCGGCGAGCACGATTTTGTCCGCCCGGAAATCCTCGGAATGCGTGCCGTCGGCGCTCCTGACGCGCATGACGTACGGCGCGGTGAATTCCGCCGTGCCCTTGTAGACGCCCAGGTTTTCGATGCCGTCGAGACTCTTTTCGATCTGCACGTTGTGGCCGATCTGCCGCCAGACGCGGGTTGAAATCCGCTCCCAATCAATTTCAGGCCGCTGAAAGCCGAGGCCGATGCGCGCCGCGTCCCCCGCCTCGCGGATGAGGTCCGCCGGATACACCAGCATCTTCGAGGGGATGCAGCCCTTGTTGAGGCACGTCCCGCCAAACTTCGCCTTTTCAACAATGGCGCAGGAAAGCCCCGCGGAAAGCGCGGCCTCCGCGATCATCAACCCGGAACCCGAGCCGACGACCGCGATGTCGTATGTTTTCATGGGCAAGCCCTCCTTCCTATGCGTCCATTATAACACATATACGGAAGATTTAACCTCCGAAATTCCATTCGTAAATGTTTACCCAGCGGAGCCCGGCCGCGTACAGATCGTGGGGTTCCGGCACCCGCGCCGTGCGGATGAGGCGCGCGCCCAGCTTTTCGCACACCCGGCGGGAGGCCGCGTTCTTCACGTCGTTGGAAATGAGCGCCGCGGTCATCCCGTGGGCGCGCATGACGGATGTCAGAAGCGCGCACGCGCGGCCCGCGTAGCCGCGGCCCTTGCGCCCCTCGTCCATGTGGTAGCCGATGTGCCCGCCGTAATAGAGCCCGTCGCTGAAGCCGATGCGCAGATTCGCCTCGCCCACCCGCGCGCCGTCCGCGCGAATCTCGAAGGTGTAGGAGGGCGCCCATTTCTTTTCCGGATTGGCCGGCGTCTTCAGCGTGCAGACGAGTTCGACCGTGCCGTCCGTCAGCAACCCCGGCTCGATAAAGCCGTCAAAGCGCGCCGGGAGCACCGCATAGCGATCCATCTCCCGCCGGATTTCGTCCCCAGGTTCGTCGATGGCCCACTCGTAAATGTTTTCCGCGCGGTGCCCCTCCGCATAGAGATCGTGCCAATCGGGCAGCGTCGCCGCGCGCACATGCCGCGCGCCCAGCTTCTCGCACACACGGCGGGAAGCGAGGTTGTTCACATCGTTGGTAATGAGGGCGATTCTCATGCCGTGTGCCCGCAGCACGGGCTTCAAAAGCGCGCATGCCCGGCCCGCGTATCCGCGCCCGCGACAGGCTTCGTCCACACCGTAGCCGATCTGCCCGCCGTAATAAAGCCCGTCGGTGTAGCCGATGCGCAGCCCGATGTGCCCGACCTTGGCGCCGTCCTTCACGATATCGAATTCATAGGACGGCACCCACTTCTTTTCCGGAATGGCGGGAGACTTCTTCGAAAGAGCCAGCGAGATTTCCCCGTCGCTCAGCTCCCCCGGCTCGATGAAGTCCCGAAAATCCACCGGCAGCGCATTGTAGAAATCCATCTCGCGCCGGATGTCCCAGTCCTCGCGCACCAGTCCGTAGAGTTCCCCGTCGTGGTAGCCCGCGTGGTTTCTGTACGCCTGCCGGAGCCGACCCTCCCGCAGCATGCCCGCCTTGCGCATTACCGCCCCGGAAGCCGGGTTTTCCACCGCGTGCACCGCCTCTATCCGGTTGACGCCCACGCGCAGGAACATGTATTCCAGGACGGCCTTCAGGGCCTCGGTCATGTAGCCCTTCCCCCAAAACGCGCGCCCGAGGCAGTAGCCCGCCATGGCGATGGAATCCGTCTCGCTCTCGATGTGCGCGGAGATCGCGCCCATGAGCGCGCCGTCCTTCGATGTGATTGCCCACATGTAAGCATCCGGCTTCCCGTACTTTTCAAGCCTGCGGGCGATGGCCGCCCGGGATTCGTCGACGGTCTTGTGCGCCTCCCAGTGCAGAAACCGCGTCACCTCCGGATCGTTTGCCCAGTTTTCGAACTGCGCCTCGGCGTCGTCTTCCCGGAACCTGCGCAGAATAAGCCGTCCTGTTTCGATGGTCTGTGTGCCGATGTGATTCATCATTTTCACCGCTTTCTGTGAATGTCGAGGCTGTGGTGGGTCATCCCGACCATGTCGGGCCGCTCGCAAATGGAAAAGTGGTAGCGCAGGTAGAGTGAAAACGTCTCGTCGTCCATTTCCTCCACGGTGGCGCGCATGTGCTTGGTGTAAAGGTCCGTCGCCACATAGTCGAGACGTTCGGCGGGAAAGCCCGCCATGAGCCCATCGACGTCCTCCTTCCGGTGGAGCTCGAACACCTCCTCAGGGCGCGAAGCGGCCCGGAACGTCACCGGATCGATGAGCCCGCCTTCAATGAGCGCGCCGATTTGCCCCTTGACAAAGCCGCTCTCGAGGATCGTCGCGTCGGCGATGCAGTAGGCAACCATGAGAATGCCGCCGGGTTTTGTCACCCGCAGGGCCTCGGACAGCGCCCGCAATTTGTCAGCCTCCGTGAATAAATGATACAGCGGCCCCAAAAGCAGTGTCATGTCGTAAGTGCCGTCCTTCAGGAAGGATAAATCCCGCGCATCCCCCTGCCGGACCGTCACACCCTCGCCCAACCGCATGTTTTGCCGGAAGACGTCGATGTTGTGCTCGAGAAGCTCCACCGCGTCCACAGGGTATCCCATGCGGGCGAGGGCGAGGCTGTAGCGTCCCGTGCCCGCGCCGATTTCGCACACCCGCGCGCCCGGCGCAATGTACTTCTCGATGTAGCGCATGGTGGTCAGAAACTCCACCCGACCGCGCTTGGACGCCAGCCGCGCGTCCTCATCGTAACCGTTGTAATAGTCCCGAACCGTCTCAATCATGCGTCAACGCCTCCTGTGGATGTCCAGAATATGATTGGTGAGTCCCGCCATGTCCGGGCGCTCACAGATGGAAAAATGGTACCGCAGGTAGATTGAAAACGTCTCGTCGTCCATGCTGTCCACGGCCTCGCGCATGTGGTTGGTATAAAGATCAGTGGCCACGTAGTGGAGCCGATCGGTGAAAAAGTCCGCCATGAGCCGGTCGATGTCCTCCTTCCGGTGGAGCTCAAACACGTCCTGGGGCCGGGAGGAGGCCCGGAAGGTCTCGGAGTCCACCAGCCCGATTTCGATGAGGTTGTGAATGTTTCCCCGGATGAAGCCGTACTGGAGGATGGACGCGTCGGCGATGCAGTAGGCGGCCATGAGGATGCCGCCGGGTTTTGTCACCCGCACGGCTTCGGAGAGCGCCCGCAATTTGTCCGCCTCGGTAAACAGGTGGTACATCGGCCCCAGAAGCAGCGTCATGTCGTAGGCGCCGTCCGGCAGAAAGGACAAATCCCGGGCGTCCCCCTGGGAAACGGACACGTCCTCCCCGGGCCGCGCATTTTCCCGGAAGATTTGGATGTTTTTCGGCACCAGCTCCACCGCGTCCACGCGGTGGCCCGTCCGCGCGACGGCGTGGCTGTAGCGTCCCGTGCCCGCGCCGATTTCGCACACCCGCGCGCCCGGTGTCAGATATTTTTCGATGTAGCGCATGGTGGTGAGGTACTCCACCTGCCCATGCCGCAGAAGAAGCCGTCCGTCCTCGTCGTAGTTGTCGTAGTAGTTCCGGATTTCCTCGATCATCGCAACTCCTCCTTATAACAAAAGCGGCCGAAAGCACTTGCCTTCAGCCGCCCCATCTTCTTCCAATCGCGTCTATGGGAATGCGACCAAGGCCCGCCTCCAAAACGGATGCGCGGACCGGGTCGTGGAATTCAGCCTGCCGAACGCTTGCATGCGGACATTCCCCTTTGCGATGATTTCAACCATGATAGCACAGGATTCGGCGGAACGCAAGTCATTTGTTCCATTAAGGTTTCGAAAAATAAATCCCATGTTCGATTGCATAAAACTGCATCCGAATTTATAATAACACTAACATGGTCACGATTTGTGATTTTTGTGTCCGATCCGTTTATAAACATGTCAGACTTACCCCATCGACCCGAACAAGGAGGAAAATCCATGTTGAAAAGAATGCTTGCAGTCGCCGTCCTGACTTTTGTGCTCCTCGCGACCTTTGTCCCCGCCCTCGCGGAATCGGACAAGCTGATCGTGGGAATGGAGCTCGCCTACCCCCCGTTTGAGACCAAGGACGCCGACGGAAACCCGTCCGGTGTGAGCGTGGACTTTGCCAAGGCCTTCGGCGAATCCATCGGCCGCGAGGTCGAGATTCAGAACATCGCCTGGGACGGGCTCATCCCCGCGCTGCAGACCGGGATGATCGACATGATCGTCTCGTCCATGACCATCACCGAGGAGCGCGGCCAGGTCATCGACTTCTCCGTCCCCTACGCGAACGCCTACCTCGCGATTCTGACAAACATCAATTCCGGTGTTGAGACCGTCGACAACCTCAACGTGGCGGGCAAGAAGATCGCCGTCAAGATCGGCTCCACGGGCTACTTCTACGCCACGGAAAACCTCCCCAACGCAGAGGTCATCGGCCTTGCGGACGAGAGCGCCTGCGTTACCGAGGTTTCCCAGGGGAAGGCCGACGCCTTCATCTACGACCAGCTCACCATCTACCGCAACTGGCAGGCCAATCCCGACACCACAAAGGCAGTCTTCGTGCCCTTCCAGGACGTCGAGAACTGGGGCGTGGCGGTGGCCAAGGGGAACACCGAACTGCTCGACCAGCTCAACGCATTCATCCCGGAATTCTACGCCAACGGCGGCTTCGACGAGCTGACGCAAAAATACCTCGCCGACGAAAAGGCCGCGTTTGACGAATTGGGCTTCAAGTGGTTCTTCGATCTGGACGCCGAATGATGCGGCCATTCCATCTCTTCAGCGCGAGGCCCGGTGAAAAGCCGGGCCTTCTCAAAGCGCTTTTCAACGGACTGCTCGTGGCGGCGGTGTTGGTTCTGGCTTTTTCCGCCTCTCTGGCGGCCATCGGGATCACGCTCGACTTCGGCGCGCTCTCGGGGTTTGAAAAAAGATTGGCGCTGGGCTTTCTGATGACCATTAAGCTGAGCCTCGCGAGTCTGGTCATCAGCCTTTTGATCGGCGTTTTTTCCGCGCTGGGCCAGGTTTCGCGCCTTCTGCCGGTGCGCTATTTCGCCGGCGTCTACGTCAAATTCATCCGCGGAACGCCCCTCATCATGCAGATCTATCTGTTTTTCTACATCATCGGCACCGCGTGGGGCGTGACATCCCGCTTCTGGGCAGGGGTCATGATCCTTTCCGTCTTCGAAGGCGCGTACATCTCCGAGATTGTGCGCGGAAGCCTTCTGTCCCTGGACCCCACGCAGCTCGAGGCGGCCAAGGCGGTGGGCTTTACCCAAACCCAGACGATCCGGCACGTCATCGTTCCGCAGCTCATGGAGCGCACGCTGCCCGCGCTCACGGGCCAGTTTGCGTCCATCATCAAGGATTCCTCGCTTCTCTCGATGATCGCGGTGATCGAGCTGACGCAGACGGTGCGCGAGATCAGCTCCGTCAACTTCCGGCTCTTCGAGTGTTACTTCGTGCTGGGGCTTCTCTACCTCGCGCTGACGCTGCCCCTCTCGATGGTCACGAAGCGGATTGAAAGGCATTTCCAATATGAGAATCGAACTTAAGGGCATCACGATGACCTTTCCCGGCGGCGGCGACGTCATCGACGATCTCAGCTATATGGGCGAGGTCACCACGCTGTCCCTCATCGGCCCCTCCGGCGGCGGAAAATCGACGCTTCTGCGCATCATCGCGGGCCTTCTCGCGCCGAGCAAGGGCGAGGTGTGGCTCGACGGCGCGCGCATGCCCCACGATGCCGCCGGACTGGTCAAATACCGGCGCAAGCTCGGCTACGTGTTTCAGCAAAACGGACTATTCCGCCATCTGGACGCGCTGACGAACATCGCGCTGCCCCTTCAAAAGGTGCACGGCTACGAAAAGGAGCGCGCGGAGGAAACCGCCATCGGACTGCTCAGACGGTTCGGGCTGGAAGCCGCGGCGAAAAAGCGGCCCGGCGAGCTTTCCGGCGGCATGCAGCAACGCATCGCCATCGCCCGCGCCATCGCCCCGCGCCCCAAGCTGCTCCTGCTGGACGAGCCCACCAGCGCCCTTGACCCGGAATACACGGCGGAGGTGCTGGACGCCGTGGACGAGCTGCGGCAGGAGGGCCTCAATTTCATCATTGTGACCCACGAGATGGGCTTTGCGAGAAGGGCATGCGAAAAGGTTGCGTTTCTCACAGACGGCCGCATCGTGGAATCCGGCGCGAGCCGGGATGTATTCGCTTCCCCCAGGTCGGAGGAGCTGCAAAGGTTCCTGAAGAAACTGTTGAGTTGGACGACGTAAGGGAGACAACGCAATGATTGTCGGCATCGTTTGCGCGGTGGAGGCGGAGCTTAAGCCGTTTCTCAATCACATGGCCCTCGTTGAAACTGTGGATCACGCAATGCTGCGCATCCACAGCGGTTTCCTCGACGGCGTCCAAATTGTCGCGCTCTTTTGTGGCGTCGCGAAGGTAAACGCCGCCATCGCGACGCAGATATTGATCGATCAATCTCACGTTGATTGCATCATTCTGTCCGGCACGGCGGGCGGCATCGACAGGCGGCTGAAGATCGGCGATACCGTTATATCGACCGAGGTCACTTATCACGATCTGGAGGAGGGCGTACTGGTCAAGCATCATCCGTGGATGCCCGATCTTTCCTTCAGGGCCGGCGACGCGCTTCTTGCGCAGGGGAAAAGAGCAGTCGAAACAGGAACCTTCCGGCAGCGCGTTTTCTTTGGGACGATGGTCACAGGCGATTATTTCGCTGACGCGGCGACCATGGCGCGCATCCGCGCGAAGTACGACCCCATGTGCATCGACATGGAAACGGCCGCCGTCGCCCACGCCTGCTACGTGAACGGGGTGCCATTTCTGGCGATTCGCTCCGTGACGGACACGGAGGATCACAGCGGAAAGGACGCGTTTGATGAAAATTGCGCACTCGCTTCGGAAAATTCCTTTGCGGTGGCAAGAGCAATTCTCACCAAACTGAAATAAAGCAATTGAAGATTCGCGGTCCGCAGAAGTCCCGATTGGGGCTTCCTTTTTTGTGACATTTCTATGGACGCGCCGCGGTGTTTTCGAAAAGTGCTTGACATTCGCCGCCGCGCGTGGTAATTTAGGACAGAATCCCGAATTGGAGGGTCTTTCGTGTCCAGCTACGTGACCAGACAAAAGACGGCGCTGACGGAATTTCTAGCGTGCCATGCGGACAGGTCGTTCTCCGTAGGCGAGGCGGCCCGCATGCTGCGGGAGGAGGCCTCCGCGCCCGCACCGGGGCGGAGCACGATATACCGCCTGCTGGCGGAGCTTGCGGAAGCCGGACTCGTCAAGCGGTTTTACGAGCCGGGCGACCGGCAGGCGACCTACCAATACGTGGGAAGCCCGGCCTGCGAGGAACACCTGCACATGCGCTGCGCGCGGTGCGGAACGCTGTTTCACCTGGACGACGAGCTGACCGCGCGGGTGCGCGCGGCGGTCTGGAGCGCGGATCAATTTTCAATCGACAATCGGGAAACCGTGCTGGTGGGTACCTGCGCGGCCTGTGCCCGGGACTGACGGGAGGTTCAAATGACGAGGAGGAAATATGCGTCGCTCATCGTGTGCGCGCTCTTTGCCGTCTTTGTGCTGTCGGCGTTCTCCCTCGCCATTGTTCATTTTCACGTCCATTGCTACCATGACAGCTGCTCCGTCTGCCAGACGATTCAGCGCACGGAGGCGCTCCTGCGCCAATTCATCGTCGGGTTTATGGCCTTGCGTGCGGCGGTGTTCGCGCGCGTCCTCGCCGCGCGCTTTTCCGCGGGCGGCATTTTCCTTTCCCATCCCACACTTATCTCCATGAAGGTCAAACTTACGGATTAAATCGGCGCCTCGCGTTCAGGGACGGCATGCGCCGTCTCCACTTTCCATATCAATCGTGAGGTGTATTATGAAAAAAATCATATCCGTTCTGATCGCGTGCGCGGTCCTGTTCACCCTTGCCCTTCCCTCCTTCGCGGAAGGCGCCGACAAGCTCGACATCGTGTGCACCACCTTTCCCCAGTACGACTGGGTGATGAACGTGCTGGGCGACCGCGCGACGGACGCAAACGTCACACTGCTGCTCGACAACGGCGTGGACCTTCACAGCTATCAGCCCTCGGCCGCCGACATCGCGAAGATTTCCGCGTGCGACCTGTTCATATACGTGGGCGGTGAGTCCGATACCTGGGTGGACGACGTCATCGCGGCCGCGGCAAATCCCGACATCGTTGCCCTCTCCATGCTCGCAAGCGTCGAGGCAAAGGAGGAACAGGTGGTCGAGGGCATGCAGGCCGAAGAGGAGGAAGAAGAGAGCGGAGAGGGTGAAGAGGAAGTCGAATACGACGAGCACGTATGGCTTTCCCTGCGCTTTGCGCAGACCATCACCCAGGCGATCGCCGATGAGCTTGCTGCGCTCGACCCCGACGGCGCGCAGACCTATCAGGCCAACGCAGCCGCCTACATCGCGCAGCTGTCGGATCTCGATGCCCAATATCAGGCAATGGTGGATTCCGCGGCACGCAAAACCGTTCTGTTCGCCGACCGGTTCCCCTTCCGTTACATGGCGGACGACTACGGCCTCACCTACTATGCCGCGTTTGTTGGCTGCTCGGCGGAGACCGAGGCGAGCTTCGAGACCGTGGCGTTCCTTGCGGGCAAGGTGGACGAGCTTCAGCTCCCGGCGGTGCTGGTGATCGAGGGCGCGACCCACAAGATCGCCGAGACCGTCGTGGCGGAGACGGCTGCCAAGGACGCCAAAATCCTCGTCATGGATTCGCTCCAGTCGGTCACAAGCGAGAACATCGCGAACGGTGCGACCTATCTTGACGCCATGGAGGCAAACCTCGCCACGCTCACCGAGGCGCTCAACTGACTGAAACAAAGAGGGTGCGCTTCGGCGCGCCCTCTCCATCGGAGGCAATATGGCACAAATTGACGTAAGGGACGCATCCCTGGGCTACGGCGAAAACGCCATCGTCGAGGGTCTCACGTTCTCGGTCTCAAAGGGCGACTATCTGTGCGTGGTGGGCGAAAACGGCGCGGGCAAATCGACGCTTGTGAAGGCGCTTCTGGGGCTTCTTTCCCCTCTTGGCGGCAGCATCTCCTTCGGCGACGGACTCCGGCGCAGTGAAATCGGCTACCTTCCCCAGCAGACAGCCGTGCAGCGCGACTTTCCTGCCTCGGTGGAGGAAATCGTGCGCTCCGGCTGCCTCAACCGCACGGGCCTCAGGCCCTTTTACAACCGGGCGGAACGCGCTGCGGCGCGGGCCAACATGGAGGCGCTTAAAATCGAAGATCTACGCACGCGCTGCTACCGGGAACTCTCCGGCGGGCAGCAGCAGCGGGTACTCCTCGCCCGGGCGCTGTGCGCCACCCGGAAGATGCTGCTTCTGGACGAGCCTGTGTCCGGCCTCGACCCCATGGCCACGGCGGACATGTATGCGCTCATCGATACACTCAACCGGGAGGGCATCACAATCCTGATGATCTCCCACGACGTGGACGCGGCCATCCGCCGCGCTTCGCACGTTTTGCACATTCAAAAAAGGACACTGTTCTTTGGCCCAACGGCGGACTATATCAACAGCGACACGGGCAAGTACTTTCTGCGGGCGATGGGGGGCGAGGCGTCGTGAGCTGGCTTTTAGGGACGCTGTCCTTTTATATGGGCTTTACATTCGTCCGGTATGCGCTAGTGGCAGGGGTGCTCATCGCGTTGTGCTCGTCGCTCCTTGGGGTGACGCTGGTCCTCAAGCGCTTCTCGTTCATCGGCGACAGCCTCTCCCACGTGGCCTTCGGCGCCATGGGTGTGGCGATGGTGATGAGCCTCACCAACAGGATGGTTCTCATCCTCCCCGTCACCATCCTGAGCGCCGTCTTTCTCCTGCGCTCGGACGGAAAGTCGGGCATCAAGGGCGACGCGGCGCTGGCGATGCTTTCCGTGGCTGCGCTGGCGCTTGGATATCTGGTCATCAACATATTCGCCAACTCGGCCAACATTTCGGGCGATGTATGTTCCACCCTTTTTGGTTCCACGTCGATCTTGACGCTCAAGGCGTCGGAGGTCTGGCTCACCGCGGGCCTGTCCGCGCTGGTGGTTCTGGTGTTCGTGGTGTTTTACAATAAAATTTTTGCCATCACCTTCGACGAGCCGTTTACCCGCGCCACGGGCACCAACGCGCGGGCGTACGAACTGCTCATCGCGGCGGTGACCGCCACCGTCATCGTCCTTGCGATGAACCTCGTCGGCTCCTTGCTCACCTCGGCGCTCATCGTTTTTCCGGCGCTTTCGGCCATGCGCGTGTTCAGAAGTTTTTTGCGCGTGGTCCTGTGCGCGGCGGTTTTGTCTGTGGCGTGCGCGCTGCTGGGCATTCTTGTCTCCATACTCGCGTCGACCCCTGTGGGCTCCACCATTGTGGCGGCAGACATCGTCGCGTTTCTCGGATTCTACACGGTCGGACGGCTGAAGGGAGTGAACGCATGAAACGGATTCTAATGGGTTTGCTCATTTTGACGATGGCACTTCTGTCCGGTTGCGGCGACAAAGCCGACCGGGAGGCGGAAGCGACGTCTGCTCCCACCCAGGCCCTTGCGGAACAGACCCCCGATGCCGCCGTTTCTTTCACGGAGGAGGCGGTCAATCCCGATTTTTACGATGTGGATCTCGCGGGCATGGGCGCAACGATGGTATATTCCTACGTATATTCCATCGTCAGCGACCCCGCGCAGTATGTCGGCCAGCGGTTCCGGGTGCGGGGGACGTATCAGGTCACCCATTGGAGCGCAACGGATCTCGACTACAACTTCGTCGTGGTCTCGGACGCCACGGCCTGCTGCGCCCAGGGACTCGAATTTCTGCTGGACGAGGGACTCTCCTATCCCGCAGCGGGCGATCAGATCGAAATCACAGGCACCTTCGGCTCTTACGACGAACTGGATGAAACCTATTACTACATACAGGCGGATTCCATCAGGGCATGGGAATGAAAAAAATGATTTGTCTGCTGGCGGTTCTCGCGCTGGCCTTGGGCGGTTGCGCAAACCAATCAGCTCTTTTAGCACCCTCCCCAGCTGCGTCCGGGACGATCAACGACCTTTCGGGCCTCAGTGGCACCATGCTTTATTCGTACCTGACGGCGTTGCTCGATTCCCCCTATGACTTCGAGGGACAGGCGTTCCGGCTCATCGGCACCTATCATGAGACAAATTCCGGGGATGAAGAAGCGCCAACGCGTTCTGTCTGCGTCTCGGACATTGGCGGCTGCTGTCAGGCGGTGGTCTATCTCGCGGGCGACGCCGATTATCCCGCCGATGCCACCCCGATCGACGTAACGGGCACCCTGGAGGTAGAAGGCGGCGCGACCCCCGTCTGCACCCTTACGGTGGCGCAATTAACCGTCGCGGACTAGCCTTTGCTTTCCAACCCTCCTGGCCCCAAGCCCCAAGCC